>CAYMRD010000020.1:0-46932 GCA_964392775.1 uncultured Bifidobacteriaceae bacterium
CATACTTCAAAGAAATACCCCCTGAATACAACTTATCTAACCCGTTTTCCTACACCCTGTTTCTAATCGTTTACTTTTTCAGACATTTTTAATGCGTGTTGCCCTGTACATTCCTGTAAATGAGTTTCTTAAATCAAAATACGCCTGAAACGCAGGGTACAGGGTTACAGTTTGTTATCTTTGGGGCCCATGCTGCATATTGATTGGCTTCGGTTTGAACAGTTTAAAAACTACCCACAAGGACAAATTTCCCTGTGCCGGGGCGTAAACTGCTTTACCGGAAACAACGGAGCCGGCAAAACCAATTTGCTGGATGCCGTGTATTACCTGTCGTTTACCAAAAGTTTTTTTAACGGGTCGGATCAGCAGCATATTTTACACAACGGGGCCGACTATTTTTTTATTGAAGCCGGATTTGACCGGAACGGACTCAGCGAAAACGTGCGCATAGCCGTGCAGCGGGGCCGCAAAAAGACCGTTCACCTCAACAATAATGAGCATGCTAAACTATCGGACCATATCGGGTTATATCCTTTGGTGATGATTGCGCCCAATGATATTATGCTCATCCATGAGGGCAGCGAAGAACGCAGGAAGTTTATGGATGGATTCCTGTCTCAATTCGACAAGGTTTACCTCACCGACTTGCTTTCGTACAACCGCGTATTGGAGCAGCGCAACAAGCAACTTAAAAACTTTGCGTTGCAAGGATATATCGACACCCTGTTATTGCAAACCTATAACGAACAACTGATTCGCTACGGAACAACCCTTTACCTCAAGCGTAAAACCTTTATGGAAAGTTTTGTTCCGGTGTTTTGCGACTTCTACAAACTCTTATCGGGTGGAAACGAAGAGGTGAATGTGGTGTATGAAACCGATTTGCACGAACACCACCTTGATGTTTTGTTGCGTGACAGCGAACGTAATGATCTGGCTGCCCAACGTACCACCAAAGGCATTCACAAGGATGAATTATTGTTTACCATTGGCCAATATCCACTTAAAAAATATGGCTCACAGGGACAACAAAAGTCGTTCATCATTGCTTTGAAGCTTGCGCAATACGCCTACCTCAATCAACAAACAGGTATTAAACCTTTGTTATTGCTGGATGATATTTTTGAAAAGCTGGACCAACACCGCCTAAACACCTTGCTGCAAATGATTGCCCATGGCGAGTTTGGGCAGATCTGGATCACCGACACGCATTTGCCACGGTTAAAAGAGGTGTTTGATAAGATGCCCCAGGTGCCTGTAAAATATTTCAGCGTGGATAACGGAAACATTCACGAAATTTGACGCTCATGAAAAAACCACGCAATACCAACGAGCAATCGATTAAGGATGTGATCAGCGAATTGTTTGCTTCCAATCATATAGATACTAAGCTCAAGGAAATCAAAATCATTAATAGCTGGGAAAAGCTGGTAGGTAACCTGATTGCGAAAAATACCGAAAAAATATACTTCAGCGGAGGCAAATTGTTTTTGCAGGTAACCTCTGCCCCCCTGCGCACCGAACTTACATATAGCAAGCGCAAACTGATTGAGGTGGTGAATGCTGAGGCCGGTGAGAAGTTGATTGATGATGTGGTGATACGGTAAAGGGCCTTCGCTTTAATAGCCTGTTGTCATTGGTCGATAAATATGTACATTTGTTCTCAGAATGAAATTCTACGATAAATATCCGCAACTAAAAGAAAAAGGCTTCTTGGCTCAAATGCTGACGAGTACTGTTTTCTCTACAATGTCGTTGGAAAACCAGCAAGTGTCGCGGCCAAAGGTTGAGGAGATTGTTTTGTCGTTGTTAAAAGAGCAAGAGTTAAAAGGCGGACAATTCTTTTCTAATCAAGGTCGTTAGAGGTTCAAAGTTTCCATTATCTGCCAGTTTCATGGCTGCTATATAGTTTTTTCTGCTGTTACCTTCTCTGTGATAAAGTTCAAGTGGTTTGTATCCAAATTTGAGCGCTACTATATTCATTAAGATTCGTCCTGTTCTACCATTACCATTATTAAACGGATGAATGCGAATAAACTCATAGTGAGCAAAAGTCAAACAGTAGATATGATCTTGTTCACTTGATGCGTTGCGAATTTTGAAATTCAAATTGTCAATGAATTGATACATTAACTGCAGTACTTTTGATGGTTCCGGAGGAGTGAGTTGCCCAACTGTAACTGTTGTTGTGCGCCATGATCCGGCCCATTCATAAAGCTCTGAGAATGCTATCCTGTGTATTTCCAATAATAATTGTGTAGAAATTTCTGTCTCACTATCCAATCCGAATACAAAAAATTCGGCCGCTGCAATACCTTTCGCCTCATACTCATTGATAAGGTTTTTATCAGTTAGGTCAAGTTTGTTATCGTCAGGTGAGGGTGTCCAGTTTGTATTATTTTCCATTCTCAAATGTATAAATTTTTAATGCCGGTGAGAAGTTGATTGATGATGTGGTGATAAGGTAACCCCGTTTTGAGACTCTTGGGTATTGGGCATACCGTATTTCTTCACTAATCTATTTCCATCCCTGTCACTAAATTACAGTCTGATGGCAACATGCTTTTGAGTTTTTTCAAATCATCAACCTTATCTAAAAGAGCATAATTTACATTGAGATTCACTAGTTTTAGTTGTTTCAGTTTTGCCAATTCGAAAGGAACTTCTTTTAATCGATTATTACTTAAATTAATCTCTTGAAGTTTTGTTAGAAATTTAATTGAATCTGGCAACTTCGTTATATAGTTATATTTAATAAATCTCCCTGTACCTCTATCCAGATGCATTATACCACCTCCAATCCGTCTTGATTTTCGTATAATTCTTTTAGGAACAGAGTCATTTATCTTACACCCTAGTTTCAACACCTGCAAATTAATTAGTTGCCCTATTGATTCCGGCAATGAGTCTAATCGTTTTCCGGTTAAATCGAGAATAATAACCTTTTCAGGTTCTCTCATTGCGTCATCTATATCACAATATATTTTAACGCCTTTTAGCTGCCTCTTATTAAGTAGAGTAATATTTGACTGTTGTTGGCCATAGCTTGCCAAATTGATCAAAATGAAAATCGAAATCAGTAACTTATTCATTTACTTGTCTACTTAGAATATTGCGCTATCTATTTTACTTCTTCTTTCCCAATCGTTATATCCAACTTCGGAAACGGAATCACGATATCATTTTCCCTGAACAGTTTTTCGATGGCCAAAATTACATTGCTGCGTGAGAGCAGGAACCCATCAACCGATACCCAACACAATACCTTGATTTGAATATCACTGTCTTTAAAATCGCTGACGAACACGCTTGGTGCAGGTGTTTTGCGCACTTCATCCAACTCCAGCAGCATTGCTTCAATCAATCCTTTGGCGCGGCCAATATCAGTACCATAATCCAGCCCTATTACAATTTCAATTCTGCGGTTATTGTGTGAATGGGTCCAGTTAATAATTTGCTGGTTGAGCAAATCACCATTGGGTACAATCATTTCCGACCCATCTACATTTTCAATTTTGGAGCTGCGCATGCCAATCTCTTTGATACGTCCCATGTGGGAATTAATCTGAACCAGATCGCTCACTTCAAAAGGCCGTTCAAAAGCCAATACTACACCACTAATCACATTGTTCACCAGGTTTTGCAAACCAAACCCGATACCCACACCCAATGATCCGATGATGATAACCAGCTTGTTTAAAGGCACGCCTGCCGCGGCAAAAGCGAGAAAAAATCCGGTAATGATGACACCTAATTTAACCAGCAGTATCCAGTTTTTAAGTCCGCCTTTTGAGCCTGTGCCACCCTCTGCCTGTGCACCGGCATTGTCGAACACAAAGGCCAGCAAACGGTTCACCGTAAAGGTAACAACAAGGGTCACCACAAATACTATCATGCTGTACAGGGTAAATGAATAATGCCCGATGAACCGTTCGGCATCAATGATTTCTCTGAGCCAGGTCATAAAGGTATTGTACATATAAAAGTTTCGGAAGAAGACGATGACGATACCCACGTAAACCATCACATTCATAATGCCTGAAATACGCGCCTGTACCTTTTTTATTTTTTCAAAAAAATGACTTACTCCATCCGTTTCATTCACCGGAAAATAAAGCAACTGAATCACCAGTCGTTGTGTCCATATTAAAAAGATAGCTGTGATCACTGTAAAATAAGCTGATGTCAGCAGTGTTTTGCCCAGATTAAAACGCCCGAAGCACATGGCAAAAAAGGCTCCTCCCTCACATATAATAAACAACAGAAACATCAGCAGCACAACTTTATTGGTTAACAAACGCTGGCGGTTGTTTTTCCAGTATACAAACGACAGCACCGTTGCCACCAGAGCAAGTGCGGCTATTGCATACCTTTCGGCATCAGAGGGAATGAGCAATAAATTAATAAATACCGGAACAGGATAACAAATCAATAACCAGCGGATAGCATTGCTTCGTTCGAACAAGGGTGTATGCCTGAAAAGAAAAAAGACAGAGATCCCACTCAACACTAACCAAATAACAGCCTGAAAAATAAAAGGCGGGTAAACAAAGAAAAACTGACCGATGGTTAATGTTACATACAACAAACTTAAAAACGGATACTTAAATACAGTATTGGATTCGGCCACCGTTAAATCTCCATGCTGAGAGATGAGCGCGTGTTTCATAAAATAAAACAGTGCTACCACCCCGGCATACAGCAAAGCCATAAACAATAACAATGATTGATTGTGGCGTAAAAAACCCAGCATCATAATCCGGTTGCGGAAAAATGGATTTTTAACCGAATCATTCAACCCGTTTTGAGTCAGATGGGCATCCTCCCACAGGTTTGCAATCTCCCGCTGAAACACATGTCCTTCCTGGTAACTCCGGGCTTCATTAATATGTTCGATGGCTTGTTTAATTCGATCCGACAAACCACTCACCTGTTCCCGCAGTTTCAGTAATTCATATTCCACTGTATACATTTTGCGCACAAAAGGCATCAGTTGTTTGCTTAAAGCGCTTAACTGCACCACCACCTCTCTAAACTTAACCGTATCATCGGGCACATTATAGATAGACGTATCGGTAGCCAATGAATCAAAGGTCATTTGCATCTTGTCGATGGTATTGATTTCGGCATCCATCATCAGCATAGTTTCGTCCAGCTCGCTCAATAACTCAATCATGATTAACTCACTGGCCGCAAGGTTTCGGGAAACAGCAAAAGTGTTGGAGTCTCTTTTAATACCGGTGAGAGCCATTACATAATAATGCTCCGTTTGTTTAATCATGCGCGCAATCTGGTGGGTATCGGGTGCATTCTCGAGCACCGACTCCAGCTTTTCGGCAAAGTTGCGCAACTCAATCAGTTTCTTCTTTTGCCTCGACAGGGTTTTGGTATCATGGTAGGTTTTAAGGTTTTGTTTCAACCGGGTTTTAAGCAAAACCCTTACCATCTCTTTGCTGTTTGAGTCGGCCACAAGCAGTTTTTGCTCCTGTATGGAATCAGCGACAGAACGCTGTATCGAATCCGTTTGCGCATGGACCCATATACCCATACCTAATCCAAACAAAACCATTATCAATCGTGAAAGGATACCCATCGTATGTTTATTGTTTACAGGTATATTCCGAATACCTAATACGATTATACGTATAAAAAGACTTACAAAAAACACAAGGCTATGATTCTTTGAACCGGTAAAGAGCAATTATATAATATGATTGAAAAAAATGAGAATACCGCCATTTTATTTTATTCAATCTTATGACTACCTTAGTGATAACTAAACCTATGAAATACTCATTAATATATTTAACCTGCATCGCATTTTTGTTAGGCGCGTGCAAAAAAGAGAATGGTACATCAGACGACACTACACCTGATCCGAATGCGCCTGCGTACACAATCACAGCACCAGCCTGTTTGATTGAAACTGATAGTTCGTCATCCCTTTGGGGGCGAAACTATTATGACAGTCAAAAGCGGTTGGTGATGAGGTGTGCACACCTCACATACAGCCAGCATGATTCATCTATTGAAACCTATACCTATCACAATAATACCATCACTGAGGTTTCAAGAACAATAACCAAAAATGGTTCCGAAACAGTCAAAACCTGTATCCACTATCTCAATAGTATGGGATTGATTGATTCATCAGTCGGTGAATTCTTCTCTCCATCTACTACCTCCATTCATTATGTATACAATAACGCGGGGTATCTGGTTCGTTCCTTATACTATTCGGGAGCTGTGCCCGGTACCGGAAATAGTTTTTTGTACACGGGAGGCAATCGAACAGCAACCTACCACTTAAATTTTGATGGTGAAACCGGCATGTTAATGGATAGTTCACTCGGTAATACTTTCACCTATTATTCTGATTTGCCCGGAAAAATAGATGCATCCTGGGCATGGACATCCCGCACAGGCAGGGCAAATATGAAAGCCCGAAAAGATGTTCTTGACAATTCAGGAAATATTGTCATAACTTATTCTTATACTATTGAAAACGGATTGCCTGCGGTACGACCGGCTACGTATGGTGGCAACACCTATTACACCTGGAAATGCAACTAACAATGAAATATTCAATTCTGTATTTTGCCTGCATGGTGCTTTTTATAGGTGCCTGCAAAAAAGAAGCTGACGACTCCCCAACCCCGGGATCCGGTAATAGCATCAGCTATCGACTTACGGCTCCAACCTGTTTACTTACAAAAATGAGTTTCCCCAATGGAGGGGTTTCTTATCCCAATGGAGAGACGATTTATAGTTACGACAGCCTGAAACGAATTGTTCGTCAATCCCAATATCACGATTCCTCTATAATAACATATAGCTACATCGGAAATACAATCCTTCAAACAGCCACACGTACCAATGAGGATGGAAACACTACAACCTATCGAAGCACCCATTATCTAAACGCAAGCGGGTTTATCGATTCAACTAGGGGCGAAAAGAGTGCGTACACCTCCATTTACAACTACAATGATCAGGGTTACCTGATTCTGCATATGTATAAAAATCCAACTAGCAGTACGTATTCGGGGAGAAGTTATGAGTACTCGGACGGGGACCTGATACGTGTATATGACTTAATTTTCGACTCGCAAACCGGAACAATTACCAATACTACACTTTCCATGTCGTATACATACTATACCGATAAACCATGTAAAATGGGGGAGTTTAGAAGCTGGGTGGGTCGCATTGGAAGAGGAAACAGCCATGCGGTAAAAACCGAGCAATACAGAGATAATATTGATACCCATACATATGAATGGGGGGCTAATAATTTACCTGTTCAGGAGTCAATCAATAGATTATCGCAGGACACCATTTTGCGTTCTTACACCTGGCAATGCTACTAAACCTTTAACCGTAGCAATATGAACTCAGCTCTTCGCAACATTTTAGTAACCATAGTCGGCTGTATCATGGGTAGCTTTGTAAATGGGGGTATCATTAATATCAGTGGATCCATTATTCCACCACCCGAAGGTGCAAATACTCAAACTATGGAAGGACTTCAAGCTTCGATGTTTTTGTTTGAACCCAAACATTTTTTGTTTCCGTTTTTAGCACATGCATTGGGAACTTTAGTCTCAGCCTATATAGCTGCCAAATTTGTAACAGCAAACCCTATGCGTCCTGCTATGATCATCAGTGCATTGTTTTTTATGGGTGGATTATACATGGTAACGCAACTGCCTTCTCCGGTATGGTTTTCAGTCGTTGATTTGGTTGCTGCTTATTTCCCGATGGGCTATTTGGCTGTATGGCTGGCCAACCGGCCTACGGATTCAAAAACGGATTAAACCTGCGCTCGTGGCCAATGCTGGTAGGATGTCCATGACCCGGATATATTTTCATCTCATCCTGCCAGATCATCAATTGTGTTTGGATGCTCTGCATCAGGGTTTCGTAATTGCCTCCTGCCAAATCGGTACGGCCAACACTTTCTAAAAAAAGAACGTCACCCGCAATGGCGAACAATTCCTCCTTATTGTAAAAAACCAAGGATGCTTTGGAATGTCCGGGAGCCAGTGCGATTTGCAATTTACTGTTGCCAAATTCGATGGTATCTTTTTCTGTAATAAACACCTTGTTTTCGGGAACAAGCAAAGGCGGAATCCCAAACATGGCCGTCCAGCGCATGGTATCGTTGTACGTAAATAACTCGTCTTTATGCAGGTAAAGCGGAATATTGTACTGTTCACACACAAAGGTATTCCCCAAAACATGGTCGATATGGCAATGGGTATTGAGCAGTTTTACCGGTTTCAGATTGTGGCTACTGATAAACTCCGAAAGCTCCTTTTCTTCGCCCGGACTGAAACAGCCGGGGTCGATAATGACACACTCGCCTGTTTCATCGTACAATACATAGGTATTTTCCTGAAACTCGTTAAATGTAAAAGATTGAACTGAAATCATGTAAAAGGGGGTTGACAGGGTGATTTAGAGCACCCAAAATTAACAAAAAAGATGTTTGTTATCGGGAGTTTTTCCATTCCCTCCCACACCATGCCTCTAAAGGGCACAACCCACATTTCAGATACGGGCGTGCCCTTTAGCAAAAGAACGGTTTCCAATATCTCTAAAATCAGAAAAAAGATACTTGTTTGTTAAGCTTGTTATACCCAAATTTGGTTGTTAAAACCCCAAGTGATTTGTACCCGCTCCGAACATACCTCCATATCGTTATATGGCTCCTGCTTCCAGCCTCTCTTTTGGGTCAGGGTATGTATACACCATTCGGTCAAAGCCGCGTACAATATGGGAAATTTGAATGGTCGTATGTACGATCCGAAAATTTTGACGCCTTCCATTATACCGGGGGCCGGGAGTTGGCTTCCTATGCCGCCCGAACCTGCGAAAGCGAGCTCAACAATATCGAACAGGCTATTGATCACCGATTGAGCGGACGTGTTGAAATTATTATCTACAATACCTTATCTGATTACAAACAAACAAACCTGAATGTGTTAAGTGATCAGGCCCAAAACCCCGGAGGTTATGCGCAGGTGGTGAGCAATAAAATTTTTGTGTACTTTAATGGCAACCACGATGATTTCACAGCCCAGCTCAAATCGGGTTTAGCTTTGGTGCTTGTTAATGAGTTGCTGTTTGGCGGCAGCCTGCAGGATCGTATTCAAAATGCAGCGCTGCTTAACTTGCCCGACTGGTACTTGTTTGGCCTTACTGCCTATATGGGAAAAGAGTGGGATGTTGAGCGCAACAACAAAATGAAGGATGTGATCCTTAAGAAAAAGGTAAAAAAATTTAACCGCCTCATCCAAAATGATCCGCAACTGGCCGGACTTGCATTCTGGCGTTTTCTGGCCGATAAATACGGCAAAGAAATTATTCCGAACATGCTGTATGTAACACGGTTAAGCCGCAACTATGAGAGCGCGCTCATTTATGTTACGGGTGATAACCTTAAACAAACCAGTAAAGACCTGATGAAATATTATCAGGAACTGTACAGTAAAGAAGATACGCTCCGCAACTTACCCCCCAACGAATTCAAAATCAAAAAACGGCTCACTCCTTATGTTGAGCCGCAGATGAAAGTGAGTTCACGCGGTGACAAGCTTATCTTTACCACCAACAAATACGGCAAATACAAAATTTGGTTGATGGACACTAAAACAGGCAAGCAGAAAAAAGTGTTCAAAGGCGGATTTAAGTACCACATGTTCGAACTCGACCACTCGTTTCCGACACTGGCCTGGCATCCCGGTGGCGAAAAATTTTCGTTCATCTTTGAGAAAAAAGGAATGCTGTATTTGACCACTGTTGATCTTATCAATAAAAAGCGGGAAACGATCCAGTTCTTTAAGTTTGATAAAATCAACTCCTTCGCATACTCCGATAACGAGCATACACTGGTGCTATCGGCAACACGAAAAGGACAAAGCGATTTGTATGTGTATAATATGAATACGCGCAGGGAACGTCAGCTCACCAATGATTTGCATGACGACTTGTATCCAAGGTTTGTAGATGGCTCATCCAAAATTATTTTCAGCAGCAACCGAAACAGCAATTTGGTTGGCGCACCGGCATTACCAACACTGGCTCCAAACAATAACTTTGATGTGTATCTGTACGACTTTGAAAACAGCAGTCCGGAGTTGATTCGGTTGACCAATACACCCAATATCAACGAAACAGATCCGATTGAATACAACAATACCTACTTTGCTTATATCACCGACTACAATGGCATTCGCAACCGCTATGCCGCAAGATATGATCTGGAATATGATTATACAGAACTGGTAGTGAAATACAAGGACGAGGAACGTAAACCTGACACCCTGTTTTTTGACCAGCTGAAAGATTTGGGTTCGAAGTTTGAGTACGAAGGAAAAACCATCACCCTCGACAGTACCGTAGAAAAAATAGACACCGTATTACACAACAAAACGATTGTGTATACTTATCCGCTAACCAACTACAAGCGCAATATTGTCAATCACGACATCAGTTTTCAGAATAGAACGGTTTATGAAACGGTACTGAACGATGGCCGATATTCGATTCGTTACAGCCCGATGGTGAAAAAAATTGAAGAGGAGTCGAAACATATTGAAAGCTATCCGACCATGTATCGTTTAAGAAGCGGGTACAGTAACAAACCATTTCCTTCTGGCCCTATTACTTTTAGCAGCCGGATCAAAAAAGGACTCCCGGCAAAACAGGCAGATGTTCCGAAACCGAAGACTGTAAAATATGATTATCTGTTTGTAAGCGAATTTCCTCCTAAAGAAATATCTGCAAGCGGACACACCCAGGAAAGAATTATTAACGAAGCGGAACTCAAAAATCCCAACGCAAGAGGTTTTAAGCTGGCAGCTCCGCGGTTTTACAACGTAACCTATTTCCCTGATTATTTTGTTACCCAGCTCGACAACTCCATCATCAATACGTATTACCAACCTATCGGGCTGAGCAATCCATTTGCACAAACACTGCAACCGATGATTAAATTTGGAGTGGTTGATTTGCTGGAAGATTACAGACTCACAGGAGGTTTCAGGTTTCCTTTTAATTTAAGCACGATAGATTATTTTGCCAGTTTTGAAACCCTCAAAAAACGATTTGACCATAAACTTTCCTTTTACCGTCAGGTGCGCGAAGTGGAGCTGCCTAACTCTCCTTATTTCACCCATAATACTTCTCACGAGTTACGGTACAGTGTACGGTTTCCTTTTACACCTATATTTTGTATCCGTACAGAGTTGTTTGGCCGCCAAGACAAAGCCGTGACCAAGGGCATTAATCAGGTTTCCATCGAGATGCCTGATGATACCAAACGCTGGTTGGGCGGAAAGGTTGAATTTGTATTTGACAATGCCGTTCCCAAAGGACTCAACCTGTACAATGGAACCAGGTTCAAAGTATTCTACGAGCATTATGAAGACGTTAAAGACAGGGTGGCTCAGCTTAATGCGGCCGGTTTTGATTTCAGGCATTACCAAAAACTGCACCGGCAATTGATTTTTGCCGTTCGCGCAACCTACAATACTTCTTTCGGTCCATCACGGGTAAAATACACGTTAGGTGGTGTCGACAATTGGGTAATGGCGCAACAGGAGCCTGCCACCAACTCCAGCACAGGAGTTAACTATGCCTTTCAGGGTTTAGCAACCAACCTTCGCGGCTTCCGGCAAAACATCCGTGCGGGTAATTCATTTGCGGCTGTCAACTCTGAAATCAGATGGCCGATATTCAGTTACCTTTTCAACCGCCCGATTAAATCAGAGTTTATTAACAACTTTCAGGTGGTACCTTTTTTTGATATCGGAACCGCATGGATTGGACCTGATCCATACTCTAAAGAAAATACCTACAACCAGATTACAGTTATCGAAAATCAATATTTGAAAGCCACCGTCACCAATGTTCGCGATCCGATTGTAGCTGGTTATGGCGGTGGATTGCGCAGTAAACTGCTCGGTTATTTTATGCGTTTTGATGTGGCTTGGGGTATTCAGGATTCAGAGGTAATCCGCAAGCCTGTTTACTACTTTTCGCTTAGCCTTGATTTTTAAACCGGCTCATGCCTTCGTTAAAGCAATAACGGCAGCGGGCTTCATAGCTATCCTGCTCGCCCAGCATAATAAGGGATGCATTAGCCGTTTTACGAAAAGAATGTGATGCCGGATCACCGCATACCATACACACGGCATGTACTTTGGTTACATATTCGGCAATAGCCATCAAAGCAGGCACAGGCCCAAATGGCTGTCCTGAATAATCCATATCCAGCCCGGCAACAATAACACGTTTCCCTTGGGAGGCAAGCATTTCGCATACATAGGCCAACTCCGGATCAAAAAACTGTGCCTCATCAATCCCGATTACATCTGCCTCGTGCTGCATCAGTAAAATATGCATAGACGATTGAACCGGTGTGGATTGAACAGAGTTGAAGTTGTGCGATACGATCTCCGTTTCGTGATAGCGGGTATCTACCAAAGGTTTAAATGTTTCTACCTTTTGCCTTGCTATACGGGCACGGTTAAGCCTGCGGATAAGCTCTTCTGTTTTACCTGAAAACATCGCCCCACAGATAACCTCTATCCACCCCTTCGACTGTGAAACATGATATTTAGGCTCGGTAAACATTGTTGATTGAATAGTGAGTAAAAATAGTGTACTTTATCTTTTCTTTTACAACTTTGTAAGCACAAATATCACCAATACCTATGCGCAAAACGCTCGTTGAACTCGAACAACAGATTGCCTCGCTGCAAACCCTCGTTACCCAACTTCAGGCAACTGAGCCGATAACGGATTTGGATAAAGAAGTTCTCAAGCAAAAGTGTATAAACCTGTATGAGCATATTTTAGCCCTGTCAGAACTGCACACTCAGGAGCCGGCCGCTATTAACACACTACCTGCCGCTCCGCCAGCTCATGTTCCGGAACTTACCATACCTTTAACAAAAACGGAGGTATCTCCTGAATTAATTTTAACGAACGATATTCCTCACCTGGAAGAACCGGAACCCGTTACAAATGCTGTACCTGATTTGTTTGCCCCGATTCTCCAAACCGAAACTGAAATTCAAAATACTGAAATTGAAAACCTGATTCGTGAAGAGGAACAAAAAGTTGCAGAAGAATTTGTAACGCCTTTGATGAAAGAAGAGGTTAAGGAAATTTCTCTGCACGAAAAAATAGCCGGTACGATACCTGTCAAACCTGTGTTAGCGGAGAAACTTTCGGGTACCGGCATAACAAGCCTGAAAGCCGCTATCAATGTAAACCTGAAGATTGCCCTTGTTAACGATCTGTTCAAAGAGAACACTGTTGAATACGTAAAGGCCATCGACAGGTTAAACACCTCTGAAAATATTCATGAGGCCATGCGTTATTTTTCAGAACTCAAGCATACCTACAACTGGGACAGTAACAACAATCTCGTAAAGGAACTTGAGGTGCTTATCAACAAACGTTATGACTAGGACTAGCTGGAATGGCTCTTTAATTTACTGCATACAAAAGAGGCCGGTAACAATGTTACCGGCCTCTTTTGTATTAAACACGCAATTATCGAATTAAGGTAACAGTACCGTGGTTTGATTTACCACTTTCCTGACCTCTGAGTTTGTAGTCGAACATATAGTAATACACACCCGGAGGACACTCTGCTCCCTCATTGAATGTTTTACCATTCCAAATATCCTCACTGTTTCCGCTCTCAAATACTTTGGCTCCCCAACGGTTATAGATAACCAGTTTGTATTCGGTATTACCTTCAATTTTAATTTTGAAGAAATCATTCTTGCCATCTCCATCCGGAGAAAATACATTTGGTATCTCAACATTGGTTGTAAATGCATTAATCACAAGATGACAAACGGAATCGGTACAGGCTTCCGACAAATCAATACCTTTAGCATAGGCTGTTAAACACACTCTATAGGTTCCTGTGTCGTCTTCCAGATCAAATTGATAATGAGGATTTTTATTATCCCCTTCGTAGCTGAACAGAATTGCACTTGAACCAACTTTATTCACTGCCCATTCATACTTAATATTATGAACAGTATCTGTATTTACCATTTTAAACGTTGGAACCTGACTTGAGTCAACCGAGAATGCCGCATTAGCACCAACCACCTTGACATGAAGCGTGTCATTAATTTTACATTGCGCAACAGCAGTCAACGGTATGCCAACAACACTATCCGGACGGGCGATAATTCGGTACGAATCCATTGAATCAATTGTATAGTTGAACGAATAAGGAGCAACCTGATCTTTAACGGTAGAATCAACAGCAACACCCGCAGCGTTTTCATAAATATAGGTGTACTGACTGTAACGAGGATCTGAGTTGTTAGATATCTGGAACGGATTATCAACACATACTATATCTTTATTTATCAATACTTCTCTGCCCAATTCTATCACGTCAATTTTAATTGGCAGCATATTTGGCGTATCGGGATACAGAACCAGATCACAAGTGCTGGCACTGCCATTTGCTCCATCCGATCCTAAAGCATAAATATAATACACACCCGCTGTATCGTAAGTAAACTCTACCGTATCTCTGCGTCCCAGTACCATAGTTTGAGATTGGTTTTTATCTCCCCAGAAAATGTACGTTGTTTTGGTAACGGAGTCGGTAATGGGATTACCATTGGCATCAAACTGTTTACCCAATGAATCTGCCAGGTTCATCACCTTTACTCTGAAAGGTGCACAACCTACCGTATCGGCTTGAGCCACCAGCTGAATCATCGGGCGGGGACCACTGATGAATATGGTATCATAGGCAGTGTCCTTACATCCCTGGTATGTTTCACTAACCAGCTTCAGTTTGAATGTGCCGTTTGTTCGGTACCGGTAACCCGGTGCCGGATTATCTGTAGACCACCACATAGTGGTATCTGTTTTATCACCAAACCACCAGTAGTTTGTTTTGATACTGTCATTAGCAGGTGGTATTCCGGGGGCTGTAGCCATTTTAGATGAATCCAGGTATTGAGCCAATACCCCGCAGGTAAAGGTTTGAACAGGGTCTCCGGCTCCATCACGCAAGAAATCAATTTTTGCAACCGGGCGTGAGATATTTACATAACCGACACAGGTATCCATATAACCCAAGCTATCGCGAGATACCATGGTTACTTTATAGCGTCCAAAGTTTTTATAGCGGTGAACAGGTCTCACAGAAGAATCAATTGGAGAACCGTCACCGTAATCCCAGTATACCCTTTCAGGAACCACAGTATCTGTTACATAAGTGTTTATATATGTACCACTAAATGGATCCCATTGTGTATATGCAACCGATGTTATAACCTGTTGTATAGCCCTTTGATCATTAACATCCTGTCTCCAGAAATCTGCACTGTCAATTTGTAAATCATCATACGGAGGAGCCAAAATTCCAGCATACGAAGGACTATTGGAAACAGCAGGAAAATACGGAAGATCTGTTACGATACAATCAAAGCGGAAGTACCGGAGTGAATCCCTAAAGAATACCGGCTCATTTTCACAGAATAAAGTATCATATTCTCCCGAACTGTTGAGGATATCAAATGTATCGATATACCCAATGGTTACCGGATATGCAGATACCTGGAAACAGTTTTGTGGATCTTTAGTACCGATCAGGTGAATAATATTACCGATTGTTGAGCCCGGAACTTTTCCGGCAACTTCCCAGCTGGTACGTTTAAAGGTATGCTTTTGAGGAAAAAATGCAAGAGCACTGTCAACCGTTTGTACTACAGGATAGTATTGCATCGTATCAGATACAAACATGGTATCAATCTTGTTGGGAGGGCATTTAGCCTGAACAACAATTTTGTCGGGTATAGAACGGTCTAGTACTGTATATATTCTATTGAAGTTATCCCTTTGAACATTAACAACAGACTCTCCCGGTTTCAGTCCATCCGTTGCTCCGATACCCGATGCCCGCACAGGCCAAACGGTAGAGTCTAACAATATCGGATCCCCTGTATCATTATCAAAATTATACCTTACCCTTCGCACACCATTGGTGTAATAACCATTGCTCCATACACAGTCGGTATATACAATATCAACAATTGTATCAAATGTCGATCCATTAAAGTTATACCGGTAATTGGTTAACCCGCTATATGAAAAAACATACGTTGTGGCTCCACCCTGCACCTGCATATCAGGAGGAATGGGAGCAGTAATCGGATTTAAATAGGATGGATCATTGTGAAAAGTAGTCAACGGAATATCTCTAACCAACGAATCGATGCATACATCAAACGAATCAGGCAAATAATAGAATGAGTCAACAGTCAATGTATTATCTCCCCATTGCCACACATCGAATTTGATATCATCCTGAATAGTATCCTCATAATGTACTGTAATTTCCTCCCCTTTATGATATAAGCGACAGGTATTGGGTGTAGGTTCAACCTCAAATGCCGAGGTCAGGTTGTTGATGCGCAAAAACCGATGATACCAAACCGTATCCGACAAACACTTAGCCCAGTTACAATCCTGATACTCGATATCGATAAGAGTGTCGTTAACAATATTCGGATTGGGTCTGATATTTTTAATTTGCGTAAACGTATACGTGTAATTTGTTGGCAAACCGGGAACCGGTGATGCACCGGGATTGTATATAACCGGAGCACTAATATCTGCTTCATACGCTCCCTGATTTATTCTGTATTCTGCCAGTCTAACACCTCTGGTTAGCGAATCCTTACATCCGCTACCAATAGCAATACCCACTGTAATCCAACCTTGAGCCACATCGGCCGGTGCCGGACGGTTAGCAGGCGCATTTAACCCATAGTGATAGGCAATGGTTGTTCCCGAAGGATTTTGCCACTTTGTTTGACCATTAAAATTTGCACCCGAGAAAAATTCCGGGTTAGACAATCCCCCTGGTGTTACCCCCCCCTTATAACTGGTAAATCCATCTAAGTCACAAGGAGTTCCATCCAGCCTGTCGGCCAATGAATCGTAGTTGAACAAAATAAATGTTTGTCCGCAACTGGGAACCAGTCCCGGAAACTGATTGTATTGACTCATTTGGAAGAACACTCCATTAGGAGTTCCTCCCGGACACTCCTTCCCTTTTTTGGCCAAACCACGGGCATCAGCCTTGGCAAATGGCAACTGAACAGAGGCTTCCATCTTACAATCTGTAGAATCCAATTGGGCTGAGTCATTAGCAGTTGCACCTAATGATTCGTTGTTTAAAGAATCCTTCAGGTTCATCCGAACAGTTGGACACCGGGATATGGTCCGGGTGAATGCATATTTATAAAATGTTGTATGTCCATCGGGTAAAATATCCGAACCATTAATGACATAGGTCTTACCCATCCAACGGTACGCAATACTCTTTGTTGGTTCGATAGTAGCTGATCCAATAATCGGATAGCTGCCATTATTATTGATAACTTCCTGACGGAACGGATCCGGTAAAAATGTGACTGTGATAGGATGGCCAACATCTAAATCCGTCCCATTGTTATAGTTCCATGTAATGGTATCTATTCGTACCCAAGGACCATAAGGATCAGGCCCTGAACCTTGTGTAAGGGACCATTTCCCCGTTACCGGATCAAGGAAAACCGGTTTGTTCCAATACATCGAATCATAAGGTTGAATTGGGATCTTACCGGCTCCGTCACCATATCTCATTGAATCCCACGGCATAAAATCGTGTCCGTTTTCATAGTATCGATAGAGGCTGTCCCAGTTAGGATACCAGTGACGGGGAAGGCTATCATAGGAGTATTTACAGTTTACTTTTCCTCCATAGGTTTGACCATTTGCTATAAAATAATGATTACTAAACTGGTACTGTTCTATGGCATCTGTCCACATACGTGTTGTATCCGGGCCGTATACCATATATGTTTTCCCGTTATCATACGTTATCGAATCCAGGGGTTGTACGGCCACAATCGGTGGATACCCCGCCAAAGGAACAGTAAATGACGTACACTGCGGAGCAAAGTTATCATCAAAATCCCAAAGCCTGTATACCTTACGGGATTTATAACCAGAAGATGCATTTACAAAATCAACTGTATCACTTGGGCCACACTGATTCAAATGGTATGGTTGAATGACAAGCGGAATCTGCGGATTTTGTATAGCCGCATTTGGACCAATTACACGGGCACCATATCCATAAAAATTATAGCCGCCATACAAGGTATCCAAAACCATAAATGTACTATCAACCTTAACCGTGTCGTATGTATTTGTGATATCGTTAAAAAAGACAGAATCTACCAAGACACTATCAAGACGGTTATATGTTGTTTTAAAGGCAAGAGGCGGAATTATTGTATCACGTCTTACCCCGGGTGCCGAGAAAAGTATGGTATCGTCACTTATATAATATACCGGACTTCTTTTCCCTATTTCCTGATAGGCATAAAGTGTATCTGCTCCGATATACTCTCCGCCTGAAAGTATATACGAATTTGCATAGGTAAGTACCTTTAAAGGTCTTTTATGTGTTGGGAAAATAACTGTATCCGCATAAGGCTGTGGGCTTGAATTCGGATCTAACGAATCGTTATTCGCATAAATAATTTTATCTATATAACGGTCATTATCGAGCGTTGATGCTGCGTAGTAGGTGTGGGTAATGGGAGTAGGGCCGCACACATTGTTAATGGAAAGTTTAACAAAATACGTACTCATACCTCCTGCAAACTCGTGACAAGGGTTCCAGTTCTTATTATCAGTGTTCAATTGTAGAGAAGCCGGATCATCAAAATCCCATTCAAAATCTCCGGTACCCGGAGACACAAATGGAATCGGAGTTTGGTTGAAGCAAATCGTTCCGCTATTGTAACTACCCACACAAACAGAATCTCTTATGTCCAGACTCGTAGGTGATTTCGTTGTTATCACATCAAAGTCAAAAACAATATTCAGAGGAAGGGCTTGTGGAGAGTTTGCCGGTGTGTAAACGATACTGTCTATACAATCACCTGCTAACGTTTGAAGAATCAAACTCGGGCTAAATTGCCCGTTTGTGTAATATGTATTTTGTATGCTGTTGTAATTTGCCACAGCCGTTGGAGAAAATGGTGCACGTGCGGTATATGTCTGACCGCTCCCAAAATTCCAGGTAAACATTTTTAACTGGTTTAAAGGATAAGCCGTTGTGTTCGTAAACTTATAAGTAGACTGAAAACATGGTCCGGATAATTGCGTCCATGTAAATGTCGGACTAATCGGAGGCAAAATAACCACCGGACTATCCGAGAATAAAAAGGTATCCTTCATACACCCTTTGTCATCAACAGCGCGCAAACTTACATTGAATTCGCCAGGTGCGTTATAGTGGTGGAACTGGTCTGCAAGTGTTGATGATGAATCGAAAAAGCCATTACCATAAACCCACACAAAAGTGGCCAGCGGATTACTTGGAGTAGCTCCTCTTTGCGATAAATTTTGGAAACCTACACTGTTTCCTAAGAAACACTGGGTATCCTGGGTGATTATCGAAAAGCTGGCTACCGGCTTGTTGTACACAGTTACGGCAATGGGAGCAGATGTAACCGAAGTATTATTTGTAAAATTAACCTTTACATACGGGTTATAATTACCCGGAGCATACAGATTTGAGTAGGTATTTGTGGCCTGTATCCTGGGAGCGCTTCCCGGAGGGTCCTCGAAATAATATTCATAGTTGCTAACCGAAACCCCTGCCGGCAAGTTGTTAGAAACCGAAACAAAAATAGTTGTAAGGTCACCTTCACAAATAACCGGAGGGTTCGCTGTAATGGTAACTGTAATATTCTGAGCTGAAGCCTGATTGGAAATCAATACCATCAGCATGGTAAACAAGGTCGATAATACCGACCTCATTTTGGCACTCAATCCTGCTCCGGCACTTTTCCTAAGTGCCCGATTGGTGGTTATTTGGTGTAAAAACATAGCTGCTAACATATACTTAATATTTATTCTTTTCAACACTTTAGTTAATAAGCTTTATAAGCCCTTTCATTATCTTCTGTTTTTCAGAACCTTTGAACTGATACTGAAGCGTCCATTGGTAATCTCCCATTGGGCACATTACCCCGGTACGGATGTCTTTACCATCCCACGTATTTGCTTTGTCCGAACTCTCAAAAACCAGTCTTCCGCCTGCATCTGTAACCATCAGCAGAAACAATTGTTCATTTTGTATCTCAATCACAAACCGATCATTTACGCCATCATTATTGGGTGTAAAGACATTCGGAATATTCGACTTGCTGAATCCTTCTTCCCCCTCATTCGGATTGTAAGGAAGCTTCGCGGGTTGAGGCTTTGACTCTTCGGTGGTTTCTTTAATTTGATTACCGGCATTAGATTCAGGAGAGGCTGCAACAGCTTGTGGCGGCACAACAACTGGCGTTTCCTGATTACGGAGAACAGAAGATTCTGCCTGAACGGTATTATTCAAATCATTGGTATTGGTATCTGCCGAAGCCGGTTGCTGACTCTGCTTCAGACCAGACTCTCCGGCAACCTTTTGATTGTGTTTAACCAACCGCTGATCCGCCCGTGCTTTCGGTTCAATTTGTTTCTTCGTTGATGCCACAGACTCTGACTGTGTACTTTGTGATTGTGGGATAATCTCTTCAACAACAGCCGGAGCAACGGTTACCGCTGACTGTTTTGTTTGCTCATCTGAGTTATTATACAGCACATACCCTGTTACCAATCCGGCAACAGCCACAACAGCAGATACCGCTTTTATGATGACAGCAGATGTTTTAACAGCCGTAGCAACACTTGCCGCACCTGAAGTTACGCCCTGCGAAGCCTGCACCCCCTGACTAATGCCCTGCCAAACATCAGGAGCATCGGGAGCAAAATGCTCAAAGCTGTCTTTCAACAGTTTATCTATATCGTTTGAGTTATCCATTGAGTCCCTTTTTTTGTTTCCTTATAATCGCTTGTTGCAAAATCACGCGTGCTCTCGACAGTTGCGATTTAGATGTCCCTTCGTTAATCCCGAGCATTTCGGCAATTTCAGCGTGTGAGTAGCCCTCTATAATATAAAGGTTTAGCACATTTCTGTAGCCTGCAGGCATAGCCTGAATCAAGGTCAGAATTTCTTTCTGACTCATCTTATCAACGGTGTAATCGTGGTGGGCTATGCCCGATGCCACTTCCACATCCTCATGAAACAGGTGATTTTTTTGAGAACGGTAATGCTCAAGAGCTGTATTAACAAAAATGCGTTTCATCCATCCCTCAAAACTCCCCTGAAACCCAAACTGCCCCATTTTGGTAAACACCTTTACAAACCCGTCCTGCAAAATATCTTTTGCTTCTTCATACGAGTTGCTGTAACGAAGACAAATACCAAACATCATCCTTGAGTATTTTTCATACAATTGCCTTTGAGCTCTCTCATTGCCCTGAACACATGCTTTGATAAAATTCTGTTCATCGAGTTGACTCACGCTTTTATACGAATTATAAGGTTAGACGGAAGCTGATAACTGAAGGTTGCAATGCTATTGTTTTTAACTGACTATCGGGATATTGTCAATTAAACTTCTTCCATCCTCCGCACCCCCTAACCCTAAAAGGAGTTCCGCCCACAAGTCTTTTAGAAAGTGTGCGGCTGGTCCCCGCCAGGGGCAGGGGTGCGCGAGGGCAAGTTGACAATATCCCGATAGTCATTTTATTTTTTATTAAAACTTTCTTAAACCACTTACCGATGTGGCAATTAAACACTAATTTAGTCGCAAAAACCATTGACTGTATCCAATAAATTGGTTCAAATAATTGTTCTTCTGTTTTTGCTGACGCAACAAGCAGAGGCTCACAATACCCCCGATCATGCAGTTCGTAAGATTTCTTTTATTGAAAATGCCGGGCAATGGAACAACCCCGCAGCCTTTAGAGCAAGCATTCCGGGCGGTTCTGTTTATGTAGAAAAACAGGCCCTCCACTATATCTTCAAAAATAATCAGGATGTGGCCGATGCCATGAAACACCCTCGCCCATTTGAAGAAAATTTTATTCCGCATACCATCAACGGACATGCCGTTCGGGTTGTGTTTGAAGGCGCAAGCGAAGATGCAACAACTCAGGGCAAAGAACATCAAACCGAATATTATAATTTTTTTATCGGAAACGACCCCAAATATTGGAAAACGAGGGTTCGATCCTTTCAGCAGGTGCAATACAACAACCTGTATCAGCATGTTGATGCCCAATTGTATGCAACCAATGACGGACAACTTAAATACGACATGATTGTGCAGCCCGGAGGCAAACATACCTCCATCCGCCTCCGGTATGAGGGACAAACTTCCATCGCACTCAAAAACGGGAACCTGCATATTCGTACTTCAGTCAACAACTGGATAGAGCAAAAACCTTATGCTTACCAGATGGTAAATGGACAAAAACAAACCATCACCTGTCGTTACAAGCTCGAAGGTTCAACCGTATCCTTTGAGTTGGGGAGCTATAATACCAAACTGCCTTTGGTCATCGACCCTAAGTTGATTTTCTCTACTTACTCAGGTTCCAGCGTTGACAATTTCGGAAATTCGGCTACCTACGACAACAGCGGAAACCTTTATGCAGCAGGAATTGCAACCAGTCCAACCGAATTTCCCAACGGACGTTACCCGGTAACCCCCGGAGCCTTTCAGCAGGTTTGGGGCGGAGGTAACGGATCATGGCCGGAAGAAGGATTCCCATGCGATATTTCCATCAGCAAATATACCCCCGATGGAAGCACCCTCATCTTTGCAACATACCTGGGTGGCAGCAGCAACGAGTACCCACATAGTTTAGTGGCTGATGAGTTTAACAACCTGATTCTTTTAGGAACTACGCTGTCGCCTGATTATCCAACCAAGGCAGGCTCGTATGATGTTACGTTCAACGACTCCTTTGATATTGTATTAACTAAATTTTCAGCGGATGGCACACGGCTGATCGGCTCTACTTATATTGGAGGAAGCCATGCAGATGGTGTCAATACTGCCGACTCGTTGCGCATGAACTATGCCGATGAATTCAGAGGAGAAGTGTTGATTGATAAAAACCATGACATTGTGGTGGCATCCTCTACCCGGTCGTCTGATTTCCCGGTAACTGCCGGAGCATACCAAACGTCTTTAAGCGGCAAACAGGATGGTTGTTTATTCAGACTGGACAGCAACTTAACCACACTCAAAGCTTCCACCTATTTTGGCAAGCCCGATCAGGATGCTGTTTACTCTCTCGACATTGATTCATCCGGCAATATATATTTCTCAGGAGGAACACAAAGCACCTCCTTCCCTGTAAATCCATTGTCCGATTTGGGAAATTACCATGGTGGGTTTTGTGATGGTTTTGTGGGGAAGATAGACAGCAGTCTGACAACGCTTTCGGCCTTTAGATACTGGGGAAGTGCGGCTTACGACCAATCCTATTTTGTAAAACTCGACCCTGCCGGAAACCCTGTTATTTTCGGACAACATTTCGACAGTATACCCATCATTAACGCATCGTACTACCGAACCAAAAGCTCATTGTTTGTTACCAAATTTAAACCTTCACTCGACAGCATCATATTCTCTACTTCGTTTGGCAACAGCACTCCAAACAATGCGCTTTCTCCCAGCGCTTTTATGGTAGATGAATGTGGCGTATTGTATGGTTCGGTGTGGAGTGGTAACACCAACCGGTTGGGAAATTATATCAGCATGCACCCAAGTCAGGTTATCACCAACACCAACGGAATGCCCCTGACGCCCGATGCGATTCAACCAACAACAGATGGACAAGACTTTTATTTGTGGGTAATTGATCAGCAGGCATCCTCGTTGCTTTATGGAACTTATTTTGGTGAAGCCGGCTCTTCCGATCATGTGGATGGCGGAACCAGCCGTTTCGACAGCAAAGGCATCATTTACCAAAGTGTTTGTGCCAGCTGTGGCGCAGGAACCGGTGGAACCTTTTTCACAACACCCGGCTCGTATTCGCCCACCAACCAAAGTCCGCGTTGCAGCAACGCCAGCTTTAAGCTCGATTTCAGAAAAAGCAATGTGGTATATGCGCAGTTTGACTATGCGCCAAAAAAATTGTGCCTCGATTCATATATTGTGGTTACCCATACTAACGAGTCGCACAACGGGCTGTACCATTACTGGTATGTGAATGGTGTATTAAAAGACACCTCCCTTAATTTTACAGACACCATCCATACCACAGGTACTTATATTGTTAAACTTGTTGAGGTTGATTCGGCACGGTGTATTATCATTGATAGCGCTCATGCCACTTATACTGTTGGGGTTGATGCACAGGCCTCCTTTACCTCCCAACGCGATAGCTGTTCTGCCTTTTATACCTTTCAGAGCACCAGCACACACCCTTCAGCTCCCATCATCTGGCACTTTGGAAATGGTGATACATCAACCGCACAAACAGTTTACCGCACATTTCCAACCAACGGATTGTATCAGATTTTATTGATGACCAATCCCGGTACAGGTTGCGTAGATTCCGCTATCCAGTCCATTTACTTCGACTCGATATCCCATGTGGCAAAAGCATCTTTCTCACCTCCTGACAGCACCGGATGTGAGCCTAAAGGAGTTGCTTTTTTTAATACGAGTAACAAATTCAGCACACTCAGGTGGTATCTTAACGATACGTTGGCAGCTACTACCTACGCATTTGACACCGTTTTATACAAAGGACAATACACGCTCAAGCTGGTTTCTATTGACTCGGCAACCTGCAATAAATCGGACAGTTCCATCATGCCGATTAAAATAACCCCTTACGCTTATCCCGACTTTGAAAGTATACAGGATTCCTGTTCTTTTGGCGTAAGCTTTACCAACAAAACGCTGTTGCTGCCGGGCGACTCGGTTCAATATCTTTGGGATTTTGGCAATGGTATTACCTCTGCATTAGCGAATCCCACGATTGTATTTGACACGGCAGGACAATACTCCGTAACACTTAAGGCAAATGCAGGACTTGCCTGTGAAGAGACGATTGTTAAATCAGTTGTGGTAACAGATCTGCCCGGCATTTTAAATGCATACTTTACGGCTCAACCACAGGAATCGTGTACCCCCGCAATTGTCAGATTTCAAAACCAGTCATCCAATCAGCAAACACAAAAATGGTATTACAATAATGTACTTAAATCTACTGCATTAGAATTTACAGACACCTTTTATACCGACACTACCATCAATGTTTTACTGGTGACAGAAAGCGGTATTACCTGCATACCTGCCGATAGTTTTGACACGATCATCAACATACACAATGCCACAACAAGCCTGTTTACATTGCTGCGCGATACCTGTTCGCCACAAGTATTTTACTTCAACCAGTCAGCCTCCGATAACAACGAACCGTTATCGTATATCTGGTATTTTGGTGATGGCGATTCGTCTTCATTGACTAATCCGGTTCATACGTATACCAGCGATAGCAATTACACTGTTACATTAATTACCAATGCCGGAAGCTTTTGTGCCGATACAAGCGAGCAACAAATGAATTACCATCAGCATGAGCATCTGCTGACAGCATCATTCGTGCTTAATGATTCAATGTTTTGTTCACCTGCATTTATCCATGCAACAAATACTTCGTTAAACGGAAAAACAATTGAATGGCATTTAAATAATGTACTGGTAAGCACTGATAGTATATTCCGTGACACCATCACCCAGCCGGGCACTTACACCCTATTGCTCAAAGCATTCAATCCTGTTTCCTGTGCCAAAACTGATACGGTAAGTAAAGTCATTCATGTAGGCCTTTCCGGCATTGCCGGTTTTGTATTGCAACGCGACAGTTGCTCACTGGAAGTAACCTTCCGCAATGAGTCGGTTTCGCCTTCGGACTTTCCCATTCCTTACAAATGGTATTTTGGAGATGGCGACTCCTCAACCGAAAAAAATCCGGTGCATACTTATTCCTCAACCAATACTTATACAATTATGCTCATCACCAACCCGGAAACTGCTTGTGCCGATACCGCTCAACAGGTTTGGTTTATTGATGGCGACAGCACACAGGAGCTTATCATACCCAACGTTTTTACGCCCAACAGTGACGGACTCAACGATTGTTACTATATCAAAGGAATCAGCCCGCGCTGTGACGAGTACCATATAACCATCTACAACCGCTGGGGTGAAATTTATTTTGAGAACACCGACCCGCAACAATGCTGGAACGGACAGAACAAAAACGGAGTAAACGCCAGCGATGGTGTGTATTTTTACATTATGAATATTAAGAAAAAAGATCAGGAGCATAAAGCGTTGCGAGGCACAATTACCCTCATCCGGGAATAAGCACTTGGTAAGCTAAAACAGCGGCATTTACCTATTTTACCGCTAAATTTACCGCTGTCCTATGCCCGGCAAACATATTGCCCATAAAATGGTTTACTTTTGTACGGATTATGAATGTAACGGTTGAAATAGACGATAACTCGGGATTTTGTTTTGGAGTGGTATATGCCATCCAGATGGCCGAGGATATGTTAGACGAGCGCGGTCATTTGTACTGCCTTGGCGACATTGTACACAACGATGAAGAAGTAGAGCGCTTGCGCAAAAAAGGGTTGGAAATCATTACCCATGAGGAGTTTGATAACCTGCGCAATGAAACGGTACTGATTCGCGCCCATGGCGAACCGCCTGAAACCTACAAAAAAGCCCTTGATAACAATATTGAGCTGATTGATGCATCTTGCCCTGTTGTGCTTAAACTGCAAAACCGGGTGCGTGAAGCCTACAACGAAAACGAACAAATTATCATCTACGGAAAACACGGTCATGCCGAAGTTATCGGGCTCAAAGGACAAACCAACGGCAATGCGATTGTGATTGAAACCTTTGATGAACTCGACAACCTTGAATTGCCGGCCAAAGTGCAACTGTACAGCCAAACCACCAAACGCACCAAAAATCTTTACGCCTTGCGCGACAAGCTGGTAGAACGTGGCGTGGAAGTAGCCTTTAACGATACATTGTGCCGCCAGGTTTCAAACCGCGATATTCAGTTGCGCGAATACGCCAAGCGATTTGACAAAATTGTATTTGTATCGGGCAAAAAATCATCCAACGGAAAAGTGCTGCATGATGTGTGCAAGGATGTAAACCCAAATACCTTCCTTGTAAGCAGCAAAGAGGAATTGCAAAAAACATGGTTCAACGAAAACGACACCATCGGTATTTGCGGAGCTACATCAACCCCGCAATGGCAGATGGAAGAAGTACGTGAAGCCATCCTCAATCTCTGACAACAACACTTAACCCCATAAATAATATGAAAAGATTATTCACTGTAGTGCTCGGATTTTCGATGCTGGCAGCAGGATTTGCTTTTGCAACCAAAATGAACAAACCAACCACACCTCCGGCAAAAAATTTTCATGAGCTGAGCATTTTATCACTCGATGGAAAATCAACCATTAAATTCAGCGATTTTAAAGGCAAAAAAGTATTGCTGGTGAATACCGCTTCCGAATGCGGATACACACCCCAGTATGCCGATTTGCAAAAGCTTGCTGATAAGTACCCGGATAAACTGGTTGTGATTGGATTTCCATGTAACCAGTTTGGCGAACAGGAACCCGGCTCATCTGAGCAAATTGGCAAGTTTTGCAAGGCCCGTTTTGGTGTTACCTTTTTGCTTACCCAAAAAATTGATGTAAAAGGCGACAATCAAAACGATGTATACAAATGGCTAACCGCTAAACAATACAACAAGGTAAAAGACGTAAACGTGCGCTGGAACTTTGGTAAATTTTTGGTGAACGAAAACGGAAAATTCATCGAGTATTTTCCTTCACAGGTAACACCACTTGATGCTCAAATTACTTCGTTGATTGAGAAATAATAGAACCTGCTTTGACAACAAGGAAGTTGTATTTATGACTGGTTGGGTAAACTGAAATAGAAGGTCGTTCCTTTACCCTTTTCACTCTCTGCCCAAATACGTCCGTTGTTGCGTTCCACAAAATCCTTGCACAACATCAATCCCAAACCGGTTCCTTTTTCGTTGGCGGTTCCTTTGGTGGTTGGGTGTTCATACTGACTGAATAATTTAGACAGCATATCACTGCCGATACCGATTCCATTATCGGAAACATGCACAATACAATTCATTTCACTCATAGAGGCTGAAACTCTGATCAGCCCATTGTTTGGCGTAAACTTAATGGCATTTCCAATCAGGTTGCGCAATACCAGGTTAATCATATCAATATCTGCAAAAGCGGTGATATGCTCGTCTGTTGTGTTTTCGAGGATGATACTTTTTTGATGGGCCACACCATTCAATAAATTGATGTTTTCCTGAGCAAGCGAATGAATATTGAGTTTTTGGCGGTGAATCGGAATACCCTTAATCTGAGCAGAAGCCCATACCAGTAAGTTCTCGAGCAGGTCAATCGTGTTCTCTACCGATCCCGCAATCTGAGCTGTAATTTCAGTATGATCCTGGGGCTGATAATCTTTGTGGCTGATCAAATCAAAATACAGCTTCATGGTGGTGAGGTTGTTCCGCAAATCATGTGAGATGATCGAGAAAAAACGGTCTTTCACGGTATTGAGCTGATCTAGCTTTTCCTTCTGCTCCATGATGGAGCGGTTCTTTTCGAGCAATTCATCCTGCTGCTTACGCAGGTTTTTAGCAATGCGCCTGTTTTGGAGTGAAAACACGATCAGAATCACAAACAACACACCTAACACAACAGAAGCGATCCATAAAATATTGGATGTTTCCTTTTGCCGGTTCAGCTCACTTTCGCGGATAAGCTGCTCTTTGTTTAACAATTCTATCTGTTGTTGTTTCTTCTCCGATTCATACACCAACACCTGATCTGTCAGCTTCTTAAGCGAACTATCATTGTACAATGAATCTTTAAGCTGGTTGCTTAAACTGTTGAATGTTTTGGCCTTCTCATTTTGTTTGGTGAGTTCATACACCCTTGCCAAACCCTGATAGGCTTCTTCCAGTTCGATATTGGACTTTATCTGGCGTGAGATGCGAATGGCTTTTTGGTAAGCCGCTATGGATCCATCATACTTTTGTTGCACCATATATGACTTCCCCAACGCAATATAGTTGGAGATCTGAATCGGTTTGATATTAAGCTCTTCACACAACTGCAACGACTTTTGATAATACCCGATAGCTGCTGTATGGTTGCCACTCAGCTGTTCCACATTGCCCAACTGCAACATCGTGGATGCTATGCCCGGCTTGTTCCGCATTTCGGTGTACAATGCAAGCGATTTCGAAAAATAAAAACGCGCTTTTGCCGGATCTTCCTGCCGCAGGTAAATATTCCCGATATTATCATACCCAACCAGCGCCCTGAACTTATCCGAACTCTCCTCATACATCTTGATGGCCTTCAGGCTGTATTCGATGGATTTGGTGAAGTTATTCTGCCGCGCATAAATACTGCTGAGGGCACTGAGCATGCTCACCATTCCGGTTTTGTCGTTCACTTCCTCATAATACCTCAGCGACTTAAGATAATGCTCGGATGCCTGTGGTAAATTTCCCTGATTATAATAAACCGATGCTAAAGCTGCCGTAACATCCGCAACGCCTTTACTATTTGATGTTTGACTGTACTCTTGTAATGCCTGCGAATAATTTTCTTTCGCTGCTTCATATTGTCCATCTCTAAAATAGGTTGCTCCTAAAGACTGATGAGCAGATGCCTGTGTTGCAACATCATTTATTGACGTTGCATACTCCAGCGTTTTGTTTAAGTAATCAATGCTGAGTTGCGGATTTGCATTGCGGTAATAACCTGCAAGTGTTTGACAAGCCACCATCCGGTCGTGAGCAGCACCATTGGCAGCAACCTGTTGCAGACTATCAATATTGAGTTGCTGAGCGTATGAATGATGATACGTCAAAAGCAACCATACTAAACAGATATAATACTTAATGAGTTTCAAGCCTGCGCATTTTCTGCTAATTTAAACCCACTTCCGTGAATATTCACAATTTCGAGGGAAGGATCTTCCTTGAGCAGCTTACGAAGTTTGTTGATGTATACATCCAGATTGCGGGCCGTATAAAAATCATCGCGCCCCCATACTTGGAGTAAAATAACATTACGGGTGAGCAAACTATTTTTGTTGGACACAAACAACTTCAGCAGCTCTGCTTCTGTTGAGCTGATTCTTTTTTCGTTATCACCAATGCGTAAAAGATGATGCGTATAATCAACTGCTGTTTGTCCGGCTGTATACATTTCATCTTTGGCAGCAATTTCGGGTTGTACAAATTGTGTTCTGCGAACGATAGCCTTTAGTCTCGCCTTAAATTCATTGGTATTAAAGGGCTTGGTGATGTATTCATCTCCCCCGATTTCGAAACCTTTCAGTTTATCTTCGTCTGCGGAGTTGGCCGTTAAAAAAATAATCGGTACGATTTTATTGATGGAGCGCACATCCTCTGCCAATTCAAAACCATTCTTTTTGGGCATGTTCACATCAAAAATACAAACGTCAAAACGTTGCACCTTAAACGCCTCCCAGCCTTCTACTCCATCCTTACACAACTTCACCTGATACCCTTCCATTCGAAGTGTTTCTTTCAAGAGCATTCCCAAAGCACTTTCATCTTCAACCAATAAAATATGTGGCTTGTCTTCTTTTTGCATAAGAAATCGTTGTTAAACAAATGTACTTATTTGCACCCGTTGATTCCAACACATACCCAACCTCCAAACATATCGCATCTATATATAGTGCTTTTAACACTGATTTTACTGTACCTCCAAGGCTGGTTAATGTTTTCTTAAAAACGTTGGAACACTATTTATCGGTGAACTAAAAAATATGTCTTGTGTACAAAACGAAAATTTTATTTTTACAATGCTTCACTTGTTCGATATCATGTTTATTCTGAAACTGTTCATTTACAGATTTAAATAACAATCGTTTTACAGCAATTGTACACAGCTGTTTTTTACCGTGTCCAATTTTGTACAATCTTGCAAAGCCTTGTCGTGTGTGACCTTCAACGCCATACATTATAGAATACATTCTAAATTAGTCAATATCCACCAACCCGGTCAGGGTGCTCTATTTCGTAGCTTGATACAATCGTTTTAGCTTTGGTTGTAGATGATACTAACGAATAGATACGAACCCTCTCTGCAAATAGCAGAAATACACTGGCAAACTTGCAGGCTGTATCAGGAGCTGGTGAACATTTATGAGTTCATCGACTTACCCGAGGCCATTCGTTCTATTGAACAACAAAACAGCACCATTCTGCGTGCCTATTATGCCGGAGCACTGGATCATAATCTGGTCGATATTAAAACCGTTAAGTACATCGTCAGTGGAAATATCAAACCACGAGGTATGAACGAACGGGCCATTGAGCAATACGTAAAAGCTGAACAATACCTCGATTCACTTATTGACCAACCTGTTCAATTGAATATGTTGTATCAGTTGCATAAAATTCTGGTGCTTGACTTATACAATAACCGTGAAGATGTAAACCTGTTTTCGCAAAACAGCACACGTGTTCCGGAGCGATTGAACCAATCAACAGAAATGGAGTTGGATTCTTTATTCGCCTTTTTGAATACAGATGACGAACACCATCCCATTATTCAATCCTGGATTCTTCATTTTCGTTTGCTTTCCATACCCTTATTCAGTGAAGCGAAAACCAAAATAGCTTCACTGATTCAATATTACTGGCTCAAAAAGAAAAACATGAACCTGTTCGGGTTGATGAGTGTGGAACATGAGCTATACCTGAATAAGGACGAGTATATTCAGTTTACTGATGAAAGCAATCCTGAGTATATTTCGGATATGCAAATTCAGTTTGAGTTTGGGATGAACTTGTTTGACAACCAACTCGACCGGTTGAAAATGTTGCTCCGCTCCTACTTTCGCAAACAGGTTGATTTTGACAAACTGAATGCACGCCAGAAAAACATCATGAATTATGTGTTTGAGCGCGGGTACCGGCTCAAAGAAATTGATGCCTCAATTTTGAACAACCGTCAGAAGCTCATCATGTATATCATCCAAAACCGCGGATTTATTTCAACCAAAGATTTGGTGAGTGAGTTTGATTGCAACCGCAAAACCATTCAGCGTGATTTTGCCGTGCTTACCGATAATAACCTGGTGAAAATAATTGGACAAGGTGCCGGACTGCGTTATGCAGTAAACGTTACGGAAAATAAACATCCAAATTTATCGAAGTACCAAACGCCACTGGTTGCAGATGAACCTGTATTGGCAGATCTCGACAACTAATTTCCTTTAGTTACTTACTCTTCAATATTTAAATCTATTAGTTACAATTGGGATGCTCTATCAATGAGCGGCACAGAGTCGTGACTACATGTAGGTTCCTTTGCTGTGAGGCTGGTTGTTTTGTCCCTATCACGAAACAAAACAACCGTTTCTGTCGCCACACAACCTAACAAACAAGTAGAGGTATAAAGAATGGCTTAGGCTTAACACAACCATATAGGCAAAGTTGCAATATGTAGGCGCCTCGTCCAATACCCACTTATAGGTATATTTCGTAGCTGACCTCCAACAAAAATCCCCCACCGGAAAAACCGATGGGGGATTTTGTATTTTTATTCAGTATTGAGCTGTACGTTGTAAGACTTCGGTGAACCCGACTTCAATGAACTCAGTCTGACAGTATCTTACGAACAACCTGTTTATGTTCCACAATTCATGATTTATCCTACTTTTTACGCTGAATCGCCTTCTTATAAAAATACTGCTTAAACCACTCTGGAGGCTGCTTATCAATATCCCGCATAATTACCTTCTTTCCATCGGTAACCTCACAAACTAACTCAGAGTATTCTCCTGAATTATCAAAAATGTATGCTCTGTTGGTAAGCTTGACGGCCTCAAATAAATTATTGAGTGTCCTTTTATACCGGCTTGCAATTAATTTATTGTCTACGGAGTGTCCCGCTTTGGCAACTCTGTTTTCGACTCTGCTAATATTAATAAGGGAACTTTCGGTAGCAATAAAGTAGAGGTAAATTCTATATCTTTTGCTAACTGCATAAAGTCTAATTTACTTGGATGAGAAAATACCGTTTCAAAAGAAAATGATTTCCCTAGGTTAAGTATCCCTACTCTGATGAACTCAGCAATATCTGCTGCTATGTATGAATTGATTTCGAGACCATTAAATCGTAGTATATTTTGCACTATCGAAATATTATCTTCTCTAATCACAATTCCTTTGGTATTGCAAATTCCGGTTTCGAAGTGATTTAAAAGACGCTTTATGTTTACTTTAATGCCGTATGATTTAAAGCTAAGGTTTCCTTGCTCCTTCAAACTTTTTTCAATTTCATCCGCATTAACAACTATTCCGAGAGGTATTTTTTGAGGGAAAAACTGTATCAGGGTTGTTTTTCCCGACCCATTGGGCCCGGCAAAGATGCGTAACCGTTTTGATGACGTATTAGCCAAGGGTAAACGTATCTGGAATGGTATTGGGGGTGCGCGCTATTGACTTTATCAACTTTTTGGTTCCATCCGGGGCAATCTTATAGATTTTTCCGTCAATTTCAGCCAAACGTGTTAATTGGAATTCATCAGCCTCTTTCTTAGCATTTACCGTGGCACCAATCGCGGCACCAACTAACATAGCCGTCATTGAGCCTTTGCTCTGTCCGGTAATTATTGCACCTAAAGCGGCACCAACAACTCCACCCACTAATGCTCCTTCAATAATTTTATCGCGTGATTGCTTTTGCTTTGTCATAAATGATGCAACAAATATACAAAAAAATGAGGACGTAGAACAAAATGGTCCAATATCAGAAATCCCCCACCGGAAAAACCGATGGGGGATTTTGTATTATCATCACTTCTCGATACGCCTTTTAGGCTACTCGAAGTGACTGCTTCTTACGAACAGCCCGTTTGTGTTCCGCAGTTCATGCATTTGTAACAAGCACCACTGCGAATGGTTAAACTACCGCAGCTTGGGCAGGCCGGACTGTCGCCAAAGCTTTTCAAGTATGCTTGTGTTTGATCCATCGGTGTGGCTTCGGCAAGGGGTGCATTTTCAATGGCTGCTTGCGGTTGCATAAAACCAATTGGTTTTACAGAAGACAACTCACTCTGCACCGGATTTACTTCTACAGCCTTAGGTGCAATCACCTGATGCGGTCTGTTTACAGCCAGATTCATCCGTTGTGTTTCGCTTGGCGGAATCTGGATAAAATCTTCGCGGCCCAAATATTCAAATCCTAACATGCGGAACATGTAGTCGATGATGGATGTTGCGTTTTTGATATTATCGTGACCGGCAACCATACCTGCAGGTTCAAAGCGGGTAAAAGTGAACTTGTCTACGTACTCTTCCAATGGCACACCGTATTGCAAGCCTAATGAAACCGCAATCGAGAAACAGTTCATCAACGAACGCAATGTTGCTCCTTCTTTATGCAGATCCACAAAAATTTCACCCAAGGTTCCGTCTTCGTATTCACCGGTGCGAACAAAAATGGTTTGTCCGCCAACGGTAGCTTTTTGCGTAAAGCCTGAGCGTTTGCCCGGCAATTGTTTGCGCTCTACGATGCGGGCCAGCTTGCGTTTAAATTCAGTATCGCTTGAGCGGTTGAGGATAGCTGTAGCAGCCTCCAATACCTGATCAGGAGTTAACTCACCAACAGGTTTGTTTGCATCTTGGCCCAATACCGATTCTACGACTTCCTGCATTTCCTCTTCGTCTTTAACATCCGATTTATTGCTCAGTGGTTGCGATAATTTACAGCCATCGCGGTACAACGCATTTGCTTTCAATCCCAATTTCCAGCTCAGGTAATAACAATCTTTAATTTCATCAACAGTAGCCTCGTTTGGCAGGTTGATGGTTTTTGAAATGGCACCACTCAAAAATGGTTGTGCGGCAGCCATCATACGTATATGACCGGCAGCAGCAATATAACGCTCGCCTTTGGTTCCGCATTTGTTGGCGCAATCAAATACCGGAAGATGTTCATCTTTCAGGTAAGGAGCACCTTCAACGGTCATGGTTCCGCATACGTAATCGTTGGCAGCTTCAATTTCCGATTTAGTGAATCCTAGTTTGCGCAACAGATTAAACTTAGGATTATTATACTCTTCGGCTGTAAAGCCTAAACGTTGCAGACACTCTTCGCCTACTGTCCATTGGTTAAAGGCAAATCCGATTTCGAATGCACCGGCAGCAGCTTTATCCAGTTTGCTGATTTCTTCTTCTGTAAACCCGCGGAAGGCAAGGCTCTCCGGATTAATGAACGGAGCTCCGGTTAACGTTGCATGTCCCGTTGCATGTTTGATAATCTCATCAGTTTCTGATTCGCTGTAGCCTAAATTTTTCAACGCTGCGGGCACCGATTGGTTGATGATTTTGAAATATCCTCCACCCGATAATTTCTTGAATTTCACCAGGGCAAAATCAGGCTCAATACCTGTGGTATCGCAATCCATTACCAAACCAATGGTTCCGGTTGGCGCGATTACGGTAGTTTGCGCATTGCGGTATCCGAATTTTTCGCCCAACTGTACGGCTTCATCCCATGAGGTACAAGCCGCTTTCAATAAATAATCAGGACAATATTTTGGATCGATACCGGCCGGACGAATCGCTAATCCTTCGTAAGCATCGGTAGCATTGTATGCAGCATAGCGGTGGTTTTTCATCACGCGCAGCATGTGCTCTTTGTTTTCTTCATATTTAGGGAAAGCTCCTAAAAACTGAGCCATCTCGGCCGAAGTTTTGTAAGCCGTTCCGGTTAAGATAGCCGTGATGGCTCCGCAAATAGCGAATGCATTTGGAGAGTCGTAAGGAATACCGGCAACCATCAAAGCAGTTCCCATATTGGCATAACCCAAACCTAAGGTGCGGTATTCATAAGAAAGCTGAGCCACTTCCTGTGAAGGGAACTGCGCCATCAATACCGAAATTTCCAAAACCACCGTCCACAAACGAGAAGCATGCTCAATTCCTTTTACATCATACTCGCAGGTATCAGGATTGAAGAAACGCATCAGGTTCAATGAAGCCAGGTTACAAGCTGTATTATCGAGAAACATATACTCCGAGCAAGGATTCGAAGCATTGATACGTCCGCCTTCCGGACACGTATGCCATTCGTTGATAGTTGAATCATATTGAACTCCCGGATCGGCACAAGCCCATGCCGCATCTCCAATCATATCCCACAGTTCTTTTGCAGGAATGGTTTTCATCACCTTGCCGTTGGTACGTCCTTTGAGTTCCCAGTCTTTTCCGGAATCCAGTGCATGGAAAAATTCGTGAGGGATGCGTACCGAATTGTTTGAGTTCTGACCCGAAACCGTAGCATACGCTTCGCCTTCGTAGTCGCTCGGATATCCGGCTGCAATCAGGGCAGCCACTTTTTTCTCTTCGTTCTTTTTCCAGTTGATGAACTCTACAATCTCAGGGTGATCCAAATCCAGACAAACCATTTTGGCCGCACGTCTGGTGGTTCCACCTGATTTAATTGCACCGGCTGCGCGGTCACCAATTTTCAGGAAGCTCATCAACCCTGATGAAGATCCTCCGCCCGAAAGTTTCTCGTTTGCACCGCGAATACGGGAAAAGTTGGTTCCAACCCCTGAACCGTATTTGAAGATACGCGCTTCACGTACCCACAAATCCATGATACCACCTTCGTTCACCAGATCATCATCCACCGAAAGGATAAAGCAGGCATGTGGCTGCGGACGCTCATAAGCCGATGTTGAACGCTCAAGCACACCTGTAGCCGGATTCACAAAATAATGCCCTTGTGGCTTTCCTGTGATGCCATAAGAGCTGTGCAAACCTGTATTAAACCATTGAGGTGAATTCGGAGCAGCATACTGACCGATGATCATGTATACCATCTCATCGTAAAACACCTCAGCATCTTTAGCCGAATCAAAATAGTTGTAGCGTTCGGCCCAGCTTCTCCAGCAATGCGCCATACGGTGTGCAACCTGCTTAATGGAATTTTCGCTTCCCAATAAACCATCGGCTTGCGGAACACCCGCCTTGCGGAAATATTTTTGCGCCACTACATCCGTAGCCACCTGACTCCAAAATTTCGGGACCTCCACATTCGTGAGTTCGAAAACTTTTTCTCCGTTTGGATTTTTGATAACGGAGGTACGAAAATCATATTCGTACAAATCGAATGGAGAAACTCCATCTCTGGTAAAAAAGCGCTCGAAGCGGAGGCCTTTTTGTCCCGGGGTTTCGGGATTTTTTTTGTTGATGCGGCTACTCATATTAGGCTATAATTAAGGTGTGATACTATTGTGAACTCTGCCCCTAAAAATTTTTAGGGGGTTTTTATCCAAAAGTGCTTTAACAAAATGGATCTATCAAACCGCATTTTCCACAGCACCATTTCATCCACACTCCTTCGCCTTGTTTTTCTACCCTCTTAATATGTGCATAACATAAATTATTCACAAAAAATCGTTTATTTGCTTAGCATTACAAAGATAAAAAGCAAATTCATTATCAGCTACTTGTCCTTTTTATAATACAATTTTGACGTGAAAAACCTGATACTTAACCATATCCTAGAAAAGACTGCCATTGGCAGTAAGCAACTGGCTGTTTTAATCGACCCGGATAGTGTTGCAGACGAGGGCTTGCTTGCCGACACCTGCAAAATGTGCAATGAAGCGAATGTTGATTTGATTTTAGTGGGCGGCAGCCTTATCACCAACGGTTTTTTTGAGCGTTGCATCCAGATTATTAAAGCGCATACAACTATTCCGGTGATGTTATTCCCCGGAAGTATTATGCAGGTAGACCCTCAGGCCGATGCCATTCTGCTGCTTTCGCTTATCTCGGGGCGCAATCCCGATATGCTGATTGGCAAACATGTGCTGGCAGCACCCACTCTAAAAAAATCGGGGTTGGAAATTATCCCAACCGGATACATGCTGATTGACGGAGGCAATATTACTTCGGTGAGTTATATGAGCAATACCACTCCGATACCTGCTGATAAAAGCAGCATCGCAGCTTGTACGGCTATGGCCGGTGAGATGCTTGGCTTAAAATTGATTTACATGGATGCCGGCAGTGGTGCCAACCGCCCCATTCCCGAAGCTCTCATCAAAGAAGTGAAACAAAACGTTTCGATTCCGGTATTTGTGGGAGGAGGCATCCGCACACCCGAAGCTGCCTTAGCAGCCTGCAATGCCGGAGCTGATGTGGTGGTGGTGGGAAATGCCATCGAAAAAGATCCAACGTTGATTAAACGTCTGGCGAGTGCACTTAAAAATGAAGTAGCATTTTAGCGCGAACCTTTTATATTCGCAACCCCGAATAGAAACTTGCACTGTCAGAGTGCGGGCAAAACGGAATACGGAGAGCTGTCAGAGTGGCCGAACGAGCGCGCTTGGAAAGCGCGTATACTGTAACAGGTATCGAGGGTTCGAATCCCTCGCTCTCCGCACATCAAAAGAAGCCCGCTGTCGCGGGCTTTGTTGTATGACGCAGTATCGAAATGCTTGCATTCATGATACGATGCAAGGTGACTGAGTTTTGTACATCTTCACCAAATATTTTTTCAATAAAAAAAGTCCCGCCTCAACTTCGTTGAGGCGGGACTTTTTTTATAATAGCACACTGAATTATTTACTCAAATACATGCTCTTCTCTTTCACCCATTGGCGGAAGATCGGATCATTCAAATCTTTGATAAAACGAATGGCCTCCCCGGTTGATTTCATCTCAGGACCTAATTCTTTGTTTACACCTTCAAACTTGTTGAATGAGAACACAGGTTCTTTAATGGCATATCCTTCGAGCTTGCGCTCAAATGTAAAGTCTTTCAGTTTATTGGCACCCAACATTACCTTGGTAGCAATATTGATGTATGGAATTTGGTAAGCTTTGGCAATAAACGGTACGGTACGCGAAGCACGTGGGTTGGCTTCAATCACATATACCTTTTCGTTTTTGATGGCAAACTGAATATTGAGCAATCCGCAGATATTCATGCTATGAGCCAGTTTAACCGAATAGTCTTCCATTTGTTTCATCACCGCATCACTCAGGTTAAACGGAGGCAATACTGCATTCGAGTCGCCCGAGTGAATACCTGCAGGTTCAATATGTTCCATCATTCCGATGATGTGAACATCTTCCCCATCACAAATAACATCCACTTCTGCTTCTTCAGCTCTGTCGAGAAAATGGTCAATCAATACACGGTTGCCCGGCAAGTCGCCCAACAAATCAATTACAGCTTTTTCAAGGTCTTCATCGTTAATCACAATCTTCATTCCCTGTCCACCCAATACATAACTTGGGCGAACCAATACAGGATATCCTACCTCATTAGCCACCTTAATAGCTTCATCCGCATCTTCGGCCACACCATATTGCGGATAAGGAATATCCAGCTCTTTCAACAAATCCGAGAATGAGCCGCGATCTTCCGATAAGTCCATGCTCTCGTAATCTGTTCCAATAATTTTGATTCCGTGTTCTTTGAGTTTTTTAGCCAGCTTAAGCGCTGTTTGTCCACCCAGCTGCACAATTACACCTTCCGGTTTTTCGTGCTCAATAATGTCTAACAAATGCTCCCAGAATACCGGTTCGAAATATAATTTATCGGCAGTACTGAAATCGGTACTCACTGTTTCAGGATTACAGTTGAGCATGATGGTTTCGTAGCCGCATTCTTTAGCAGCTAACAAACCATGCACACAGCTATAATCAAACTCAATCCCTTGACCAATACGGTTAGGACCAGAGCCCAATACAATCACCTTCTTTTTATCAGACACAATACTTTCGTTTGCGCCATCATACGTTGAGTAGAAATAGTTGGTGGGTGATGAGAACTCAGCAGCACAAGTATCTACCGTTTTATAAACACGGGTGATACCCATTCCTTTGCGTAAGGCTCGCACTTCATCCTCGGTGGTTTCGGCCCCCAGCAACCATGCGATTTGCACATCGCTGTATCCTTTTTGTTTCAACTCAAGCATCAGCTCGCGAGGTAATGTATTGAGGTGAAATCTGCGGGTATCTGTTTCAACACGTACCAGTTCATTTATCTGTGTGAGAAACCAACGGTCAATCTTGGTTATCTTCTCAACCGATGAAATAGGCATTCCTAAACTTAAGGCATCTTTAACGGCAAACAATCTGTCCCAGCTCGGGTTCTTCAGTTTGTCTACAATAGCTTCGAGGTTGCGGCTTTGGTAACCATCGGCACCCAAACCATTGCGTTTAATCTCAAGCGACTGACACGCTTTTTGCAGCGCTTCAATAAATGTACGTCCGATACCCATTACCTCTCCTACCGATTTCATTTGCAGTCCGAGGGTTGTGTCGGCACCTTTAAATTTATCGAAATTGAAGCGGGGAATTTTAACAATCACATAATCCAATGCAGGCTCAAAATAAGCCGAGGTAGTTTGTGTTACCGGATTTTTCAATTCGTCCAATGAATATCCGATAGCCAGCTTGGTGGCAATTTTAGCAATCGGGTAACCGGTAGCTTTAGATGCCAGGGCTGATGAGCGTGATACGCGTGGGTTGATCTCAATAGCGATGATTTCTTCGTTTTCAGGATTCACCGAAAACTGCACATTACATCCACCATTAAAGTTACCAATGCTGCGCATCATCAGAATCGCCTTATCGCGCATATCCTGATAACAACGATCGCTCAATGTCATGGCCGGAGCCACAGTGATGGAATCTCCCGTATGGATACCCATCGGGTCAAAGTTTTCAATCACACAAATAACCGCTACGTTATCATTTTTGTCGCGAAGCAACTCCAGCTCATATTCTTTCCAGCCAAACACAGCTTTCTCAACCAATACCTCATGTGTAGGTGAGGCCGAAAGTCCGCGCTGCAAGGCTGCATCCAGTTCTTCTTTTTTCCAAACAAATCCGCCTCCCGATCCACCTAAAGTGTACGAAGGGCGAATCACCAGCGGGAATCCAATCTCTTGTGCAATTTCTTTCCCTTCAAGAAAAGAATTTGCTGTACGCGATGGAGCAACACCCACTCCGATTTCAATCATTTTCTGACGAAACGCTTCGCGGTTTTCGGTGGTTTCAATCGCTTTGGTATCCACCCCGATCATACGCACTCCGTATTTTTCCCAGATGCCCAACTCCTCACACTCAATGGCAAGGTTCAGGGCTGTTTGTCCACCCATAGTAGGAAGAACGGCATCAATCTTACGTTCCTGCAAAATCTTTTCTATGCTTGCAGGTTCCAAAGGCCATAAGTACACGTGGTCGGCTGTAACCGGGTCTGTCATAATGGTGGCCGGGTTCGAGTTAATCAACGAAACTTCAATGCCTTCTTCTTTTAAAGAACGTGCCGATTGACTACCTGAATAGTCGAACTCACAGGCTTGTCCGATGATGATGGGTCCGCTTCCGATGATGAGTACCGATTTTATGCTTGGATCTTTTGGCATGGTATAAAGTATGGTTACTGTTAAATACTATAGGTTAAAATTGGGCAAAAATACACCAATAAACCAAACCTCCATTACCTAATTAAATTTTAATCGCGCTAATGTGTCAGGCGACCAAAACCTTGCTGTAAAGTATAGCTTATATAGAGTGAGTAGCTATAATCGAGCAGTGAGGCTTTTACATCGTAAACAGGCTCAACACGTGCCGACAGGTGAAGGTTTTTCGACAGCGTTGTCTGGTATAAAAATCTGACAAAAATCAACTGACGAGTAGCTTCGGTGTGGCTAGGATTATCAATCGAAACCGACTGATACAAAGTTGTTCCACGAGGCGAGATATATTGATAGCCTTGCCAGTAACTCAGCATCAAGCCCAATCCCATTCGGCTTTCGGCATAGAGGTTGGTCATCAATCCCTGTCCGGTGCGGAAGGGCATATAACCTGAGTTCGTATTTTCGGTATAATAAAGCGAAACAGCATCCGCTTTAAGCATTCTGAGAAATCCGGCTGTAAATTCCTGTTTGGCTTCCAACCCTACTGCCCCATTAAACACCATCACCATATTAGAGGTATCGGCATCTATTTGTCCGCCCCGGTGAAAAGCTGTTCCCTGCAAAGGCACCGAAAGTTTAAACCCCGATTCATTGCTCACCATTACAGGCGTATAATTCACTCCGGCTGTAAACTGTTCTTTATAAGGTGAGCCTCTTTCAATAAACTGCTCCCAGTTGATCCACAGGTCGAAAAAGTTGCGGTCGCTTTCGTGTTTAAACTGGAATCCATTTTCAATTCTTCGCTCAATCGCACTGTTGATATCGTACAAAGGTTCGTATAAACGATGAGCAAGAGCTCCTTCCAACGTTCCAAAGATAAAAGAGGTATGATTGTACCTGAGCTTAAGCGAGAAGGTGGGAAGAATCTGCGTATAAACCGGGTCTCCTCCAAAGTCGCTGCGCAAAAATACACCGGCCTGCAATTTTACATGTTCGTTGGGTTGAATAAATAAAGACGGATTGAGTTGATACCCGAACAAAGTACGGCCTGCTTCAATATCATTAAAATACTCGGTATTGCGCATGTAGTTAAAGTTGCTGACGGTAATGCCCCAGCGGTTACTGTCGGAAGCATTGAGGGCGATACGGTCGCTGATAAGGGTATTGTTGAGCTGTGCAACGGCAACATGGCCCCCAAAGCATGAGGCAACTAAAATAATGAGGTGTTTTACCGTCTTCATTGGGTGTTTAAAATAAACCTTTTAGGTGGAGCAGCAAAAATGCTGCATAATAAATATTTATATTAAATAACTACAAAGCGTTAAATACCTGTAAATCAATGTTATGATTATAAATATAGTATTATTTTACCTTGTAATTTGAAAGTGTTACTTTCAAATTACAAGGTAAATAAGTAGATTTGAATCATGCTAACGCGAATAAAGCTGACAGAAATTGATGATTTGCTTCAGGATTTTCCTGTTGTTGCCATTATTGGTCCCCGCCAATGTGGTAAAAGTACGCTGGCACAATACGTTGCATCCATGCATGCCAATGCCGTATTTTTAGATATGGAAGACCATGATGACAGGGCAATATTGAGCAACCCGACACTCTTTTTTGCGGCCAATAAAGACAAACTCATTTGTTTGGATGAAATTCAGTTTGCACCTGATTTGTTTCAAACGCTTCGCAGTGTGGTTGATAAGGGTAAACGTAATGGGCAATTTTTATTGTTAGGGTCGGCTTCGCCTGAGCTGTTGCGGCAATCAGCTGAAACACTGGCCGGGCGTATTGTATACGTAGAACTTGCACCCTTCTCCATCTCCGAAACGCAATCTGATTGGCAAACATTATTGTTACGGGGAGGGTTTCCGCGCAGCTACTTGGCTAAAAGCGATAAGAGCAGTTTGGCCTGGCGCAAAAGTTTTATCCGAACCTTTTTGGAGCGGGACATAGCTGCTTTTGGGTTGAACTTAAATCCTGAAAACAGCAGCAGGCTTTGGCAAATGTGCGCACACTATCACGGCAAAATATTGAATTACTCCGATTTTGGAAAAGCGCTGGGACTTACTCATCCTACCATCAAACATTATGTAGATGTGCTTGCCGGAACGTTTATGCTGCGCAAATTGCAACCGTATTATGCCAATTTGGAAAAACGATTGGTTAAAACACCCAAGTTATACGTTGCCGATAGCGGCATGTTATGTGCGCTGTTAAACATCCAAACTTTTGAAGACTTGCTAGGACATCCCATTGCGGGTTTTGCATGGGAAGGATTTGTTTTGCAAAACATAATCAGCACCGTTGGCGATGATTATGAAGTATATTTTATCAGCACAAGTGCCGATGCCGAAATTGATATCTTATTAAAAAAGGGAAGAAAGTTAATTGGTATTGAATGTAAGTTTAGCACTGCACCAAAACTTTCAAAGGGTTTTTATAACCTGAAAAGCGATTTAAAATTAAGCCAATCGTTTGTGGTAGCGCCCGTGAATAAAGGGTATCCATTGGATAAAAACACTCAGGTTTGTAACCTCACCGAACTGTTGGGAGCCTTGTAATTTACCTTGTAATTTGAAAGTGGCATTTTCAAATTACAAGGTAAATTTAATCGTGTTCAGTCTTCTTTTTCGAATTTCGATATTACAATATTCGAATTTTCACCTCTATAATTCCATTGCCCCGGCAACCAGCTCGGCAATATCTTTCACCTCAATTTCCTGTTCTTTATTGTGGTGTTTCACCCCATCGCGCAACATGGTCATGCAAAACGGACAAGCCGCTGCAACCACATTCGGTTGGGTTTCGAGCATATCATCTGCCCTTTCTATGTTCACTTCCTTTTTACCTGTTTCGGCTTCTTTAAACATTTGCGCTCCACCGGCTCCACAACATAAACCATTGGCTTTGCTGCGTTTCATTTCCACCAAAGCGGCATCCAGTTTTTCAATTACCTCACGCGGAGCTTCATAAATATTATTGGCGCGGCCTAAGTAACAACTGTCGTGATAGGTAATACGTTGCCCTTTAAACGCTCCGCCTTTGATGGCTATTTTACCCTCGGTAAGCAATTGATTGATGAGAGTTGTATGGTGCAATACTTCGTAGTTTCCTCCCAATTCAGGGTATTCGTTTTTGAGAATATTAAAACAATGCGGACATCCTGTTACGATTTTTTTTACTCCATACATATTCAACGTAGTAATGTTTTGCATGGCCATCATCTGAAACAGAAATTCGTTTCCGGCACGTTTGGCAGGGTCTCCGGTACAGGCTTCCTCCGTTCCCAGAATCGCAAACTTCACACCGGCCGCATGCAAAATTTTAGCAACTGCCTTGGTGATTTTTTGGGCTCTCTCATCAAAACTTCCTGCACATCCAACCCAAAATAATATCTCGGCTTCTTCACCTGATGAGGCCACTTCGGCCATGGTACGTACTTTAAATTCGCTCATACTCTTTGCTATTTCTTTCTACGTTAAACTTACGCTTCTTGTGTCCAATTAGCCCTATCCATCGGACTAAACTGCCATGGAGCTTGGTTGTTTTCAAGGTTACTGAACATGCTGTTAATCGAACCCGGGGCCGATGATTGTTCCATCACCTTAAACCTGCGCATCTCCACGATTACTTCCATCGGGTTGATATTAACAGGACACGCTTCAACACAGGCATTGCAGGTATTACAAGCCCACAATTCTTCTTCGCTGATATAGCTGTGCAGGTTCTTTCCATCCTCCACAAATTCGCCTTTATTGGCATCTATATTTTTACCCACTTCATCCAAACGGTCGCGCACATTCATCACAATTTTGCGTGGCGACAATAACTTGCCGGTAATATTTTGCGGACAACTACTCGTGCAACGCCCGCACTCGGTGCAGGTATAAGCATCCATCAAATTTTTCCAGGTAAGATCCTGCACATCCTTCACCCCAAAACTGGTAGGTGGTGTATACCCCTCAGGTGTTGGTGCCGATGGATCCAGCATCAGTTTTACTTCCTGTGTTACCGAGCCCATATTGTTTAATTCGCCTTTGGCTTTTAGGTTTGAATAAAACGTATTGGGAAAGGCCATGATAATATGAAAATGTTTGCTGAAGGGCAGGTAATTCATAAAGGCAAAAATCCCTAAGATATGGAACCACCAGGCTGCACGTTCGGCAAACACTAAAAAGCCTGTGCTTAAATGCTCGTAGATAGGAACAAATAACCAACTGCTGATTGGGAAAGAACCGGCCGAAATAAAATGTTCCACACCACGGCTTTGCAAAATCTGATCGGCTGCATTCATTTTAAGCAATGCAGCCATCAATACTATTTCGATGGTGAGAATTGTGGCCGCATCTTTATTGGGCTGTCCTTTCAACTCATCGCTTTGAAAACGGCCAATCTTCACCACATACCTGCGGAGCAAAAAGATGATACAGGCTACGAGCACTCCGAAAGCCAGAATCTCAAAAAATCCAATGGCAAAATTGTATACAGGACCTAAAAAAGACAGTACACGGTGGGTACCAAACAAGCCATCTATTAGAATTTCGAGGACCTCAATATTGATGAGTACAAAACCGATATACACCACAAAATGCAATACAAACGGCACCGGACGGGCAGCCATTTTGGTTTGTCCAAAGGCCACACGCAACATGGTTTTCCAACGCAACGGTTGATTGTCAGTTAAATCAATATCTTTTCCCAGCAGAATATTTCTGCGGATGGTGCCTATGTTTTTGGCGAAAAAATAAACGGCTACGCCCATTACGAGCAGAAAAAGCACTTGTGCAATCATGGTAGGCTGACTTGTTCGGTCACAATAATAGCGAAATTTGCTGAAGGGTTAAGCGCACAAAAAAATTTAGAATTCTTAAAAATGATTTGCATGTTATTTGAAAAGCCTTACTTTTGCATCCCCAACAAAACGGTGCGGTAGCTCAGTCGGTAGAGCAAAAGACTGAAAATCTTTGTGTCGGGGGTTCGATTCCCTCCCACACCACCACTAAAACCCGTCAATCTATTGAATATCAAAGATTTGACGGGTTTTTTATTTGTGAGGAGTAAAACAATTTGAGTGTTTTACTCCAGTAATTTCTTCACTTTTTGTAGGCAAAAAAAAGTATCTGATTGATTTTGTTAGTTCAGACTTGTTCTCTATACATATATGCCATAATTTATCATTCACAACTACCTGCTTATCTGTTGTTTATAAAACAACATACATTTCCTCCCACACCATCAAAAAAGCCCAATTCTTACGAATTGGGCTTTTTTGTATCCGTTGTCGCGGACGTCTCGTCCGTGACTCCTCTATCTATATGCATTTGCGCATCCCACACTCATTGTGTTTCAATCATGAAACCATTCTATTTAGTCGCCCCTCAAAAAGTCGGTTTTGGATTTAATTGCATATTGAAGGCATTGA
>CAYMRD010000021.1:0-46597 GCA_964392775.1 uncultured Bifidobacteriaceae bacterium
TCGTGCTCACAATCGTTGTGGGCGAATTTAACCATACCGTATCGTTATCGCTATATGCGTAGCTCGCTATCGGGGGAATGGAGATTCCGGGTGTATAATTGGTAACATTCAGCGTATAATCATGGAAATTACCCCATGACGTTGTCTCACAACCACTGGTTTTAAAGTCCCAACCATTCCCGCAAAGCAATCTCAGTCTATACGTTCCGGAAGGAACAGAGGCAGGAACCGTAATAAAACCGTTATAGGTTATTGGCGGGTTATTCGCTACATAATTTCCATACAACCGCTCATCAGTTGTAAACTGAAAGTCGTTATTAAAATCTGCATAAAAAGCAATTCCATCCCAACCGGCACAAGTAACAGTAAACGGATAAGCAATACCAGCATCAACCGTAGCAACCCTATTTGTATAGTTTGATGTGGCACAACCCGTAAGACCCGTATTCGATATACCGGCAAATGTAACATTTGATATATAATTATTTGATGCACAACCACTGGTAAAAGTTGGTGTACAATACTGAGAATAAGCTTGCCCCCAGTAAAGCATAAGAATCAAAGAATAGAACAGATTTTTCATGTATTGTTTAGTATATAGCAGCATATTTATTCCAAATGTACAAAGTTCCAATTGTCAATTATAAAGCATTAACCACAATTATCACATTACTTAGAGCAATAGATTGTTAAAATGAGATTACGGTTGCATAACAGCATACAACTATCTGACGCTCATTTACCTCAAATTGAATTGCAAAGGAAATATATTTACTCATTATAATAACAGCAAAAAAATCATTGGGGGTATGCAATAATAAATACGCTGAAAACCTATTCAGATGGAATGAAGCGTAATATTTACGCAACCATTAATCAACATTAGGGCTTATAATCGGCATTGGTGATCAAGGCTGAATCCGTTAGTGTTTTCAAAAAAGCTACCAAATCCTGCTTCTCCTCCTCTGTTAATCCTAAGCCATTGGGGTGTTTGGTGATAAATGGGTCCGCTGGAGCTACCCTGATAGCTTCACTATTGTAAAATTCTACAACTTCCTCCAAAGTATTAAATCGGCCATCATGCATATAAGGAGCTGTAAACGCTAAATTCCTGATGGTTGGGGTTCTGAATTTCCCGTCATCCTCTGAATTACCGGTTATACGTCCCAATCCTTTATCTGCACTTTGATGTCCATTGTGGTGGAACATAAAATCAGTAGCAAAAATACTGTTGGGATTGTGACAATGAAAACAATCGCCCTTATCCTCGGCCATAAATAAATCAAACCCTCTGCGTTCCTGATTTGTAAGACGGGTTGGATCCCCATACATCCTGTAATAATCAAACCGTGTATTACCCGACACAATGGTTCTTTCGAACTGTGCAATTGCAAACATCAGTAGTTTGGTGGTGATTGAGTCTGTTCCAAATGCTTTTTTAAATAAACCCGGATACTCAGGATGGTTCTGCAATTTCTGAATCACATGAACCAATGTTTCATTCATCTCAACCGGATTGGTGATGGGACCCAAAACTTGATTTTCGAGCGTAGTTGCTCCTCCATCCCAAAAAAACCTGTGGTTGGTTTGAGTAAATCGCTCGACCCAGGCCAGGTTAAAAACTGGCATGGAGTTGCGATCTCCCTTCTGACCGGTTACACCCGTACTGAATTGTTTATTGGCATCGGTAAATCCAAACGCCTGACCATGGCAACTGCCGCAGGATAAAGTTTGATTTTGAGATAAAATATTATCGAAAAACAGCTTTTTACCCAAAGCCACTCCTTCAACGGTCAGTGGATTATCGGCCGGAACCGGCATAACAGGAAACCCCAGCGGAAGCTCAACAGAGTAGGGTGTTGGTTTATACGGTTTCGTTGTATCGCCCGGTTCAACAGGAGTTGTTGGCGTTTCAACCTCAGGATCCTTCTGACAGGCAACCGCCAACATCCATAACAAAAAAAGTATGTTTAAACGTTTGATCATAACAACATCTTACTGCACTGATTGAAGTGAAAAAGCGCCAGTAATATTAGGTTTGAATTTTGCGATAGAAGGAGATGTAATACTATGAATATCGGTTGCATCAACCTTTAGGTCATATACACTAGGGGTATTAAACACTTTGGCAATATCCATATTGAGTGTCACTATAGCCGAAGTACCGCTCTTCTCATAAGCAGTCAGACTATGCGATGCCGACATAATATTGGATGTCCCGCCAATATCAAACGAATAACCCGTTTCCGATGCACTGAAACGTCCTTTCAAACGCACAAAAACATAACCGGTATTCCAACTCCAATACATTCCATAATTTGGATCCAAATCCCCCTGATTGGTGCCTGTACTGTTACGGGTACTATCTACCCCAATCAGATACGAAATACCTGTATATGTACCTGCCGGAACATCATTTATAGTAAATGAGCTTGCAGCAGGTGGTACAAATTTAACAAGGTTGGCATTTCCCAACTGAACCTTGGTTCCCTGTTTGGTAGTCAACTCTACGTTGGCAATATAATACTGTAGCTCTGTTACCACAATTGTATCACTCGCTGATGTTACATATTTGACAGGTGATAACTGCAAAGCATTAGCCCCAAACAAATGATTTAAACTAATTGTAAGCGAACCTGTAGATGTATATGTTATTCCCTTTTCAACAGCCGGAGTTGGAGTTGGAGCAGGTTCAGGATCATCTTTACATCCAGTAGTACCCAGTAAAAATGCAAATACAATACAAACAGAAAGGGCTTTATTGAAAATATTCATAAAATTCAGCTTTAACTATCAATCAAACATAGTTAATTTGTTCCATAAAACATTCTTAATTTCAATACCTATGGCAAGTTTCGACATCGTTAACAAGATTGATTTACAGAAGATTGACAATGCTATCAATACAGCCATCAAAGAGCTGGCCAATCGTTATGATTTAAAAGATGAAGATTGTACGATTGAACTGGATAAAAAAAACAAGCAAGTGAAGTTACAAGCCAAACAGGAAATGGCGTTGACCAGCTTAGTAGATATTGCACTCAGCAAATTTACCAAACAAGGTATTGACCCTCGCGTACTTGATTTAAGCAAGGAGCCACATGCAAGCGGAAAACACATGCTTCAGGAATTGCCCATCAAAGAAGGACTGGATAAGGAAACAGCCAAAAAGGTGGTAAGTTTTATCAAAGATTCGAAGATTAAAGTGCAGGCGAGTATTATGGATGATCAGGTAAGAGTTACCAGTAAAAACATAGACGACCTGCAAGCAACAATGTCAGTTCTGCGTGGACATGATTTTGAGGTTCCGTTGCAGTTTGACAATATGCGGAGCTAGGCTATTTTCTGAGTGTGAGCACAGCCTTTTTCATGTCGATAACAGCATCGTATCGCACTAAAAAATCGCTGCCCAAAACGCCATCTACCGGATGCATATCCAACAACCGATACGTTTCATTTACATGTGACAACGGGAGTACTGCCACTTCCACTTTTTTAATTTTCAGCTTTCCTGCTTTTACCGAAGTGAGTGTTGTTACGCGTGTTTCCATTGCATCAACACCCAACCCAACCGATTTACTTTCATGGGCCTCAATCTGCTCTCCGGCCACAAACCGCAAGATACGTTCATCATCCAATACCGTTTTACTCGCTCCGGTATCCAGTAACATCCGGCAAGGCTCCTCTCCAATGGTGAAGTTTACAAACACATGATATGTTTTGGATTCGAGCGCTACAATTTCAAGCGGTAATTTGTATTTCATCTGTATAAAAACACAAAGAGACGTTCCTCAACAGAAACGCCTCTTTGATCTATAAATTGATTTATCCAATTTGATTAAAGCGCTCCGATTTCTTTCAGAACGTTGTTCATATTGCGAACGGCATCGGCACTCTTGTTGAAAAGTTCCTGCTCTTCAGCATTCAGCTTGTAATCAACAATGGTTTCCCAACCATTTCGGCCAATGGTAACAGGCACTCCCAAACAAATATCTTTTTGTCCGTACTCACCATCCAAAGCCACGCAGCAAGGCATTACACGTTTTTGGTCGCGCACAATGCTTTCTACCAATAATGCACTGGCAGCACCCGGAGCATACCAGGCTGATGTACCCAACAATTTAGTAAGTGTAGCACCACCCACCATTGTTGCATCACTGATTTCTTTCAGTTTATCAGCGCTTAATGTATTTGAAACAGGCACTCCGTTTAAGGTAGCCAAACGTGTCAAAGGAATCATGGTTGTATCACCGTGACCACCGATTACCGTTCCGTGAATATCGGCAGTTGGTTGGTTTAATGCCAATCCTAAATAACCTTTAAAACGAGCGCTATCCAACAATCCACCCATACCAATGATGCGGTTTTTAGGCAATCCTGTTGCTTTCAAAGCTAAATATGTCATGGTATCCATCGGGTTTGAAACCACTACGATGATCGCATTTGGAGAATGTTTCAATACGTTTTCGGCAACCGATTTTACGATATTGGCATTGGTACCGATAAGCTCCTCACGGGTCATTCCCGGTTTACGCGGAATACCTGAAGTGATAACTACAACATCCGAGTTTGCTGTTTTGCTGTAATCATTGGTTGTTCCCGTAATGCGGGTTTTCATTCCCAACAATGAAGTGGTTTGATAAATATCAAGGGCTTTACCCTCGGCAAATCCTTCTTTTACATCCAGCAATACTACTTCGTCTGCCAACTCGCGGTAAGCGATTACATCAGCAGTTGTGGCACCTACTGCACCTGCTCCGATAACTGATACTTTAGTCATGATTTATTGTGTTATATTTTGAATAATTGATTGAATAATCTGAGTCCGTACTCTCTCAAAAGCCGTGCGAAAATACACAGGTCTTTGACATCAAAAAATGATTTTTGGTCTTTTTACTGCTACACAATCATCTCCTTAACATCATCAGCAATAACAAGCCTTCCGAGTGTTTTTTCCTTGATATACTCGATGGTTACTCCCGGAGCATATTCCAAAAGTTTAAATCCTTCGGGTGTAATATCAAACACTCCTAACTCAGTAACCACCTTTTTAACGCATTTAAGTCCGGTGATTGGCAGCGAACATTTGCTTAATAGTTTGCTTTCTCCGGCTTTGTTCACATGCTGCATCGCAACGATAATGTTTTTGGCTGATGCCACTAAATCCATTGCTCCTCCCATTCCTTTGACCATTTTACCCGGAATTTTCCAGTTGGCAATATCTCCGTTATCAGCCACTTCCATGGCTCCCAAAATAGTCAGGTTCACTTTGCCTGCACGAATCATCCCAAAGCTCATAGCCGAATCAAAAAATGCCGACCCGGCAACGGTAGTAATGGTTTGTTTTCCTGCATTGATCAGATCTGCATCCTCCTCTCCATCAAAAGGAAAAGGACCAATACCCAATAATCCGTTTTCGGATTGCAGAACCACATTGACTCCTTCGGGAATATAATTAGCCACCAATGTTGGAATACCAATTCCGAGATTTACATAAAATCCGTCCTGGAGTTCCTGTGCGATACGTTTTGCTATTTGATTTTTATCTAATGCCATTTGAAGTTGTGTTGATGGTGTTGGTTAAGAAATTAGACCGTGCGAATTGTTTTTTGCTCAATTCGTTTTTCGTAATCTTTCCCTTGAAAAATACGGTGTACGTAAATACCCGGAAGGTGAATCTGATCCGGGTCTAATTGTCCCGCTTCTACCAATTCTTCTACCTCTACAATGGTAATTTTGCCTGCCATTGCAACCAACGGATTGAAGTTACGAGAGGTTTTGCGAAACACTAAGTTACCTTGTGTATCGCCTTTCCATGCTTTTACAATCGAAAAATCAAGTTCAAAGGCATATTCAAGTAAATACTCTTTGTTGTTAAACACGCGGGTTTCTTTTCCGGTTGCGACCTCTGTACCAACTCCAGCCGGAGTATAAATAGCAGGCATACCGTAACCGGCCGCCATCAACCGTGTAGCCAGTGTTCCCTGTGGAATCAGGTCCACCTCCAGTTCACCCGACAATAGCTGACGTTCAAATTCGGCATTTTCACCGACATAAGAAGCAATCATCTTTTTGAGTTGTCTTTTGTGCAACATCAATCCGATTCCAAAATTATCAACCCCTGCATTGTTCGAAACACAGGTCAAGTTGGTGACACCTTTGTTCACCAGTGCTGTGATGCAATTTTCGGGAATACCGCACAAACCAAACCCTCCAAGGCCTACAATGGCACCATTACCAATATCGGCAATGGCCGTTTCGGCATCTTTTACTACTTTATTAATCATTGATTGTTAATTGTGTTGAATATGTTAATTATGAGTGAGAATGGTTTATGGTTCTATGACTTTATGTAATCAGGGGTTGTTTACATGAGCTATTAAACCATCTTAAACGAGAGCTAAACAACTCTTAAACAAGAAAACCGTAAACTGTTGTTACTCGCCAATGGTTGCGCTTAACCCCTCATCCAGCAAAGCCTGGCACATGGCCATCAAATCGGCTTTTTCGCCCTGTTTCACAGAACATTTCCCTTTATAATGTACCAGCATGGCACATTGCTCGGCTTGTAGTTCGTCATGTTTACAAATACGAACCAAACAGTCGATGACATGGTCGAAAGTATTCACATCGTCATTGAACAAAATAAGGCTGGCTCCGTGGTTCACACCATCAAGCACTTCGGCCAGCAATTCTTCTACTAACAATTCACTCATTTCGATTCGGTTTCTATCGTTGGTTTTTTATTTAAACTAAAGCGGCTTTCTGTTCCGCTCCGCAACCTCCCGATATTGGTTCGATGGGTATACACCACCAATACCGCTATTGCGATGCAAAAATACAAAAATGTTGGTTGTTGCCAGTCATAAATCAGTCCAATATAAAGCGGACTTGCAATTGCAGAGATGATAGAGCCCAACGAGATATAACGGGTAATGGAAACCACCACCACAAAAGTAATAAAACAGCAGAGAGCCAGCCAGCCGCTCATGGCGGTAATCAGGCCAACCAAAGTTGCAATACCTTTACCGCCTTTGAACCCTGCAAATACCGGATATACATGCCCCAAAACCGCCAAAGCTCCAAATAACATCTGCATGTTCAGCAATTGAGCCGAGTCGGGAAGCAGCGTTTCGTCCAATCGTACCAGACTGGCAGCGGCAAATCCTTTCAAAAAATCAATAAACAAAACAGAAAATCCTGCCGTTTTGCCCAAAGTTCGAAGAGTATTGGTAGCCCCTGCATTACCGCTTCCATGTTCACGAACATCAATCCCGAAAAAAACCTTTCCAACCCAAACAGCAGTTGGAATTGACCCGAGCAAATAAGCTCCTATGCATGAAAGTAAAAGAGTTGTTGTTGATGTCATCTTTATTTTTTCATTGTTTTAACATACCTGTTGCGGTCGGCAATATTAGCCTGACGCAACTTAAATTCATCTTTCGACAATTTGTCAAAATTATCTTTAATGTATTGATTAAACAAAGGGTCGGAAGCTACCATGTAAAGAATATTTTTTTGATACTTGAAATAATACCAGCTTCCATTTTTAGGCGACTGGATATACAATACAAAATCATCCCCGCTTCTGCGTTTGGTCATTTCCAAACGGCCTTTCACTTTTCGTTCCAGACGATACTTTTCAAAAGAGTTAATGCCCATATCTCCATCCGATATCAATGAGCGGGTAGCTGCATTCCATTTCAAATTCAGCTCACTGAAGAAGATCGTTTTTTGCAATTCGTTTACCAGCTTCAAACTGTTGTCGGAAATATCATCTGTCACTTTTCGCACAGCCTTCTCTTCCACCACTTCTGCAAGTGCATGTTTCATGAAGTCTTCCGTGAATGTTGATTGTTCTGCATTATCCGACTGATTGTACAAAGAGTCAAACATCAACTTGAGCGCATTTGAAGGAATAGGGAAATTGAGCAATGCGGCCAGATGCATTTTAAACGAAGTATCAGCCGCACTAAATGTTGCCGTTCCTCCTGTAATAAATTGAAACTTCCCTTCATCATAACCAAATTTAAAACGGCCTTCTCCGGTAGTTGTTTGCTTCGTTTCATTTACACGAAGTGTATTTCCTCTTAAAGATTCTTTGAAAAGTTTATCAGTAGGCCCCATTCTAAACTCACCTGCTTTCTCATCAAAATACAATACGCCTTCAACCTTCATCAGCTCAGGATCAGAGCCATTGCGCTTGCGGGTAAAGAAGGCCGAATAAGCATGAGCAGAGTCGTTCGAAATATAAAAACCATTTGTTAACGACTGTTTATTCTGATTGGTCAAGGTGGTCTGCACATTGATAAACACCGAATCGGGATTGATTACAGCAGTATTGCGGAACCAGTCGGTACGCGGATAAGCCATATTGTGCTGAGGGAGGAAGAATCCGTCATATTCCAGATTTTTAAGAATACTCTTCAGGAATACTTTTCCTTTAAACTGAATTTTTGTTCCTGCGTAGAAGTTAATCGACTCCGGAATATCTGTTTTACCCAATAAGTGATGCCCTCCATCAATGACAATTTCATTCAGCAAAAATTTCTGCTTGTTCTTTTTACGATCAACATACTCGTAAGTACCATTTCCCTGAAGCAAGAAGCGACCGCCAATACGTAAGGTTGCCTGTTCAATCTGATGGTATTTGGTTATGGTATCTGCCAGCACTTTGGCATTGTATATTTCCTGAATATTGGCTCCTTCCTTTATCACCACCATTTGACTGTCGGGGAAGATATGCGCATCACCTACAGCGATGTATGGGATTTTCTTCGAATACAGGGTGTAATCCGTCAGGTCAAGAGAAGTCAGTGCCGTGCGAAACGACAATGAATCCTGAGTTGCTCTCACCGACAATAAATACGATTGTGTTGTTTCTGTTTGGTTATCGGATTTAAAGTCGATGTTTTTCTCATCTATAAACCACGTAAACCGATCAAATGAACCCACATATAAATTAATGGTAAAGTCGGAGTTTACGGTACGCGAGTTAAAAACAAAATCACCCTTACGGGCAGTCAGATTCACATCTCCTTTTACCGATGCTGAACGGAAAGCAAACTTGGTAGAATCGGTATATGTTTTAAGCCTGAACAATCCGCTGTCCATTTTGATATTATCCGGTAAAAACAAAAACAGTGAAGAGGTAAGTTGTGCCTTATCAATATTTACATCTCCACCTGCCGTCATTTCCTTTGGTGTTAGCAACAATGTTCCGGTAAACAAAGAGCGTTTGCCGGACACTTCCATTTGCTCATCCTTATTTTTCACTAGTAACGAATCGCCATAAGGCATCCACCGTTCGTATGTGCTGGTTGCCTCAACCGTTGGATACATTGTGTTCCGTTTGTTATCAAACGTATTGCAATGTGCATTCACCGAGTCGAGGAAAAGTTCAAACTTTGAAGACCGAGAAGTAGATGTCAGATAATCCAGAGAACCCACTCCAAAGAAACCGGCATCACTTAATTGCAGTTCAATACTGGCTGTCCCTTTTCCTCCATACATCGGATAGATTTCTTCTTTTATCTTAAATCCGAGAGACCTGTCTTCCTGTAGTTTTAGATCTGCCCGCATCTCGGGAATAATACCACCCGGATGGAAAGTTCCTCCAAGCAATAACGATTCAAAATCCAGCTCATTCAAACTATCAATCGTAAATGGATCCAATGCAAATCCAAATCGCGTGCGACTGTATATACCGTTATAGGTAGTTGGTTTATCATAAAACACATTCGCGCCTGTTTCGGATTTAAACACGGGATAACCCGGAAATTTTTTACGCCCGCTTTTGTTGAACGGGTGATCAATATCCAGGGTTCCGTAAATATTTTGAAGTGCACTTCGAACAGGTAAGTCTTCACCTGTTTTTCCATCCTTGTAGTAAAATTTCATCGAATCGACATTGCTCAGTTTTATCTGAAACAAATTATAGTCGAATGAAAAACCATTACCATAAAAATCAACCTTTCCGGCACGCAACTTCCCTGAAAAATCCATGTTGCGATTTTTCTTCATGGTAATCTTCTGGTCTTGGGGCACGATATATACGTTCTGCGAATCACTGAAAAAGAATTTGGGTACTCCCTGTACCACCAAATCATTATTAATTAAACTGAGTGTAGCATTGGGATACCGTTTAATGATTGAAAAAAAGGCTATCGCATCAAAATCAGTTTTACCTGCATGTGCGTTCACGTAATCCATCAATTTTCTGCGCACAGTCACATATTCACGCTCACTGTCGTATGTAACAAAACCTTTATCATTCAATTCAATCATTTGGATTTTGATATCGCTTTTGTTGCTCTTGAAAAATGCTGCATAATCAGCAATATAGAAACCCTTCAGTTTAAATTTTTCTGTATATTGTTTCACACGTACAAGCGGATTGTAATCCAACATGCCTTGTATTTTTTCATACTTAATATCCCGGAAATAGTTATTTGATTCGAATCTGGCCGGCTGATTGTCATTAATCATGTCAATCTCAATTTTCGGATTGTCGAGTGGCCATTTAATCTCATCGCAATAAAATTCAATATTGTGATACGTATCAAAAAAAGGAGCCTGTGCTATTCCCTTATCACTCCGGTAAATGGACACGAACTGATCTGCAAGCCGATAAGTAAACTCAATTTGCGGATGGTAAATCGAATCCTTGCCTATAAAAATCACCAACTCCGCCCTTTGCGTATTTACCCGCTCTCCCCTCACAATAATCTCTTTGGCCATCACTTTAAGCGTTGGCCGGTCCTTGTAACTGAACACCATTTGCGCCTTGATGCTATCAACGGATGTGCCGATGATGGCTTTCCCCTTCATACCAAATCCACCTGTAAAACGTGAACGGCCAAACGGATAATCTTTTAAAACAGCCTGAAAAGACGAAAACTGAGGGTAAACCGACTTATCGCCTAAAGATTGAGCCATCGGTCGATCTATTACTTTTCCGGCAAGTGGTTTGGTAAACAATAACGGGTAATAAAACAACGCTGTATCTGCAGTCACAAATCCTGAGGTAAAGTTGATCGAATAGGATTGCAACTCGGCATACATCATACCTGAATCAATACCTACGCGGGTCCAGTCAAGCTTTCCGTCTTTACCTTTCCATATATTTTGTGCAGGATAATAGATGCCCGAAGTATTGTATATTTCCAACGTATCGCCCATTGTGTAACATACCAGATCGGTATTTTTTACAACAAAAGCCGGCTCTCCTTTTGTTTGCAAAGAGATGTCGGCATTGCTGCTCACCCAGCGCATGGCACCCTGCTCAGCAATTATATGATCGGCAAAAATATTTTTGGAGATTTTCAGAAAAGCTTTAAAATCATCTTTTGATTTTACCAACGACATATTGAGTGCTTTGTGCCAGACATCAAACTTGGTTTCCTGATTGTTATCAACCAAGCCATTCATAGCCCGTAAGTATAAGTTAAATATTGGCGCTCCCATATTTAAGTTCACCATCTGATTGCTCAACTTAATGACCATCATTTTTTGCGGATTGCTCAACTTCCCGCCATGGTAATTACCTAAAAAATCGCCAACAGCCTCAGTGGTTTCTTTATCACCCAGCGACTCGATATATTTTTCAAAGTCGGTTGCAAACTGCATCAGGTCAAAACTCAGTTGCGCCTTTACAGAAACTGAAAAACTGAAGCAAATCAATATGAAAATAGCTCTCTTCAACATGCCTTAACAATCTGTTTATTGAAGCAGGCAAGGTATGAAAAAGATGGCTTTGAAACGAAAAAAGCGCAAACATGTATTCCACATTTGCGCTTTTTACAATGCCTCGTATGCTAGATAATCAACATCGCATCACCATACGTTAAGAAACGGTATTTTTTCTTGATTGCTTCATTGTATGCTTCCACCAACAGATCATAACCGGCAAAGGCTGCGGCCATCATCATCAATGTCGACTCCTGTGTATGAAAGTTTGTAATCATAGCATTTGCAATACGAAAATCATATTCCGGGAATATAAACTTATCGGTCCAGCCACTGGTAACATTTAAACGGTTGGTTGATGAAACCGAAGACTCAATAGCTCTCATCACTGATGATCCCACCGCTACAATACGTTTTTTCTCATCAATTGCACGGTTTACCAATCTGCTGGTTTCCGTTGGAATCTCATAATACTCCGAATCCATCTTATGCTTGGTCAAATCCTCAACTTCTACGGCACGAAATGCACCTAATCCATTATGCAACGTAACCTCAGCAAACTCGGCTCCTTTAATTTCCAAACGCATCATCAGCTCTTTGGTAAAATGCAAACCTGCGGCCGGAGGCGAAACGGCACCAATATTTTTGGCAAAAATGGTTTGAAAACGCTCGCGGTCATTTTTATCAACTGCACGTCCCATGTATTTAGGAATCGGCATCTCTCCCAATTTGTCTATCAGTTTCCAAAGCTCTTCGTCTGTTCCATCAAATAAGAAACGAATGGTACGACCACGGGAAGTTGTATTATCAACAACCTCAGCCACCAACGTATCATCACCAAAATACAGCTTGTTTCCAACACGGATTTTTCGGGCAGGATCAACCAGCACATCCCATAGCTTCATCTCCTTATTCAGCTCACGCAGCAGGAACACCTCAATCTTGGCCCCTGTCTTTTCTTTACTTCCGTATAGACGAGCCGGAAACACCTTTGTGTTGTTCATGATAAACACATCACGGTCGTCAAAATAATTAAGAATGTCGCTGAATTTTTTGTGCTCAATTTTTTGGGTAGCACGGTTCACAACCATCAGCTTTGAATCGTGACGCACATCTGTAGGATGTTTTGCAATCAGGTTTTCGCTGAAGTTGAATTTAAACTGAGATAATTTCATGTGTGTAAAATCGTTTAATTCCCTTCTTTACAGAGCACTTTTCAGGTTGCTATACAACATCCCCAAGATAGTCCCTATAAAAAAAATTGGAGTTGCAAATGTACTCTTTAAAAGGAATTTCGCAACACCCTTAATACAAAAGAGGCTGAACCGTTACGATTCAGCCTCTTTCAAAATGTTATTCGATTGCTAATTAGCGGATTGCACCTTGGAATGCAGGATTGTTCCAGAATTTAAAAAATTCCATATCCGTTTTAGCCATCTCACGAGATTGTTCGTTCAATTGTACCGCACGAGTCAGGTTTGTAGTCAGCATATCCTGGTTTGCAGTACGTGCTCCGATAATGGCACGAAGGTAGTAGTGCATCCAGGTCAACTCTTCCGGCTTCATGTCATCAATAGTAGTTTTAGCAGCGTCATTCTGACCGTTCAGAATTTGAGCTAAAGCCAGATTGAAATCTTTTTTAGAAGCTTTGCTCAGGTTAGATACCGCATCAGCATAGTCTCCTTTTTTGATAGCGATGATACCCATACCGTAGCTGGCATCGCCACCTTTGGCTGAAGCAGCTTTGTAATATTCGGCAGCTTTGGTGTAATCTTTTGCAGCTAAAGCAGCATTACCCAGATTGGTAAGAACAATTGCATTTTCAGGAGCCAATGAATTAGCGGTTGTTAAGCTGGCCATACCCTCAGCCGATTTTCCGGTTGCGATTTGAACAGCACCCAAACCGTTGAAGCCTCTCCAATCCTGAGGATATTTGGTAGTCATTGCAGTATAAATGTTCAATTTAGCGTTGTTATCGCTTGTGATTGAAGCAAGGTGAAGCATTTCTGTTTCATTTAAAGATGACAAGTTAGCCATATTAGCTTTCAACTCTTCATCCGATTTCAAAGGTTTTTGACCACTTACAACCAACTCTGATTTACGCAAAGCAGGTAACAAAGTTTCTTTGGTAGCATTCCAGAATTTAGGAAAGTTACGTTTGATTTGAGCCTCACGCTCTTCATCAGAGATTGATTTGTTGCGGATGACAGCCAACACACCATCTTTATCAGCATGCGTTGAAGCAGCAACAGCGTTCTCGTATCCGGCCCAATCTTCCGAAAGGGTGTAACCCATTTTGAAATTTTGATCGTTTACTTCTGAGAAACCTAATTTTTTAAGCTCTTTTTTGAAGTAGTTAAAGGTAGAGTTAGAACGGCCTTTTGATAAGCCTTCGTTGCGTTGCAACTCACCATCAGGAGAAGCAAATGCATTGATGCTGATTCCTTTTACAGCCCAGTCTTTGTTTGACTTTAACAATGTACGCAACATTTCAATTTGTTGCTTATTGTCAAACTGGCCTTTGATTTTGAAACCGGCATTGAACTTATCCACATCTTTAGGGAAGTAAATATTCACCGATTTGTTTTCAACAGAAGTGGCATAGTTGTCTGCATCAAAAACCATTACCGAAGCCCCGCCACTCGCCAGCAAAGCTGTCGTTATGGTTCCTTCCGCCAACACTTTAGAGCCTTTGGTATTGGGAATCTCTTTGTAGTCGTTTCCTGCTTTTGCAGCAAAATTAGGATACAAGGTAGCCCGCTTAAGATCTTCGGTATAAGCGATCTTGGTAACATAAGTTACTTTTCCTCCGGTTTTAGAATTAACCGTAGCATCGGCTCCTGTTGAATTCTCTCCGCCAATTGTCATTGTTTTCAGCGCAACTTCTCCTTTGGGAGTTGACAAGTAAGGCTGAAAGCGAATACTGGCTTTAGGATTAACCGATTTAGCCGGTACGTTTCCTGTGATCGTAATCAAAATACTGTCTCCTTTAACCTCCAAAGGATTAGGGGTAACGGTGTAGTTGTTATTCGACATATTGTTCTTCACGCTACATCCGGTTAAGATGGCAGTCATTACAATTAGACCTGAATAAAAAATCTGTCTGATATCTCTCATATTTATTTAGTTTTGCAGTGCAATTATACCATTATTTTACTTGTACACGTAATACACGCATTAATTTTTTTACACAATTGTATATCATAAAAATCAAAGGCAAAGCCAAAATTCCGGATTATGTTCAATTACGTGATGATAACTTCACTTTAATCGCTTATTTTCGGACCGACAGACCGGACAGAGCCCTTGATAAATGTGGACTAACGGACAAAACCGACAAAATAATGGCTATTCTGCAGGACATCCCCTTTGGCAAAATGCAACAAATTGAATTGTAAATGGAACAGCTACCTGTTATTGAACTTATAGACGCTCAAGTTTTTCAAGGACACAATCTGATTCTTTCAGATGTAGACATCAATATTAACAAGGGAGAATTTGTTTACCTCATTGGTGAAACCGGAAGCGGAAAATCAAGCCTGCTTAAAACTCTTTATGGCGAACTGCTTCTGGAAAAAGGACAAGGTACGATTGCTAATTATAACCTCAGAGAACTGAAAGCTCATCAGATTCCTTTTCTGCGCAGAAAGTTAGGTATTGTATTTCAAGACTTTCAATTACTGACTGATCGCACCGTTTTTAAGAACCTGGAGTTTGTACTTAAAGCAACAGGCTGGAAAAACGATTCTGATATCCAAAACAGAATTCGTGAAGTGCTTGATTTGGTTAACCTTAGCACCAAAGATTTTAAAATGCCTCACGAATTATCGGGAGGAGAACAGCAACGGGTGGTGATTGCACGGGCTTTACTCAACCATCCTGAAATTATTTTGGCTGATGAACCCACCGGAAACTTAGACCCAAAGGTGAGTGATGATATCATGAATCTGCTGTTTCACATCAGCACAACCGGAACGGCTATACTCATGGCAACTCACGATTACCGGATCATTCAAAAGTTTCCCGGGAAAATATTGAAGTGTGCAAATGGAATGGTTGGAGAAACCGCTTCGCTACAATCTTTCTAATCCCTGTTTAAGATTTTAATGAGCAGTTTGGCGTTTACCGCATTGCTAAATCCTTCATTCAATACCCGCTGACGCTGTTGTAACATCTCTGCTCCAAAATCCTGATTCATCAGCATTTTCAACTGACCAATAATATCATTCACTTCATTGGCAACTGCGCACAAGGACTGCAATCCTGTATTCTGTACCATCAAATCGTTAGCAAGTACAAATCTTCCCTGAAACAACACATTGATAAGCTTAAGCTTGATTCCGGTACTTTGAAATGTTGGAATAATATTGACATGCGCTTCCTGTATCAACTCTGATATTTGCCCGGTGCTTAGTTTATCAAACAATTGAATATGCTCATGTTCAGCTACCATAGCTTTCAATGCTTCGGAGGGTTTATCTCCTGCTATAAACAATGGAACCGAAAGCTTGCCGAATACTTTTTCAACCAAAAATCTGGCCGCCTCATCGTTTTCGCCAACGCTCAATTTCCCATGATAAAGTGCAAATCTTCCCTTTCCTGGTTTTGATGTTATCCGGTTATTGGCATGAAAAGCCGGAAGGTATACAACTTGTTTATACCGGCCGGAGAGTGCTGTTGTATCGCTCGGAGAAATCGCCAGCACACTTTCGGCATGACTGAGCACATTTTCAAACTCAAGCAAACGCTGAGCTTCCTTCGAGAAAAAATACTTTTTAAAAAAATTCCTTTCTACCGATTCAAGCTTGCTGTAATATTCATGTTCGATATTATGCATGCGCACAAATTTCCTGCGTTTTGCCAAAGCCGGATGTGTCAGAAAATAACAGGTGTGAAGCCCTTCAAATAAGATGGGCGCCTCATCCAGCAGCAGATTATCCAATAACTCAGGCGCATTCCGGGTATGAACGATATAAGGCAAACTCCCAACAAACGGATTGACAAAATTTCTGCGTTGATAATACGTTACCTGATTACAAAGTGTATTCAGCTGCATGGCCGGTTTTCTTCCATACTCAAACGCATGAAGATGAACCTTTACCCCCTGCTCACTCAAACTTTTAAGTTTATAAAAAACATCAATTACTCCTCCATAGTTTGGTGGATATGGATTATCAAACGATACAATATGTAATTTAAGATCAGATGACATTGCGATACATACTTTTTAGTTTTTCATTCTCCGACTCCCAGTTGAAGGTTCGTTTGGCTCTAACACAAGACTGCTGAAGTTTGGTATAGAGAACCTTATCGGATAACAGCAAATTAACAGCTTTAATAATTTCATCTGCACTGCATGGTGTAAGCAATGCCACTTCAAACTTTTGGTTGATATGTTCGTACTCTGGAAAGGGTGCGCAGATTTGCGGAACCTCAGCCTGTATATAATCAAAAAACTTGTTGGCAAGCGAATAATAATAACTCAACCCGGTATTCTCCATCACATTGTATCCGATGGTTGCTTTGGCCGTTAAGTGTTTGAGTTTATCGGGCTCCACATATCCTAAAAATTTCACTTTCTTTTTTAATCCCAGATCTTGTACCCTGTTGCGAAGCAATCCACTTAGGTCGCCTTCTCCGGCAATCCAACACTCAACATCCAACTGCATCATAGCTTCAATTAATTGCTCCAGTCCTCTGCCTTCATTAAGTGCTCCCTGATACAATAAAATGGGCTTGTTACTTACCTGTACGTGTTTTACCAACGGATAAGAGTAAGGCACATTGCGAATCACCTCAAAATATTTATGGTATTTTTTACTGAAGATTTCGGCAAGTGCTCTGTTAACGGTGTATGCCAAATCAGCCTGAGGAATAAATAGTTTGCCCACCAATTGCCAGATTCGTTTAATGAGGGGGCGGTTGGTTACTTCCGGTACTTCTTCAAAATATTCATGTGCATCAAATACCAGTTTTTTGCTTCTGATTTTTGCAGCAATGGTACACGCTACCAGCGTATCCAAATCAACAGCCGAAAACGCATCAACCCGTTTAAACAACAGGTAAAACAACAAGCGTATATTGTATTCGATGTAAAACAGTTTGCCCGATTCGAACCAGCAGTTTAACCTGTGCTGTTCAAATACCTGATGAACCAACGGTACAGACTCTTCTTTAATTCTTCCCACCAGCAATACCTCGTAACCGGCTTCCGTTAAGGATGCACAAATACGAATCATCCGCTGATCGTAAGTCAGGTCGTTTGTTACCGTAAATATTAATCGGGCTGCCCGTGGTTCCACTCCAGTTGATGGGATTGATTGTACCGCAATTTATCGTTATCGAGCAAATAGCGAACAGTTTCTACAACTTTTTCATTGGGATAACCCGGCAAGAGGCTCACCAGCTGCTCAATAAAAAGCGGTTTCGACTGTATTTGTCCGTGAATGGCTTCCACCAACTGTTCAAACTCAGGTTCCGACATTGCCAGTTTTTTGCGCTCCAAACACACATCACAAACCCCACAATCAGTTGCGCCCAATTCATTAAAATACGTCACCAGCTTGCGGCTTCTGCATTCAACCGTATTATTGGCATACGTGAGCATTCCATCCAGTTTATCATTGGCTACCTGTTTTCGTTTTTGCAGCAAAGCTTTGCTCAGGTTTAACCTTGATGCATCGGCACGGTTGCCCACAAACGACAGTTGCGGCTGATCCTTGCGGGGCTGGTAATCAATAACACCCAGCTTGTGCAGTTGTATCAATTGGTTTTGCACCACGGCTTCATTCACCCCTTCACGCTGCGCCAGTGTTTTTTCGCTGATGGTTACATAATCATCAAACACACCTCCATAACTTCTCAAAAGAAGTTTGATGAAATTATCATATTTCGGATTCTCAACCTGAAATTTATACAATACCCCCTGCCCCATCTCGAACCGGATTTTTGAGGGTTCAAAAAAACTTTCGGTAAGCATGATGTTTTCGTTTTGCTCCAAAATTTTAAGGGCCGGATATACAACCAAACTGTCGATTGAATATTTCTTTGAAAAATCCATGAGGTCAAAATCAAAGCTCCTGTCGTTGCTCACACCAACCGGAATCTGATAATAATTGCACAATGCCTGATATACTCTTTTTATTTCAGGTTCGGGTGGAAAAGCCTGCTCCATTCGTTTGAGTGCTTCGGTTTCATCTGCCTTGTTAAACAACAATACAGCAAACGATTTGTGCTCATCCCTGCCGGCACGCCCTGCTTCCTGGTAATACGATTCAAGCGAATCGGGAATTTCATAATGCACCACAATGCGCACATCGGGTTTGTCAATACCCATTCCGAACGCATTGGTGCAAACCATCACACGGGTTTTGCCATTAATCCAGTCTTCCTGCTTTTTGCTGCGAACCTCATGCGCCAAACCCGCATGGTAATAGTCGGCACTGATTCTGTTTTTACTTAGCAGATATGCAAGTTCCTGTGTCTTTCTCCTGTTGCGCACATATACAAGTCCACTCCCTTTTACCCTGCTTAAAATATGAAGCATGCGCCCCTGTTTGTCTTCACACTCATTGACAACATAGGCAATATTGGCGCGAACAAAACTTTTGACAAATACATTGGGTTGAGGAAAGGCAAGTTGTTTTTGAATATCTTCAATCACTTCGGGAGTGGCAGTAGCTGTTAATGCCAGTACCGGAACCTTACCGATAAGCTGACGGATGGCCGCAATTTGCAGATACTCCGGCCTGAAATCATATCCCCATTGAGAAATACAATGTGCTTCATCAACAGCCAGCAAACACACTTTCATTTGCGCAATACGCGCCTGCACCAGTTCACTTTGCAAACGTTCGGGCGAGAGATACAAAAATTTAAAATCGCCAAAGATGCAGTTATCGAGTGTATAGTTGATTTCGCGGAAACTCATCCCCGAATAAATAGCTGCGGCTTTAATACCCCGGCTTTTCAGGTTCTCTACCTGATCTTTCATCAGCGCAATTAAAGGAGATACCACAATACACAATCCTTCGGATACCATTGCCGGCACCTGAAAACAGATGGATTTACCGCCTCCCGTTGGCAATAAGGCCAACGTATCTTTTCCGTTCAATACTGATTGAATGATATCCTCCTGCAACGGACGAAATGCCTCGTAACCCCAGTATTGTTTTAAGACAGCGTGAATGTCCATGTGTTTATCTATTGCTGAACCACACCATCGCGAATTGTGAGTTTACGGTCGGCACGGTTGGCCAGCTCTTCATTATGCGTAACAATAACAAAAGTTTGTTTGAACTCATCGCGGAGCCTGAAAAACAAATCATGCAGTTCCTTCGCATTTTGAGAATCGAGGTTTCCGCTCGGCTCATCGGCCAATAATACACCGGGACTGTTGATGAGTGCCCGTGCTACTGCCACACGTTGTTGTTCTCCCCCACTCAATGCCGATGGTTTATGTTGCATACGTTCCGACAGGTTTAAGTACGACAACAATTCTTTGGCTTTTTTCTCCGCTTGCGTTTTGGATGTGCCTCCAATCCATGCCGGTAAACACACGTTTTCGAGTGCTGTAAACTCAGGCAATAACTGGTGAAACTGAAACACAAATCCAATATGTTTATTCCTGAATGCAGACAAGGCATTTGGCTTAAGTCCGGTAACACGGTTTCCCGCAATTGTAATTTCTCCGGCATCCGGAAAATCGAGTGTGCCTAAAATTTGAAGAAGCGTAGTTTTACCTGCACCGCTGGCTCCTACAATTGATACAATCTCGCCTGTTTGAATATGCAGGTTGATTCCTTTTAACACTTGCAGTCCATTGTAACTTTTTACAATATTTTTCGCTTCAATCATCTTTTGTCAATTATGCGATAATACGAACATTCTTCATATCGAAACAAGGTATCAAGAATGTAGCGTTGATTCATATCAAACTCACGGGCATATTTCTCAGTAAGAATATAACTTCCCGGGTGCAATGAAGGATCGTCCGTGGAAACAACATCACTCGCATATCCCTTTAAACCATCCTGCTTTGCATAAAAATAAACAATAAAATTAGGATCGGAATTGATGATATGAATCGTATCCTTCTGATGTCCGTCATCGCGAAGCTGACACATACATTCACGCAAATGTGAGCCCTCAGGCTGCCTTATATTTCGGGCAAGCACTTTATAAAAAGGCCAGATAAATACACTCAAAAAAATGAATGTATACTTTAGCTCCATCTGTTGAATCCACAACCCAAATGATATTCCAATAATAGCAGCCATTAATGGATATAAAGGTGCATCATACCAAAACAGTTTGGTTTGAGACAGAGCAAGCGAGAAGGATACTCCGGCAAGAATGAACATACAGGCAAGTCCGGCACTACGTTCAAAACTTTGCTCACTTCGGATAATATAAAAAATACTCAAAGGCAATACGGTAATCCATGTCATCAACCGGTCTTCGGTAAACATTACCTGATAGTAATAATAAAATGGAAGTGTTTCCGGATTTAAAAACTCTTGTTGAGTTAACCGTCCACCCACTTCAAAATGCCACACTGCATCCCAGTATCCGGGAGTAAGGTAGTTGCGCAATACATAATAACCCGGCACCAACACAATAAACAAAACAACAGCTCCATAAAATGCAGGTGTTTGAAGCAATGATTTTAATTTCCGGGAATACAGTATCCATGCTACCATTCCGGGTACTGCCGTGAGTCCGGCAATCCCTTTTGTTAAGCATCCCATTGAAAAAGCCAGACCGGTTAATAGTAAATACATATTTGCCTGCTTAGATGTAGATGATTGCGTGTATGCAAACACCAAAACCGACTGAAGCAAAATCCAAAAGGCCAATATACAATCAGTATCTCCGGTTCGGGCAATATGTTCCCCAACATACCCATAACTGCTGGCCAAAACTAAAGGCAAGGCCAAGGCACTCCATCCATTTTTAAAGATCTTAATACCGAGCACAAACAATACTAAACTTGATAACAGCGCAAAGAGGGCCGGTGCCATCCGCACACCCATCTCATTAAACCCGAAAACCCTGATACATCCGGCCATACACCATATAGCAAACGGAGGTTTGGAGTTGTATAAATCAGGCTTGCCCAATAGTTGAATTTCTATCGGGTTGCCGGTTTCCAGCATCTCCTGTGCGTTGAGAGCATAACTCGACTCATCCCACATGTGCATGGGTTGTTTCCCCAACTGGTGAAAGAAGGAGAAATAACTGACGGACAAAACCAGACAAAGCGGAATCCAGATATGGGACGAGGTACGCATACGGGCAATGTTACAAAAAAGTTTGCAGTTTGCGGGTGGGAGGCGCGGTTGGGGAAGCAGACAGTTGGCAAGGAAGAAATTAATAATGAGTAATTAATAATGCATAATTGCGGGACTTCTAATAATCTAATAACTTAATAACCAACTCGAAATCTTCCTTCTTTAACATACCCAACATATTAACACAATTAACATAATCAACACAATCAACATCCTGCTACATTTAAATTTCCGATTCCGATTATAAATCCTATTTTCGCACGCAAATTTCCGAAAAATGAACATACACGAATATCAAGCAAAATCCATTTTAAAATCATTTGGCGTAGCGGTACAAGAAGGTATTGTTGCCAATACTCCCGAAGAAGCGCATGCAGCTGCTTTGAAGTTAAAAGAGCAGTTCGGAAGTGATTTTGTAGTTGTTAAAGCACAGATTCACGCAGGTGGTCGTGGAAAAGGAACCATTGAAGGCAAAGACCAACGTGGTGTAGCTGTGGCTAAAAACGCAGATAAAGCAAAAGAAATCGCAACCAATATTTTGGGTGGAACATTGGTTACCATTCAAACCGGACCAAAAGGTAAACTGGTGAGCAAGGTACTCGTAGCTCAGGATGTTTACTACCCGGGCGACAGCGAGCCTAAAGAATATTATATGAGTGTGATGCTGGACCGCTCGCAATCAAAAAACATCATCGTTTATTCTACCGAAGGTGGAATGGACATTGAGCATGTGGCTGAACATACACCGCACCTGATTCACAAAGAAACCGTTGATCCTCGTGTTGGGTTGCAAGCTTTCCAAGCCCGTAAAATTGCCTTCACATTGGGTTGCGAAGGTGAAGCCTTCAAACAAATGGTGAAGTTTGTTACAGCATTATATACTGCTTACGACAAATCAGACTCAGCCATGTTTGAAATCAATCCGGTATTGAAAACTTCCGACAGCAAAATTATTGCTGTTGACGGCAAAGTAAATATTGATGACAACGCATTGTACCGCCACGCTGATTACGCAGCCATGCGTGATACAGCCGAAGAAGACCCAACAGAAGTTGAAGCCAGCGCACATAACCTCAATTTTGTGAAACTGGATGGTAACGTAGGTTGTATGGTAAACGGTGCCGGATTGGCAATGGCTACCATGGATATTATTAAACTTTCGGGTGGAGATCCTGCAAACTTTTTGGATGTGGGAGGTTCGGCAAACGCTACTACAGTAGAAGCCGGTTTCCGTATCATCCTGCAAGATCCTAACGTTAAAGCTATTTTGATTAACATCTTTGGTGGTATCGTTCGTTGCGACCGTGTTGCACAAGGTGTTGTTGATGCATACAAATCAATCGGAAATATTCCGGTTCCAATCATCGTTCGTTTGCAGGGAACCAATGCCGAAGCTGCTAAAACCTTAATTGACGAAAGCGGATTGAAAGTATACTCAGCGATTGTTTTGAAAGAAGCTGCTGAATTGGTACACAAAGCGGTTGACGGAAAATTGTAATCAATATTAGATTCTCATATTCCAAAACGCCTTTCGGAAACGAGAGGCGTTTTTTTGTGCGTGTTTTGTACATTCGTATTTTGATTAATACACATACCATGCAATCGTCAGCAAAAACCGTAGAAGATTATCTGAATGAATTACCCGAAGACCGTTTTGTCCCGATGAAAAAACTGCGTGAAACTATTCTTAACAATATTCCCGAAGGATTTTCTGAAGGAATGGGTTACGGCATGATGGGTTGGGATGTTCCGCATAGCATCTACCCAAGCGGATACCATTGTAATCCAAAACAACCTTTACCATTTGCCGGAATAGCATCTCAAAAAAACTCCATCAACTTTTATCACATGGGCATTTATGCCAACCCCGAACTGCTGGACTGGTTTGTAAACGAATACCCCAAACATTGTAAAACCAAACTGGATATGGGCAAAAGTTGTGTGCGCTTTAAAAAGATGGACCAAATTCCTTATGCATTGATTGGAGAACTTATGAGCAAAATGACAACAGACGATTGGATCAGGCTTTACGAAAACAAACTCAAACGGTAAACCTTCCATTTTTGATTATATTCGAGCATGATACTCGAGCTACACCCTGCCAATCCTAATCCCCGCGATTTAAAAAAAGCAATTGACATCCTCAATCATGATGGTGTCATTATCTTACCTACCGATACGATTTATGCCATAGGTTGCCGGCTCGACAGCAAAAAGGGAATTGAACGGATGGCTAAGATTGCCGGCAAAAAATCTGAGAAGGTGAACTTCTCTCTGCTTTGTTCCGACCTTTCCAATATTGCAGATTATACATCTAACATCGACAAATCTGTTTTCAGATTGCTTAAAAATAACTTACCCGGCCCCTTTACTTTTATTCTAAAAGCCAACAACAATGTTACACGGTATTTTTCGGGCAACAAAAAAACAATCGGTATCCGTGTGCCTGATAATGTGATTGCCCAACAGCTCATCAGCGAACTCGGTATACCCTTAGTAGTAAGCACCATTCACCATGATGATGAAATTTTGGAATACATGACCGACCCGGAAGAAATTCACGAGAAGTTTGAAAAGCAAGTGGATGTTGTAATTGATGGAGGAGCGGGAGGAAACCAAGCTTCCACCATTATTGATTGTACAGAATACGAGCCAATAGTAGTTCGTGAAGGTAAAGGCACGTTGAATGCATAGTAGGCAGTAGGCAAATAAGAAAGCAGGCAATTGCCAATGCCTTCTAATAACCTAACAACTCAATAACAATAACTAACTCGCAACCTCAGTAGGCAAATAAGAGAGTAGGCAGTTAGCAATACCCAATGCTTATTAAGAAATAACCCGCAACTCGCAATAAACAACCCGCAACCAACATTACGTTAAGTGCAACCTATTAACACAATTAACATCCTCAACATAGTTAACCCACACAAATGAATCCAATATTAGTTGAAGTGTACAGAGAAAACGTTCCGGAGAGTTTTCACCGCGGTGTTGTCTGCGTTGTAAACGCTCAGAATGAGGTTGTATTTGAAGCCGGAGATATTCACCAACTCTGTTATCCGCGCAGTGCCATGAAACTGTTTCAAACCATCCCGCTGCTCATTAACGGTGGAATGGAAAAATTCAACCTCACACTTGAAGAATTGGCCATAATGTGCGGTTCCCACAATGCCGAAGCCGAACACCTGCGGGTGGTGGAATCCATCTTGCACAAAACAGGATTAACCAAGGAGCATCTAAACTGCGGACCACAATATCCCACTTCGCGCAAAGATGCAAATGCGTTGATTCAGTCGGGAACCAAACCACATCATATACACAACAACTGCAGTGGCAAACATGCCGGTATGCTGGCAACCTGCGTATTGATGGGCTGGCCAACCGATGGGTATATTCACCCTGACCATCCGTTGCAGCAAGCAATTATGGATGTATGCAGTTTGATGTATGAATACCCAAAAGAAAAAATGATTACGGCATTAGATGGTTGCTCCGCTCCTATCTTTTCGGTTCCGGTATACAATCAGGCAATAGGTTATAAAAATTTAGTGGCCAACCAACACCTGCCACCAGCCGTTCAGCAAGCTTGTAAACTCATTATTGAAGCGATGACCCAATATCCTTTTATGGTTGCAGGTACGGGCCGGTATTGCACCGATATGATGAAAATTACCGCCCCCAAAGTGATTGGCAAAACCGGGGCCGAAGGCATTTTTTGCATGACCTTTACCGAACAACAACTGGGCGTTTGTATCAAAATTGATGATGGCAAAATGCAGCCTCAATACAACGTAGCAGAGGCTTTGCTTGAGGCAAGTGGATTGTTTTCCAAAGAGCAATTAAGTCCGCTGCATAAATATGCTGAAGCCGATTTGAAAAATTTTAATACATTGGTAACAGGAAAAATAAAAGCTAATGAAACAATTCTTCATTACTTTAAGCTCTAGCTTATTTGTATTTTGTTACGGCTGCACGAAAACGCCTGATGAAAAGCCTTCAAACAACAGTTCCAACTGCCTTGACCATTTAAAAGGCAAGTCGTTTGAAACATATAAAGTTGATTCACAATCGTTCGATGGGCAAACAGATTCCGCAATTTCTTCGAAAGGATCATTCAGCGTTGATTCCCTGAGTGATTGGTATGTCATCCAAACATTCAATGCCCATGCCGATAGTGTCACAAAAACAGCAGAAGGTTGGACATTCCCCACTCGTAGTTTTCAGATCAAAGGTAATTCAATGTTTTACGGTGACGATGAAATGCCCTTTGAAAATTGTTCTGTAAAAGGATATGCAGGCACCATATTTAAAGAGGGATCAACTCCCGATTCGTATATTAAAATGAAAGTATACTTTAGGGTGAAGAAATGATAAATGAATAACCCCCTTTTCTAAACACTAGTTAAACCCATAAAAAAAATCCGAATGCAAACCTTGCACTCGGATTTCTTTTAGAACTTCTCCATTCTCACATCTCACATCTCAATTCTTACATCTTTTAATTGATTCCTCTGAACAATCTGTTCCACCTCACTTTGTTTACCCCTTTGCCATTGGTATCCCAACTCATCCAAACAAACAACGCCTTGCCTACAATATGATCTTCGGGCACAAAGCCCCAAAAGCGTGAATCAGCCGAATTGTGACGGTTATCCCCCATCATAAAATAATAGTTAAATTTAAACTGGTAGGTGGTAATCTGTTTTCCATCAATATAAAACTTGTCATCCTTCATTTCAAATGTTGGATTGTTCTCATACTCACGAATGGCTCTATCGTATGTTTGATAAGCCTTTTCATCTAAGGTAATCACATCACCTGCTTTGGGGATATAAACCGGACCAAAATTATCTACAGCCCAGCCGAATTTTTTGCCAAACTCATAATACCCGTTTAAAGCACCCGGATCCGGATTCACCAATGAATCAATACTTACAACTCCGTGTGTTTTTTGAAGCAGTGATTTTCCATCGGCACTCAGGTTAATGGTAAAATCATTCGGACTTTGGGTAGCTCCTCCATCGGGAAAGTCGAGTTTGCGAATCAGTTTTTCAGTGAATACCTGGCTTCCATCCGTGCGCACATTGTAAAAATGTTGCATCTTAGGAGGGTTTTCCGCAGATACTCCATTTATAAACACTTGCTGGTTGATTACCTGCAAGGTATCGCCTCCAATACCAATACAACGTTTGATATAGTTCTCTTTTTTATCAACCGGGCGGCCATCTTCAAAAGGGTAGTTAAACACCACCACATCGTTGTTTTTTATGTTTTGAAAACCCGGCAACCGGAAGAATGGCATAGAGAACCATTCGCTGTATGATTTTGTGCCAAGCACCGGCATGGTATTGTGCGCAAACGGAAACGAGATGGGTGTCATTGGAGAACGGGCTCCGTAGTTCACCTTGCTCACAAATAAAAAGTCACCTACCAATAATGACTTCTCCATGGATGGAGTTGGAATGGTATACGCCTCAATAAAAAAGGTTCGAATCAAAGTAGCGGCAACCACGGCAAATCCAATGGCATCAATCCACTCACGTACTTTTGTTTTGCGCGGATAACGATGCGCAAATAAATAGAACCCTACAATTGCAGCTTCGATGAGCAATAGAAATGAAAATGTAAGAACAATTCCCGCTCCTGCAAAAAGTGTCATTACCAAAAAGAAAAAAGCATTGATGCCGGACATCAGCCAAAAACTTTTTCGCTCTTTCTGTTCCATGCCCGACCAAAATTTTTGTGCCAGCATTTTAAGTTTATTCGGATTTTCTTGAGGTGTAGTCATGTGTTATAAACGTAAGTTTTCTGTGAAACGAAATACTCGTTTGGTTTATTAGAGGTTTATGATAAACGGCAATAAAAAATTGCAGATGGAGAGGTGCTTTAAAGATTCAGAATATCTTCCATAGTAAAAAGTCCCTTTTTACCCTGAATCCATTCACCGGCAAGTACAGCACCTTTGGCAAACCCATAACGTGATTTTGCATTGTGTGTAATTTCAATTTCATCAATAACAGATTCGTATTTTACAGTATGCTCTCCTGTTACTTCTCCAACACGTTTCGACTCGATTAACAACTCATGAGGCTTAACACTTTGAGCAGCCATATTATCATTGTACAATAACCGGCCTTTCCATTCTGTCTTTTGCTTATTCTCGGTCAGGATGTGATTGGCTAACGACAATGCCGTTCCGCTTGGATGATCTTTCTTTTCGGTATGATGCACTTCTTCAATCATCACATCGTAATCATCATGATCAGCCATCATCTTTGCCAAAATCTTATTGAGTTTGTAAAAAATATTAACTCCAATACTAAAGTTGGTTGAGTATACCATTGACTGGTTTTCACTCAGACACTTTTCTTTAATCATATCAAATTGGTCATACCAGCCTGTTGTACCTACTACAATTGGAACACGCGCTTCAAAACATTTTAAGATATTATCAACCGCAGCGCTCGGCATGCTAAAATCAATCGCCACATCCACATTTTGGAGACTAATAGGCATAAAGTCAAAGGCATTCTCCAATGTTACTTTGTACACAATTTCATGACCTTTGGCTATGGCTATTTTCTCGATAGCTTTTCCCATTTTTCCGTATCCGAGCAGGGCTATTTTCATTGGTGTCATCTGTATAGTTGTAGTTTATTTAAGCCTCATGGATAACTGCATTCCGGTAAAGGGTGTTGCTCCACTGAGCATTATCTGAGGTTGGATATTCAAAGATAAGTTATCACTTACATTAAATTCAAGAAAATGTGCCTCAACTGCGGCATCCACCACTTGCAGCATATAAAGCAAGCCGACCCCGATCAAACATTGGTCGCGAGCATCCCGGTAACTGTCCCGGATAGAAAGCAACGTTGCGGGGTCCTCATACTGATCAAACCGGGGATTACCCGTTGGCACACCCGGATTGAATACCATAAACTCATAAGCATCTTTAAAAACCTTATAGTTTTGATTGTAGAAGCTGGCTCCGTATACCAGAGCAATGCCTCCTCCATAAATAATCGGAACTTTCCACCACCAGTTTTTGCGGTTGTATACCTGCCCGGCACCCGGAATACACAACGACAAAACAGTAGCTTTAGTTGGAGAATGCTGACGCGGACCTGCTTGGATTGTATTGGCTTTAGGCTGGTATATACTTTCACCATCTGACTGGGCAGGTACTCCTGGTGTATCCATCTGCTGCGCCTGCGCTGCAAAGAGATTTGTAAACACTATACATACAAAAAAAAATGCCCTCACTCCGGTAATTTGGTAATGAGGGCAAATATAGTCAGTTAATTGGTTTTTGATTAATTCAGCATATCCAAAATACGCTGCAAATCGGCTTGAGAGCGAAACGGAATCTTAATTGCACCCCGTCCTTTGTCATCTGCCTTAATCGATATCTTGGTATTAAACCGATTGGATAAGTTGCGTTGAAACTCCACCATGGTTTCTGATTTTTTCTGAGCAGTTGGTTTTTCAAGTTTGCGCGTAGCAGTTGCACCGGTATTGGCCTCACGAGCCAAACCTTCTACATCACGCACACTCAATTCGTTGGCCAACATTTGCTCCAGCATCCATTCTTGCTTTTGCGGATCATCCACATTGATAATCGCGCGGGCATGCCCCATGCTAATGGCTTTTTCTTTTAATGCCAATTGCACTATTTCAGGCAACTTTAGTAAACGTAAGTAGTTGTTTACGGTGGTGCGGTTTTTACCTACACGCTCTCCCAACTCATCCTGCTTTAAGTTGCACTCCTCCAACAAACGTTTGTAGCTAAGCGAAATTTCAATCGGATTAAGCTCCTCGCGTTGGATGTTTTCAATCAATGCCATCTCCAGCATTTCCTGATCATTGGCAACACGTACATAAGCCGGTATTTTCGTCATTCCGGCAATAATAGAAGCACGGGTTCTGCGCTCACCTGAAATAATCTGGTATGTATCATAGCCCATTTTACGCACGGTAATCGGCTGAATCACCCCATGCACTTTAATGGAATTTGCCAATTCATTCAAGGCAACCTCTTCAAACTCGGTACGTGGCTGAAAAGGATTGGCTTCAATCTGACTGATTAATATTTCACTGATGGCATTAGCCGGCTTTGATTCGCTTGTGGTTACATCTGTACTTGCATTTTCGAGTAAGGCACTCAATCCTCTTCCCAATGCATTTCGTTTCGGATTACTCATATTATTTTCTGTTTATAATTAGCTGTTGGCTGTTGGCCTTTAGCTATTAGCTTATTTATTCTAAATTCAATTATTGTTTCATTCTCACATCTTCACATTTCTCAAGCCCTTTACCGGAGGTCTGCTTCGATGAACCCTGCTTCGATAAACTCAGCAGGACAACCGTTCTTTTCATCTGCACATTTGCACATCTTCCAATCTGCACATCTAATTCAGAGATTGCGGCTCAAACTGCGGATTCATTTGGGTCATGCCGTTTTTTTGCAGCAACTCCTTAGCAAGGTTCAGGTAATTCACTGTTCCCTTACATTCTGCATCATGAGCAATTACCGGCTTGCCAAAACTTGGAGCTTCACTCAAACGTGTATTACGCTGAATAATCGTATCAAACACCAACTGCTGGAAATGCATCTTCACTTCTTCAACAACCTGATTACTCAACCTCAAACGCATGTCATACATGGTAAGCAACAACCCCTCTATCTGCAAATCAGGATTCAAGCCCGCTTGTACAATTTTTACCGTATTCAGGAGTTTACCCAACCCTTCGAGTGCAAAATACTCGCACTGCACCGGAATAATTACCGAATCAGAAGCGGTTAAGGCGTTGGTGGTTATTAATCCTAATGAAGGTGAGCAGTCAATGATAATGAAGTCGTACTCCGACTTCAACTTATCAAGGGCATGTTTCATTATACGTTCGCGGTTTGGCAGATTAATCAACTCGATTTCCGCCCCAACCAAATCAATGGTGGAAGGCAACACATCCATAAACTCGAACTCCGTTTTAAACAACGCGTCTTTCGCTTGTGTATCGTTAATCATCACCTCATACAAACCCAGCTTTACATTCTGCGGATCGAAACCCAATCCCGAAGTTGTATTGGCCTGAGGATCTGCATCCACCACCAATGTTTTATATTCCAAAACTGCTAAACTGGCGGCCAGATTAATGGCTGTTGTGGTTTTACCCACTCCTCCTTTTTGGTTTACTATTGATATTACTTTTCCCATATATGCTTAATTAAGGGGTTAATTATTTCACGAGATTGTTTAGCGTGGAACATTTATCCGATTTCTGTTTTTTCAAAGAACGAGAAACTAAAACTGGACTTGTACACCACCTTTCAACAGGGGTGTTGATAGTTTTAGTAACTACTCATTAAAGAGTTACGTTCTTCTCTTAAAAATAAATTTGATTTACGACCAGAAACCAAATGCAGCAACCGGCCACTGCAATAATTTAGATTCCAGCCTTTTATCCCCTTTAAAGGGTGAGGAAGCAGAATCTATCGTTTGATGACAAAACTATCTGGCTGCTTTTCTGCGCTGTGTTTCTTTCGAGATCAGGGTAAGCTCACGGCCCGATTGCCCTTTTACCGAAGTGTTTTCGGCTGCTCTGCGGAACAGGTAAGGCATCACCGATTTTACCGGACCATACGGAAGGTATTTAGCCACATTGTAACCTGCACTCGAAAGGTTAAAGCTGATATGATCACTCATGCCAAATAGCTGCGAGAAATAAATTCGCTGGTCGGAAGGGGCGATTCCTTTTTGCTGCATGATCTCTACCAACAACATACTGCTTTGCTCATTGTGGGTTCCGGCACAAATGGCAATACGGTCAATTTTATCCATGCAAAAACGCAAAGCATCATTGTAATCTCTGTCGCAGCTTTGTTTATCAGGTTGAATGGGATTGCGATACCCCATTGAAACTGCACGGGCTGCTTCTTTTTCCATATAGGCTCCGCGCACCAGTTTAATCCCAAGATAATAATTATGCTTGAGTGAATCTTCGTAGCTGTGTTTCAAAAACGCCAGCCTGTCGTGTCGGTAAAACTGAATGGTATTGTATACTATTACGCGTTCTTTATTAAACTTCAGCATCATCTCACGGGCCAAACCATCAATTGCATCCTGAATCCAGGTTTCTTCGGCATCAATAAAAATACGTACATTTAAGTCGTAAGCTTTGCGGCAAATGCGTTCCACTCGTTCTTTCACCTTGTCGAACTCTGTTTGCTCCTTCATCGAAAGCGGCTCCTTGGCATTCACTTTTGCAAGCAAATCAAAACGCGCTAAACCCGTTACTTTAAACACACAAAAAGGAATTTGAGGATTGCCCTGTGCCTTTATGATAGTAAGCAGGGTTTCTTCGGTAGTATGCTCAAACTCCACCTCCTCTTCTTTTCCTTCAACACTATAATCAAGTATCGATCCGATATCATATCCATGCAGATGCTTCATGGTGGCATCACACTCATCCATCGTTTCACCTCCGCAAAATTGCTTAAATACTGTACTCTTAATAATACCTACAATGGGGATGCGCAACTTAAATGCGGTTTCTACCAATGGAGGCCCTACCTTCACCAACCAGTTGTAGCCAATTGCTTTAAACAACCAATAAGAACGTTGCAAATCGCTTTTAGACTTAGAACGAAAGGCAATCTCCGTATTTTCAAAACTCAGATTTGTAGGCAATTGTTGACTGGCAGCTTGCAGCATATTGTAGTTTATTATCGTTTTTAACTTAAAATTGTCAAATTTGTCGGGGCAAAAATAAAATTTTGAAGGAATACTACTCAAAAGATTTCAGTGTATACATCGGTGACGAGGTATTTGAGCTATTGCTCGAACACCTTATTGAACGTTCGTATTCAAAAGTATTTGTATTGGTGGACGAAAACACTGATAAATATTGCCTTCCATCTTTAAGCCATTACCTGTTTGATATCAAACTGATTAAAATTCAGGGAGGCGAACAACATAAGACTCTTGAAACCGCTCAATACATCTGGAATTATCTTCAACAGCAGGAAGCCGATCGCAATTCGGTACTCATCAATCTGGGTGGCGGTGTGATTGGGGATATCGGAGGATTTTGTGCCAGCACCTTCAAACGGGGCATGGATTATATCAATGCGCCCACCACTTTGTTGGCCATGGTTGATTCGGGTATTGGAGGCAAAACCGGCATTGATTACAACGGATATAAAAATGCCATCGGAACCATCAGTCAGCCGAAATCTATTTACATCAATCCCGAATTGCTCAAAACATTGCCAAAGGATGAGATGCTGAATGGATTTGCTGAAATCATCAAACATGGGCTTATTTTAGACAAAGGTTACTGGGAGAAGATTGTTAAAACAGGGTTTGATGATTTGGAAAACTTGACCAGCTTAATTAACGGATCCATTAAACTTAAACTGGATGTTGTAAAAAAAGATCCGCATGAAGAGTCCTATCGCAAAATTTTAAACTTTGGCCATACCATCGGACATGCTATTGAATCGTATTCATTGAAACGCGATAAAAAACCATTGCGACATGGAGAAGCTGTTGCCATTGGAATGATCTGCGAATCCTATCTCTCCAAAACCCAACTTGATTTATCAAGTAAGGATTTGCGCGAAATTTCTGAATTTATATCGCGATACTTTACCAAATATTCGCTGCGCAGCATTCTTTCACCCGAACTCATCAGCCTGATGCGTCAGGATAAAAAGAATGAACAACCCGATGCCATTAATTTTACCCTGCTTAAAAAAATTGGCAAAGGAAGCATCAACCATGTGTGCAGCGACAGTCAGATTGCCGCTGCCCTTAACTATTATGATGGTTTATGAAAGTGTTTGCGCTTTCACATTCTTCCTCTTCACTCCACGCAAGCATTCATCTTCCGGCTTCCAAAAGCATCAGCAACCGTGCTTTAATTTTACAGGCGGTTACAGGTAATGCGATTATTTTACAAAACCTGTCAACTGCCGATGATACCCAATTGATGCAATCGGTATTATCGTCCACCCAATCTACCTTTCACCTTAAAAATGCAGGAACCTGCATGCGTTTTCTCACAGCCTATTTTGCAGCAACACCCGGCAAAGACATCACCTTATTATGCGATGAGCGAATGGAACAACGCCCTATTGCCGAACTGGTAACTGTGTTAAAACAATTAGGAGCCGATATTACTTATTTAAAAAATGAGGGCTTTCCCCCTCTGCGCATCAAAGGCAAAAAATTGTCAGGTGGAAATATACAAATGAACGCCTCTGCAAGCAGCCAGTTTGTAAGCGCCTTGATGATGATTGCTCCACTATTATCGGAATCGTTAACCATTCAGTTGGAAGGCGCTATTTCATCTGAGCCATATCTCAAAATGACGGCAGCCGTGATGAACAAATTTGGTTTGGTGGCAACTGTCACCCTACCCAAAATCCATCTCACCTCTCACCTCTCGCATCTCTCATCTTTCTTCTCAATCGAATCTGATTGGAGCTCGGCCAGCTACTGGTATGAGATGGTTGCCTTGAGTACGGATGCTCAAATCCACCTACCAGGATTATCCTTAAACAGTTTGCAAGGAGATGCGGTGATTGCTCAACACATGGAGCTATTTGGTGTAAGAACGACTGAATCAGACTACGGGTTGACATTAACAAAGGGGCAGCAGTCAGCAGTCGGCAGATTAACATTAGACCTCACCCATAGCCCAGATCTGGCTCCGGCTCTGGCTGTAACAGCAGCAGCCTGCAATCAAAATCTTACACTCACCGGATTGCAAAACTTAGCCATTAAAGAAAGCAATCGTTTATTGGCTCTGCATACCGAACTTAATAAATTGGGATATCATACAAGCATCACAACCGATTCAATTACGATACATGCTCTAACATCTATCCTCCATCCTCCAACTTCCAACTTCCAGCTTCCAACCTCCAACTTCCAGCTTCCAACCTCCAACTTCCAACTTCCAACCTCCAACTTCCAGCTTCCAACCTCCAACGACCACCGCTTGGCCATGGCCTTTGCCCCTTTAGCCTTAATCTTTCCATCGGTTTCAATTGAGCAACCGGAAGTGGTTGAGAAATCCTATCCTCATTTTTGGATCGATTTGTTATCTGCCGGATTCTCGATTCAATCTTTTGATGCCTAATTCTGCTATTTTCGCATTACACAATCAATCAACATGGCAGGAAATACGTTTGGAACACTTTTTCGCATTACCACTTTTGGAGAAAGCCATGGTGCTGCTTTAGGAGTTGTAATTGATGGTTGTCCGCCTAATCTAGTTGTAGATGAAGACTTGCTCAAACGGGAACTGGCACGCAGAAAACCCGGACAATCGAAACTTACCACCGGCCGCACCGAAAACGAAGCGTATGAAATTCTTTCCGGCATCTTTGAAGGACGCACCACGGGAATGCCCATCAGTGTAATTGTTCGAAACACCGACCAGCGTTCCGAAGATTACGAGCATCTCAAAGATCTGTATCGCCCTTCACATGCCGATTATACGTATGAACAGAAATATGGCATCAGAGATTACCGTGGCAGCGGACGGGCCTCCGCGCGCGAAACAGTAGCTCGCGTAATTGCAGGGGCTTTTGCCAAAATGATTTTGGCACACGAAGGGATTTCCATTCAGGCTTATGTTTCGCAGGTGGCACATATCAAAATAACCAAACCCTATACTGAGCTCAACTTGGATTTAACTGAAAACAGTTTGGTGCGTTGCCCTGATGAAGATACCGCCCAACAAATGATTACCCTCATTGAGCAAATGAAACAGGAAGGTGATAGTGTTGGCGGTTCCATTACTTGTGTGATTAAAGGCACTCCCGTAGGTTTGGGCGAACCTGTTTTTGATAAGCTCCATGCCGATTTGGGGAAAGCAATGCTCAGCATCAATGCATGCAAGGGATTTGAAATTGGTAGCGGATTTGAAGGAACAACCTTAAGGGGAAGCCAACATAACGATGCGTTTGTGTCGGGAAACGGTAAAATTGCCACAACCACAAATTTTTCAGGAGGTGTTCAAGGCGGCATCTCAAACGGAATGGATATATACTTCAGATGTGCGTTCAAACCTACCAGCACCATATCAAAACAACAGCAAACGATTGATATACAAAATAATACACAAACACTTTCGGCAACAGGCCGGCACGACCCCTGCGTATTGCCACGTGCCGTAGTCATTGTAGAGGCTATGGCAGCACTGGTATTGGTCGATTTTCTGATGCGAAAGCGCACCTTTGCAAGTTCTTCATGCAACGATTAACTGATTTAGGTCCTCTCTATTATCGGATTATTCCCTTTTATTTGTCGTTCGGCTGATAAGTAATCTACCCGCTAATTATTTAAAATGAAGTATTTAAGACTATTACAAGCCCTTGCTTTAGCAATGGTTTCCGTTCCTGTTTTTGCCCAACAAGTTATTCCATGCGCTACCGATGAGCTATACGCCTATCAGGTAAAGCAAAATCCCGAGCTCAAAGTTACTGAGCAGAAAGCCAATGAATTGATGCGTCAACCCATTATCAATTTCAGCAAAAAGGCCAATGGAGTGATTTATATACCAGTGGTATTTCATATTATACATAATGATAGCCTGGAAAATCTCTCTCAGGCTCAGATAATGGACCAGATTCGCATTCTCAATGAAGACTTCCGAAAAAAAGCCGGAACCGCAGGAGGTGCGAGTACAGACCCACTGGCTGCAGACATGCAGATTGAGTTCAGGTTGGCTCAATATGCCCCGAACGGAAACAAAAGTGATGGCATCATCAGGGTAAAAAGCTCACTTACAAACAATGCTGGTGACCAAGCCAAAGCTCTCAGCTATTGGGACAGCAACAAATACCTGAATGTGTGGATTGTAAAAACGATTAACTCATCCCAGGTTGCAGGTGGAGGTACTATATTGGGTTATGCTCAGTTCCCATGGCAACAAAGCACTCAACCCACAACAGATGGTATCATGATTCGTTCAGACCAGATTGGTGTAGTTGGTACCGGAACTGTTAGTCAGGGTGGACGAACACTCACCCACGAAATTGGTCATTGGTTGGGTTTGCTCCATACTTTCCAAAATGGATGTGTAGGCGGAACCGCTTCTGATTGTGCCTATATGGGAGATCAAGTATGCGACACCCCTCCTGTTACGGCTGCCAGCTTTGGTTGCCAGGAAGGTAAAAACAGTTGTAACAATGATGTTCCTGATTTACCGGATATGATTCATAATTATATGGACTATTCGGACGGAACCTGCTTAAACATGTTCACGCCCGGACAAAAAAACCGGATGTATAATTCACTTGCTAACTACCGCAATAGCATTTACGGAGGAGGAGCAAACAATGTAAGCTATGCAGGTATCAATCCACAAACAGGAGATTACCTTCCGGTAGTAAGTGCTAACCTAAAAGCCCCTTATGCTATTTCGTTTGAAGGAATATCCTTTAGCAAAGACGGATGGAAACTGAATAATTTTAACAACCCTAACAACGGTTGGAAAGTAAATGCAAATGAAGGACTCGATGGTATAGCCAGTATGCAAATGCAAAATTTCAACAATACAACAGCATTAATAAATGGCAGAGATGGCTTTCAATCTCCCGAAATCGATCTTACCGGAGTTTTTTCTCCTTATGTTGAATTTTATTATGCTTACGCACAACGCTCCACAGCATCCAACGATTCACTTATTTTAATTCTGAGTGGCGATTTTGGAATGCATGAAGAACGTATTTTCGCAAAAAGAGGTAGTGATCTGGCTACATCTGGAATAACAACCTCAGAATTTATTCCTACCAATGCCTCTCAATGGCGCAAAGTATCGGTTAATATAGAACAGTATAAATTTTCGAATGCCCGGTTCCGCTTTGAATTTGTGAACCGCAGGGGGAACAATGTTTATGTAGATAAATTTGCCATTACAAACGGACCAACCGGATTGGGCGAATCAGCAAAACAAAACCTTCAATTTGGCATCTATCCCAATCCGATGCAACAGCAGTCAACGATTACCTATAACCTTAAAGAAGACGAGAATATTGAAATTACATTGCTCAATAACATCGGAAAACAAATTCGGGTTATTCATCAGGGAAAACAATCGTCAGGAACTCATGAGCTTCTGATTGACGGAAACGACCTCTCATCCGGAATGTATTTCATTGATTTTAAGAGCAATCAAGGACGATTTACTCAGAAATTATTGGTAAATTAAGATTTTCAACTCACCTTTGAAACCTTAGTGCATTTTACCCAAGTATATGCTTTACTGCATAAAAAAGGTATACTCGCACCTTTACTAATTGTGCAAACGGAGGAAGAACATGACTAAAAACCTGGTAATTGTGGAGTCGCCTGCCAAGGCTAAAACCATTGAGAAGTTTCTTGGTAAAGATTTTACGGTACGATCTTGTTACGGACACATCAGAGACCTGGCCAAGGGCGATGATGCGATTCAGATTAACAATAATTTCACCCCTGTATATGAGGTTTCTGCTGATAAAAAATCGGTAGTTGCCGAACTCAAAAAACTGGCAAAAGGCGCTGATATGATCTGGCTCGCATCCGATGAGGACCGCGAGGGAGAAGCTATTTCATGGCATTTGTCGGAGGTATTAAATCTTGACGAAGCCAAAACCAAACGCATTGTTTTTCACGAGATTACCAAACCGGCCATCTTAAAGGCAATCGACAATCCACGTAAAATTGATAAACATCTGGTGGATGCACAACAAGCCAGACGTGTACTGGACCGATTGGTGGGATTTGAATTGTCGCCTGTGCTTTGGAAAAAAGTAAAAGGTAATCTATCGGCCGGACGTGTGCAATCGGTTGCCGTTAGGTTGATTGTTGAGCGCGAACGTGAAATCAATGCCTTTACCTACTCATCTGCTTTTAAAGTTACTGCCCGCTTTAATGTGGGCGGCAAACAAATGGAAGCCGAACTGGGCAAACGTTTTGATACCGAAAAAGAGGCGCATGCCTTTTTGGAAAGTTGCAAAGGCGCTGACTTTGTGATCCAAAATCTGGAAACCAAACCGGCCGAAAAATCTCCTTCTGCTCCTTTTACAACATCAACCTTGCAGCAGGAAGCCAGTCGTAAGCTGGGTTATTCTGTTTCGCAAACCATGAGCATTGCTCAGAAGTTATACGAACACGGATTTATTACTTATATGCGTACCGATTCGGTAAACTTGTCGGAACTGGCAATTGCCAACGCCCAACAAACCATTACCAATAACTACGGCAAACAATACTCTAACCCGCGCAGATACACAACTAAAAATGACAGCGCACAGGAAGCGCATGAGGCCATTCGTCCTACCTATTTCGAAAATCAAAATGTAGACGGAACCGCACAGGAAAAACGTTTATACGATTTGATCTGGAAACGTGCCATTGCTTCGCAAATGAGCAAAGCCCAAATCGACAGAACCGTTGCTACCGTTGGAATCTCAACCAACGGTGTGAGTTTAATTGCCACAGGTGAAGTGCTCACCTTTGATGGTTTTTTGAAAGTATACATGGAAAGCACCGATGATGAAGGAGATGATGACAACAGCAAAATGTTACCTCCATTAAAAGTTGGTGAAAACCTAAACCTCATTCAGATTGATGCCATTGAACGGTTTACACGCCCTGCTCCAAGATATACAGAAGCCAGTTTGGTAAAAAAACTGGAAGAACTGGGCATCGGCCGTCCTTCAACGTATGCGCCAACCATTAGTACCGTGCAAAAAAGAGGTTACGTGGTAAAAGAAGACCGCGAAGGCAAGGAACGTAAATTTACATCTCTGACTCTGGCAAAAAATGAACTAAGCAGAACCGTTGCCAGCGAAAAATTTGCCAGCGAAAAATCAAAATTGTTCCCAAGTGATATCGGAATGATTGTTACCGACTTTTTGTCGAAACATTTCGAAAATATCATGGACTATAATTTTACCGCATCGGTAGAGAAAGAGTTTGATGAAATTGCACAGGGACAAATGCAATGGAATAAAATGATTGAATCTTTTTACACTCCATTTCATAAAGAAGTTGCCAAAACTACTGAAAATGCCGAGCGCCAAAGCGGAGAACGCTTACTGGGAACCGATCCTAAAACCGGAAAAAACATCTACGCAAAAGTGGGCCGTTTCGGACCTTTTGTACAGCTTGGTGAAAACAGTGATGATGAAACACAAAAACCTCAGTACGGAAAATTATTGCAGGGACAACGTGTTGAATCAATCACGCTAGAAGAAGCTCTTGAATTATTTAAACTCCCCCGTACCATTGGCGAGTTTGAAGGCAAAGAAGTATCGGTAAACGTGGGTCGTTTTGGTCCTTATGTTAAATGGGGTGAAGAGTTTATTTCAATACCGAAAGGCGAAGAAGTAATGGAAGTAACTTTGGAGAAAGCCATTGTTATCATCAACGCCAAACAAACAGCCGAAGCTCCCGTGGGGATGTTCGACAACAAGCCGATTACCAAAGGCAAAGGTCGTTTCGGACCATTTATTAAATGGAATGATATGTTTATCAATGTGCCACGTGCTTATAATCTGGATACCCTCACCCAACCTCAGATGAATGAACTCATTGAGAAAAAAATAGAGAAAGAGGCGAACCGTTTTATCCAACAATGGCCTGATGAAAAAATATCCATCGAAAATGGTCGCTGGGGTGCTTTCATCCGTTTGGGAAAAAACATGATTAAGCTGGGGCGCAAAGAAGATGGTGAAAAATACACTCCTGAAGAACTGGCAACCATTTCACTTGATGAAGTAAAAAAGATGATTGAAGAGGAAATGCCGGATGCCTTTAAAGCAAAAAAGGCAGCTCCGAAGAAAACTGCTGCTAAAAAAGCAGCATCCAAAAAGGCAGCTCCTAAAAAAGCAGCTAAAAAATAATCGTATCTTCGTTTTATGATGAGCGACAAGGAAGTTTTATCCCTAATTGCACTGCTCGATGACGATGACCCTGAAATTGTAGAACACGTGGAAGCTAAATTGCTTTCGCTTGGATCAGGCATCGTTTCTATGCTCGAGAATGAGTGGGATTCGCTTAACAGTCCGGAGCATCAGCAAAAAGTTGAAACGATCATTCACAAAATCCAGTTCGAAAACGAGCTTGAAACATTGCGTGCCTGGGGTAAGAGCGAAGAGCCTGATTTACTCGAAGGCCTTTATATTGTGGCCAGATACCGCTACCCCGATCTTTCCAAACAATCCATCATCAACGAAATTGACCGTATCCGGTTGGATATTTGGTTAGAGTTGCGTTATGATTACAGTGCCTACGAAAAAATTAAAATCATTAACCATGTATTGTACAATGTGCATGGTTTTAAAGGCAATACTGATCAGTACCACGACCCTTCCAATTCGTTTATCAATAATGTTTTAGAAAGCAAACGAGGCAATCCTATTATGCTGGCCGTGGTGTATATGCTCATTGCACAACGGTTGAATATGCCCATTTATGGAGTGAATCTACCTCAACATTTTGTATTGGGCTTTAAAGAATTGCCGGCATCCTTAACAAACCCGGAGGCGTTTAACCAACTGCAGCACCTCCCTGCTTCAAACGGAAAAATATTATTTTATATCAATGCCTTTAACAATGGCTCGGTTTTCAGCAAAGCCAATTTGGAGCAATTCCTGAAACAACTTCAGATTGAACCACGGTTGGAATTTTTTGAACCCTGCAGCAATATTGATATTATTAAAAGAGTATTGAGAAACCTCGCTGTAGCCTACGAAAAGCTAAACAAACCCAATAAAATACATGAAGTGCAGCAGATGTTAGCTGTTTTAGGAGAACCTCAACTCAACCATTTTGAGGATATTACCCCCCCGGACCCAGACGAAGACGAATAACATTTATTGGTTTTTTGATTCTGCTATTTAACCCTGATTTCTACTGAATATGTAAATTTACATTGAATCAGAAATTTCAATATTACATTTGAATCACAAATAAGAAGCTAAAAAGCCGCAAGGCATTGAAGATAAATTTCATAGGGGTATGAAAAAAAAGAGTGGGCTTCCTGAGCAATCGGGAAGCCCCTCTTTTTTTATGTCAGATCAACAATGAATTATCAGCGCATAACAAAGGCTACACCAGAGGGGTGCAGCCTTTGTATATCGTTATATCGTTTAGCTATGAATTACATGAATATTGTTTGCTCGCGATCGGGACCAATCGAAATCACACTAAGCTTGGTATTAATCTGCGTTTGTACATAGTCCATATATTGCTTAAAGGTTTCAGGCAATTCGCTGTAGTTTCTCAGACCGGTCAGATCTTCACTCCAACCCTTAAATGATTTGTATTGAGGATTGATTACAGCATCGGCAATATTGAATGGAATTTCGTTGGTGAGTTTCCCGTCAATCATATAAGAATCGCAAACCTGTACTTCTTCAAACCCACTCAACACATCACTCTTGGTACAAATTAAATCGGTAACCCCGTTGAGCATGATAGCATATTTTAACGTTGGCAAATCCAACCAACCTGTTCTGCGCGGACGGCCTGTTGTGGCGCCAAACTCAAAACCCAGTTTACGAAGTTTTTCTCCCGTTTCGTTCTCTTGTTCTGTCGGGAATGGACCGCTGCCCACGCGGGTACAGTAGGCTTTAAAAATACCGAATACCTTGTTTACCTTTTGTGGAGGCACGCCCAATCCACTGCACACGCCACCTGTGATGGTATTTGAAGACGTTACAAACGGGTAAGACCCAAAATCAATATCAAGCAAGGTTCCCTGAGCGCCTTCTCCAATAATTTTTTTGCCTTTGCTCATCAAATCATTGATCACATATTCCGAATTGATAATCGGGAACTGTTTCAAAAACTCAACGGCTTCAAAGAAGGCAGGCTCTAACTCAGCCAAATTGTATTCGTAGTTAAAACGATCCAGCAATTGCTTGTGGTTGGCAACGGCTGTATCATATTTCTGCTTGAAATTAGGAGCCAGAATATCGCCAATACGCAAACCACTGCGGCCAATTTTATCCTGATACGTAGGGCTGATACCACGAAGGGTTGAACCAATCTTATGTTCGCCTTTATGTGCCTCGCTGGCCGCATCCACCAGGCGGTGCGTAGGTAAGATCAAATGTGCCTTTTGTGAGATAAACAGGTTTTTCTTTGGGTTCCCGCCCGAAGCTGCCACCTTTTCTATTTCTTTTTTAAGGGTTACAGGGTCAATCACCACTCCGTTTCCGATGATATTGATGCAATGCTCATGGAAAATTCCGGAAGGAATGGTATTCAATACATGCTTTTGTCCGTTGAATTCTAATGAGTGTCCGGCATTCGGACCTCCCTGAAAGCGGGCTACTACATCATATTTAGGGGTTAATACATCTACAATTTTTCCTTTCCCTTCATCACCCCATTGTAATCCTAATACTACGTCTATCATTGTTGTTATTTTATGCTGTTGGCTGTTAGCCCTTAGCTGTTAGCTTTATTATTTAATTGTTGGCCATTAGCTTTTTTCTATTTTCATCTTCACATCTCCGCATCCGCATTTGCATTTGCACATCTTCTAATCTTCACATCTACTAATCTACCCACTTCTTGCCTCTCTTCGTCTTACTTCTTCCCACAAGTCAAACACACACCCTTATCATCACGTTTGGGATTCCCCATCAGGTGAAGTGAATGTCCGGTTACTTCAAACTGTAATAAATCGCCCATGGTACTTTTAATTTGTTGGATACGAGGATCACAGAATTCCAGAATCTTTGTACACTGATTGCAAATCAGGTGATCATGTTGCCTGAAACCGTAAGAGCGTTCATACAGGGCCAAATTTTTTCCGAACTGGTGTTTAGCAACCAGCCCTGCATCCAGCAATAAATCAAGGGTATTGTAAACCGTAGCGCGACTTACCCGGTAGTTGCGGTTTTTCATGTGGACATACAATGTTTCCACATCAAAATGTTCTTTGCTGCTGTATATTTCATCCAGAATGGCAAAACGCTCCGGGGTTTTACGTTGCTGCTTTTGCTCCAAAAACTGGATAAACAAGGCTTTTACCTCCTCTTTTACCGCTACTGAAACCTGTTGAGACGACATGTGTATTCCTCGATTTTGGGTGCAAAATACGGCTTTAGTTGGCGTATAAAAAACCGTGGGGAAAAGTTTGTTGCTCCCAATATCTATTTCGCCAATTGGTGCGCATCCTCCCTGCTTACCTTAATCAGCGGACTGGCTGCCTTTATTTTATTCATCAATTCTTCCAGTTGCCCTGTATCATGCACCTCCAGCTCAATCACCCCTTCAAACATCCCTTCTTTGGATGATACATGAATGGAATGCATATTGATTTGAAGTTGTTTGGAAATAATATCGGCAATAATGCTCACAATACCCACACTGTCAATACCATTCAGCCTGATAGTTGTGACAAACGCCCGCACTTTACCTTCGGTATTGGCCCATTTTGAGCGAATGATGCGGTATCCGTAGTTACTCATCAACCCAATAGCATTTGGACAGTTGGTGCGGTGAATCTTAACCCCCTCACCCACCGTAACAAAGCCAAAAATATCATCTCCCGGAATCGGGTTACAGCATTTGGCAAATGAATACGGCATATCAATATCATCTCCCAAAACAACGGCATCGGCAGCTGTATTTGACGGTTGCTTATGAGTTGAATTGGCCCTGGCTGCACGTGCCTCCTGAGCCTGATCCGACTTCTGCTTTTTAACCGTTTCGAGAATATGGGCGATGTCCAGCTCCTTCTTATCTATTTTCTCGTTGGCAACCCTGTAATACAGTTCGGCTACACTCGGCAGTTTGAAATAATAAATCAGATCGTTGAGTGATTCGCTGGTGAATGCAATCTTATCGGCCGTAAACTTACGTTCAATAATTTCTTTACCCATCGAAGAGGCCCGTAATTTCTCGTGCTTAAACCAATCTCTGATTTTAGATTTTGCCTTGGCGGTCAGCACAACATCCAACCACTCCTCCTTAGGTGTTTGTTTGGTTGATGTAAGAATCTCAACCTGATCACCGTTGGTCAGCTTATAACTAATGGGAACCAGCTTATTGTTAACCTTTCCTCCAATGCATTTTGAACCCAACTCAGAGTGTACATCAAAGGCAAAATCAAGAATGGTAGCACTAAAGGGTAGTTTCCGTAAATCACCCTTAGGCGTAAACACAAATATCTCATCCGAAAACAGGTTCAGCTTGAAGTCATCCAGAAAATCGAGGGCATTGGTTTCCGGACTTTCCAAAATCTCACGAACACGAGCCAGCCATTCTTCCAGACTGTCGCCCGATTGTTGAGAGGCATCTTTGTCTTTGTATTTCCAGTGGGCAGCATATCCTTTTTCCGCAATTTCATCCATGCGGTGGGTACGGATTTGTACTTCAACCCATTTCCCGCCCGGGCCCATTACGGTGGTATGCAATGATTCATATCCATTCCCTTTGGGAGTAGATACCCAATCACGCAACCTGTCGGGATTTGGACGGTAAAAATCGGTAATGATTGAATAGGCTTTCCAGCAATCCGATTTCTCATTTTCAAATTCACTGCCTAAAATAATGCGAATGGCAAACAAATCATACACCTCCTCAAAAGGTATATTCTGCTTTTTCATTTTAGTGAGAATCGAATGAATGGATTTAGGCCGTCCTTTGATTTCAAACGTATACCCGGCTTCCCGAAGGGCGCTGTCAATCGGCACAATAAACTGCTTTATATACTTATTACGCTGCAATTTTGTTTCCTGAAGCTTGTCTTTAACAAAATTGTAATTATCGGGATCAAGGTATTTGGTAGCCAAATCCTCAAGCTCAGTCTTAATGGCATATAACCCTAAACGATGCGCCAGCGGTGCGTAAACATATTGTGTTTCGGATGCAATTTTTAGCTGCGACTTCGGACTCATCGAATCCAAGGTTCGCATATTGTGCAAGCGGTCGGCAAGCTTGATAAGAATTACCCTCACATCGTCACTTAGGGTGAGCAACATCTTTTTAAAATTCTCGGCTTGCATGGATTTATCCTGCTGATCGAACACTCCGGAAATTTTAGTGAGGCCATCAATGATTTTTGCGGCCTTCTCTCCAAACTGCAACCTGATATCCGCAAGTGAAATATCTGTATCTTCTACCACATCATGCATCAATGCACAAACAATGCTGGTGGTTCCTAAGCCAATTTCTTCGGCACAAATCTGTGCAACTGCAAGCGGATGCAGGATGTATGGCTCGCCCGATTTTCTCCGCATATTTTTATGCGCATCCAAAGCCAGGTTAAAAGCTTCACGAATAAGTTTTTTATCTCCTCTTTCAAGCTGGCGTTTACACGCTTTCAATAAAGCCCTGTAAGCCTTTACAATCTGCTGGTTTTCACGCTCTGCATCGGTCAACACCTTCATAATAATTAGTTTCCTCCCAACAAAAATAAGATTTAGCCCCGAATGCCGCATAGAAATAAGAGGACTAAGCCGAATATATTTTGCATCTGATTTTTAGCAGGTTTCACTACATATTTGCATATTCACAAAAAAGACATACATTTGCCACCCTTAAAAGCGCATGTGGCGTAATTGGTAGCCGTGCCAGACTTAGGATCTGGTGCCGAAAGGC
>CAYMRD010000022.1:0-42875 GCA_964392775.1 uncultured Bifidobacteriaceae bacterium
TCCAGTTCCAGCCGGTTTGAATAATTACAGGTGTGTTTTTCAGGTTAACGGTTGCGCCTTTCACCTGCACTGTTCCTGCGTTGGCTACATTTAAGCGGTAGCTTTCCTTAAAGTTAATGCCTCCACCCATACTGAGCGAACCTACCCAACCTGTTGCGGTTGAATATTCATCGAAGCTCGAACGTCCTTTGATGATATCCCCGGCCGATACATTCATTTTTGCCAGCACCGAATCCACATCGGGATGTGCCGGCTGTACATTAAATGATACCCAGTTCCAGCCGGTTTTTAAATCAATGCTTGTAAGCTGCACTTCACCTCCGCTGAATACGGTTGGGTTTGCCAGTGTTCCCTGTAACGCATTGTTTACAAAGATGAGATTGGCAGGTGTAATATCATCCAAAATCAAACCTGTGCTTGCATCATAAATGCGGAATGTAAGATTTTCTCCACTTGCTGTGTTGCTGTATATATTCAGGTAAGCACGATAGTTGCTGTTTTTATTCACTTTGGCAACGCCACGAATCTCATCCCCCACAAAGGCTGCAAGCATATCGTTTTCGTCTGTTGAGAATACATCCTGAATTTTCAGTTGTCCCACAATACCCATTGAGTATTCAAAGTTTGCAGGATTGATTGTCCATTCGGGAGTTTTGCCTGTAACGTTCAACGTAAGTGCAAGGATTTCTCCCGAGCCGAACTGATTTGACAACGCAATGTTTTGCTCATACCTGCCGATGTTTAATCCTTCTTTTACGGTAAACACAATTTGTTGCGTAGTCAGCGGATTGATTGTTCCCGAAGTTCTGCTTGCGGTGAGCCATGCAGGGAGGTTGGTGATTGAATAGCTTTCCTGTTTTCCGCCTTTGTTTTCAATGGTTGCAGTGAATGAATAGGCAGCACCTTTTGCAATGGTTGCTTCGTGAGTCTCATTATTCCATACCACCTGATTTTTGCTTACAAAAGCCGTCCATGTAACGGCAGAGCTCATTTTGTTGCCGTTCATGTCCTGAATATTTCTTACGGTAATATCCAGAATGGTTTTTTCAATTCTCCCGGCAGCAGTGGTTGGCGTGATAATGATTGCATCGTTGTTTACCACATAAGTAAATGTAACCGCCTCCACAGGGCGTTCAATTTTTACGGGAGCGGTTTCGTTTGTAAACGCAGCTTCTCCCCGCAACAATGCAGGGAAAGGATATAATCCGATTGCTGATTTATCAGCCTGGTCATCGGCTGTTTGGGTTAAAGCAAGCTGCCCCGATCCTGCATTGGCATATTTTTCAAAAGGATAATAAGCGAGCAATCCCGGTTCGTCTCCTTTGAGCCTGTAATAAGCATCGCGTATAATCTGTTTTTGTTCACGCGCTGCATTCCAGAATGTAATTTCGTCAAATGATCCGGTGAAGAAATTCGTTACAGTATCTGTAGCCCCGGTAATTCTTCCGTAAGCGCCTATATATGCTTTGCTTCCCGCCAGTGCGGTAAAGCGGTTGCTGTTGGTGCTTGCAAGCAGGTTGCCGTTTATGAATACATCAGTGCTGCCCTGCCTGTTCACCACCAAAGCAAAATGCTGCCACTCGTTATTGCTGAGAACAGGATTGTTTACAGGTAGTACATAACCATTGTTTTTCACAAATAAATATCCCCCGGTAGTGCTGTAAATATGCCATGCTTTGGGCTGATAACCGATAGTACCTGTATCTGCATTTCCGTTTGAGAACAGTGTGTGGCTGGCAAGGTTGTTTGTTTTAAACCAGAACGAAATGGTGAAATCTGTTTCTTCATCTGCATTAAGTGCAGCGGCATCAATTTCAAAATAACCATCTGTTCCGTCCAGATGAATGGCTCTTGCCTGTTGTGCAAACGTCCATGTATTGGGAACATTTGCCTGCCGTTTGCCTGTTAAATCGTTGGCAATATTTCCTCTTCCTTCGTCCAGCGGCCAGTAGCCCAGCAATCCGGCTGCGTTAGCTTTTTGCGAAACAAGATAGTTGCTTTGAATTTCAGACAGAGTCCTCACATCGTTCCACAATCTTAGTTCATGGATTGTCCCCGTAAAGCTTTCGCCAATAATCAAATCAGCTCCACCTTGGTCAATTGTTGCGGTTATATTGCCATTCACCTTTTCCTCTGCATCTACATAAATGGAAGCTTTGTGAAGGGCATTGTCAAATACAACTGCATAATGATGCCAGTTGGTGATGTCGGCAGCAATGTTTGCAGTTACACGCTCACTGCCGATTTCAAAATAGATTTGATTGCTTTCATTAAAACCAATATTCCACAAACCTGTTTGCGATGCAATAACCTGAGCGCTCGAATCGGTTTTTTTTGCATGAAACTCTATTGTAAATGATTTTGCATCAAGGCTTACCGCAGGAATGGTCATAGTCTGCGTGCCACTGAACTGCAAACTTGTGAAGTGTGCTATCGCTGTGCTGTTCAGCACTCCGCGCACATCAATGTCTAAGTTTTTGTTGATTAACCCTTCGTTAATGGTTTCGTTAAACCGGATGCCCAGTTCATCGTTTGCCGTAAGCACCCCGTTGAGTGGTGTGGGCTGACCGAAGTTCACGGGTATTCTCCTGTCTATTTTTCCGCTGTAAACTTCAGAGTTGCGCGTAATGTTGTTGGCGCACACGGTTTGAATTTGTATATCATAGTTTCCGTCAGGCAGGTTTGTTACATCCCAGTCGAATGCCGTGTAGATATTATCACGTGAGAGTATCAGCGAATCGCTGCCTGCTGCTTCCAGATTATAAAATTCCTTTGTATTAATCCATGTGGCCGATGAGCTTGGCTTGTACCTGAAAATGGCTTTTTGGAAACCGGCAAAATTCAGGTCGTAGTCTTTCATGATAACGGGCAGGGTGTTGTTGAAGCTGCTGTTCAGCACCCAGTTGTTTGTGGGCGATTGCAGTGTGGTTCGCGAACAGGTAGGAATAAATGAAACGCTGAAAGATGCATCTGCACTGATGTTGTCTCCGCAACCTGAACCAAAGCTTAACTTTATATTATTAAAATCGGTTACATGCGGACTTTTACGCACTACCAGTATTTTGTTAATGCTGCTGCCGGCAGGAACGGTAAATGTCCTGTTGGGGTTTAATCCGTCAATAGTAAGAATAGCGCCATGCGGATTGGAAACATCATCCACCGACAGGGCATAAGTCATATCTTCATCGGTATTGCTGTTTGAAAGAGTGATGGTAAATACGGCTTCCTGATCGGAAGGAATACCCACCTGTTTTGCAGGGAAAATAGAAATGTCCGGTTTTTCGCGTTGCACGGTAGCCGGTTGAATTATCGTGCCTATTGGTTTGTGAAATTGTGTTTCCAAAGCGCCTTCATAAGGACATGAAGTTGCCCCGCCCCTTGTTTTAAAAATAGGCCCGTTTTGCGCTCCTCCGTCTAAAATGTCTACAGAGTAAAAATCACCGGAATTTCCATCTTCCAGCGTAAATCCATACGCGGTAGAAACAGTACGGCCGGTTCCGCTTTGGCCGCTTTGGGCTACACCAATGGTAAGAGAAGTTTGTGCTGTTGTGCCAAGGCCTGCTGCCGATGCTTCAATATAGTGCCCCAAAGCCATCGACATATCCAGCTCCCATGAAATAAACCCTTCCTGGTTGTTGCTAAGTGTAACATTTCTTGAATAAGACTGGCCTGAGCTAAACGAAACATTTTGCTGTAGCGCGCTTACTTCTTGTGTCCAAAGCACAGCAGACCTGTCCCATACATTGCTGTCTACAAGCAACCCAAGTGACCCTGCATTAGCAACGCTCTGACCGTTTACCGCATTCAGCTTTGCCTCCTCATTTTTTGCCAGCGCATTTTTCCACAGGCGGATTTGCTCGTTGTACCACCGTACCGAGTCCTTTACAATATCATCCGGGTCAAACACTTTTAAGAAAACATAGCTTGGCCCGGCAGAATCCGCACTTTCGCGGTTCAAAGGTGTTGGGGTAGATGCGCTGTCGGCCCAGATCGGGTCGTCATTGTTAGATCCGTATCTTTCCGCATCATTTTTATTGCTAAACACAATCTGATAGTCGGAGCTTGTTTCCAACAGGTTATTTCTCAGTGCTATCAGATCAGGAATCAGTTGTGTGCGAATATGTCTTTGCGTATAGATAAAATATGTTCCGTAGCCTTTGGGGTCAATCTGAAACCCTTTTCTGCGTGCAATGCTGTATTGCTTTCCTTTGGCAGAAACAAGCATATCTGTTGCTTTACAAGGAGTACCGCCTCCGCAAAGCGTAGTGTCAATAAACTCTACATGGTCTGCAATACCAAAATCCATGTTCACGGATTTGCCTATAAACAAATCGGCATCAGCTCCCACAAAGGCAGGGTCAGCGCTTGTGGCAATATCCTCGGAAACAGTTACGGTTTCTGAAAATGCCTCTCCACCGCCTACGCTAAGATTAGTTGAAAAATCATACGTAACCTGTCCCTTCACTTCGTTCTTTAGCATTACACCCATTCCTACAAATGATGAAAAATCAACACCAATTTTGGTTGCCAGGTTCAACCCGGCTTTACCCACCAGGCTCCAGTTCTGACTGCTTCTGAATTCACTGTTTTTGGCAATCCTCGCACTGCTGCCCGATCCGGGAGGGTCGCGTAAAACGTGGTCAACAATCTGCGGGCTTTGAGTTGCAAACTTTGTTCCATCGGCTTTTGAGCCTAGTACATAACCATCAAGTGTCCATGTGTTTTGTGTCTGGCCTATAACCGAAACAATTTGCAGTGTTTTGGTGAAATCCTTCTCGGGGAAAGTCGGGTTTTGTGTAACATTAGGGTCTCCAACCTGAAAAACCAGCAACGAATCTCCCGATTCATTTTGAAGTGCAAAAGAATAAGGCTCTCCACCTGTCAGTTGATTATTCACGGTGATTGTTCCGTCAGAAGCGCCCGTTGTATCATAAATGATATTGGCAGCATCGTCCATGTTTGCATAAATTTCTGTCAGCTTCACCTTTACAGCATAAACGCCTCCTTTTTGAAAAACGGGGTAAGCAAGCTGATTGGTGAAAAGGGTATCCTGACCATCCGAATGGTTTACAAAAATATATTCCTCTCCTTTGTTAAAAGGGTTTCCTGCGGTATCGAGCACGAACAGCGAGTGCCCGGTACGGTACACAAAATCTTTCACTAAATGAGCCTGAACACTATCTACGCCTATAACATTTCCGTTGTTGTCATAAACCGTGTCTCTGTATGTTTGAACAGGCGGGATTTGTGTAAGGTTCACATTTTGTACCGGAAATTCAATGATTGGGTTTGACGGAATAAACAGTTGTGGGTTCAGGGAATTTGCCCCGTGCAACGTATATTCAATCGGGTATAGTTCGATGGCGTAGTCTCCGTGTTCATCGGTAATGGCGGTGTCGGTGTAGCAGCCTTTGGTTGATTCAAACACTAATGTGGCTGTTCCGATATTGTTTTTACTGCGCCCCAATCCTGATTTGTATGCAGCTTGCGTGGTTCCGCCTACTACTTTACCAATAACACTGACTTTGGTATTATCAATAAAGGTTAATCCTGAAACCGGCTGCTGGAAATCGAATGTACCGGTGGCAGGGAAACGGCCTGCGGCAAATGTGTGAAGTGATTGCTGGGCAGAAATATAATGTTCCCCGATTGGCACACGGATATTAAACTCTCCGTTGGCATCCGTTTGCACAGGCGCACCATCTCTCACTACAATATTGCCATCAACGGCTAAATAAATTCCCGCAGCGGGGCATGAAATATCGTTTTCATTATTGCCATAAAAAATTGTTCCCGTAACAGGGAAAGAGGAAATATCTTTAAAGTCTACATTGTTTTGTACAGGTGTTGAGTTACCGATAAACAAGGTGCGGTTGTTTGGCTGGAACTGGTGATTGGTAATGAATGGCGTTATTTTAAACAAATCACCGGTATTGTCGTATCTGATAAAAGGAATAATATAATTTCCGTTTTCATCGGTAACAGCATTGCTTCCCAGCATGCTGACAGGTGGCACTACAGTTGAAAAACCTAATTGATTAAACGCATGCAGCTTTCTTGGTATTATAGCATGATTACCATTATAAATACCACCCGGTTTATAAGAAGCATCATACAAAATATTTCCTACACCTTCGTCCATACGCAGGTAAATGCCCAAATCGGTTTCGTTGCCCTGCAGATAACCATTCATGGTACTGCGAATTTGTTCTTCGGTACGTGCCACACCCCAACAGCGAAACTCATCCATATAACCTTTAAAGGTGTTGGTTAAATCACTCCCCCATTTATCACTTCCTACAAACAAAGCGTGTTTAAGCGGGTTGTTTGCCGTTTTTGTCCAGTTGGTGTTAATCTGCCATTGCATCGGATTCCCATATAAATCTTTGTTGCTTCCGTCAAGGTATATTTTAACCAATCCTGCTTTATCCGTATAGGCAAAATGATGCCATTCTCCGGGTTGAACACCCAATGCAAAAGTATACACAACAGGGTTTGCATTTCCTAATTGTTCAATAACCATCCGCCATTGCGAGTTTCCTGTTGAGGGGGTTGTTATATACAGGGCATTTCCGTTAGCATCAAGCGTTTTTCCAAGTGTGAACACAAATTCCTGCTTTAACTCCGAAGCATTAAACCAAAATTCAATAGTACGCCCTTTGGCTGTATCAAACAAAAAATCCAAATCAGCCTGATGGGCATAGTTTGTATTATTCTTAGCCAGTGTAGTAGCAGCAGCAGAATTATCACCATCAAGAAATACAAAATAATCGCGGTCTCCGTCAAAGTAGATTGACTTGTTATTGTTGATGCCCGAATTTTTTTCTGCGCCCACCTTGCAGTCTTGTACACTAATACCACCTTCATATTCCACATGTCCTATTACCATGCCCGCAGGCGAACGATAACCAACGTCAGAAATACGGGTACTTACCATTGGTGTAATCCCGCAATTACCTTTCGCTTCAATAAAATATTCATACAAAGTGTTAGCATCTGCACTTGCATCTTTGAATTGACGTGTGCCGCTGCCTATGTCTGCGAGTGGCATAGGTGCGGTGCTGTCGCCTAATAACCTGCGATAAAGGTGTTGTGTGCTTATGGAGCCTGAGTTGTTTTCTACGGTCCAGTCTAATTGCACAAAATCGCTTGCATAACCTTTAAATCCTTTCAGGCTTGTTTCGCTGTACGTATCATTAATATTTCCCGAAAGCTGAATGGTATCGCTTACCCCGACAGAACCAACCAAAAAAGGTGTGGTGCTTGTATAACATTCGTTGTATGCTCTTACTTCATAGGAATACGGTATGCACAGAGCGGCTGTGTTGTCGGTGTAAGTAGTGGTATTGGCATTTAAGATAACCTCATCCCCCTGCACATTTTTCAATATTTGAAAAGGGTCTGAGGAGTTTTTGGGTTTTCTGTAAACATAAAACTTGCTTTCGTTTTGCCAGTTATCTGCCCATGTGATTTTAACAGTTTTTTCTATAATCTGCTTGGTAAGTATTTGATTTCCACCACCGCTTATTAAGCCCAATATATTGGCTTGTGCAGTTAATATTGCACTTGCCAGTGTTCCGCCTACTTCACCGTTGGCATTAATTCTTGTATATGCTATTAAGGAATATTTGTAGCGTTGTCCTAATTGCAAATTCAGGTTGTCGGTGAAGCTGAACTTTCTTAACCCGTTGTTATCTCCTATAGCTTCAACCCAATTTGTATTTGCAGCAAACTTTGAACCGCCATAGGTTCTGCCTGCGGCACTATCTACAATCAGCGAGTCTGTTCCTATGTTCTGCCCGTCTTCATTTACCCGTTGCCTTCTGATTTGAAACCACAATTCAGCGCAGGAGTTTATCTTGCTGACAGGCACATTCCATTGTAATTCTCTGTTGCCTGCTGTGCTTTGACATTGAAGACCGGCTTCATTTACAACAATAAAATCCTGAGGAGAAACCTCCGTTAATGACGGTAATGTCAGTTCTTTTTCATCACTCACCATGCTTTCAAATATGTAGCTGTCTACGGTCATCGTTATTCTGAGGCGGTATTGGTATTCATAGCAGCTTTGAATAGTTGAATTATCTGTATAAGAAGTAGCAGTTTTGGCAACCGTGGCAAAGTCTGTCGTCCAGCTTCCCCAATTGGTTTCACCCCATTTGCGTGAGCGTCTGTCAATTTTATAACTCCATCCTCCACCGGCTGCTTCATTCATGTTTGTCTGGTCGCTTGGCGCATTCCATGTAAGCGTGTTGGTGGTTCTGTTTGAATTAGTTGCAACTTCAAAGCCTGAAAAAGACCATGTTGCAGGATAAGGAACTGCGGGATTAAGCGTATAGCTGTCCGTTCCTCCTGTAACTACACTACCACCGCATGTACTTACTTCATATCCTTTGATTTTGAAGTAATAAGGAATGCCACGCACGGGATTATCAAGGTAATAGGTATTGTTCATCTCTGTTCCATTGCCTCCTGCTGCGGTCCACAATAGCTTCCATGTATCAGTATTTGAAAAGCGGTAGTGGATTTCCAGTCGGGGGTAGTACGAAAAAGGATTTCCAAAATAGCATTCCTCAGCGTCTCCCTTGCGTACTACATTTACGGCAATGCGGTCATTTCCCCCTGTGTTTTGGTGAGTAATATTATAACTATGTATAGTACCCGCAGCGAAAATTTGTGATGCAAAAGTTGTCATCACGGAAAACAGTAACAGGCAATGCCTTATGTAACTGTTGTAAAGTTTAGATAGTGTTTTCATCATATATGTTTGTTTAGGTTTTCCTTAGTTAGAGTGCTTTTTACATATTAAGAAATAAGAGAAAAGTGGGTACTTCTGTTGTTTGCCGTCTTTCCTTTTTCTGTTGGATAAAGCTATTAAGGGAGGATAAAAACCGGATAAAAAAGCGTCTTACAAAAATCTTACAATTGTATAAGTGGTTGATTGTAAATAAGAATAATGGTCGGGGCAGACCTCTGTGTCTGCCCGGATAATCTTGTATGTCTGCCCGGATAATCATCCGTCTGTTCAGTATTATTCGGTAGAAAATAATATTTTAGTCGGGGCAGACCTCTGTGTCTGCCCTTGCTCTGATAAAATATTATATATATTGGGTAGGTATTGCTTCGGGCAGACACAGAGGTCTGCCCCAACGTTAGGTAGAGGTCTGCCCCAACTATAAGGGAGGAAAAATTACAATGGCAAAATATAATCCTGAAAAGCATCACCGCAGGAGCATACGCCTGAAAGGGTATGACTATTCACAGGCCGGAATGTATTTTATAACAATGTGCGTACAAAACCGTGAGTGTTTATTTGGGGAAGTTATTGACGGTGAAATGATTTTGAACGATGCGGGCAAAATGATTGAAAAATGGTACAGGGAATTGCCCAATAAATTTTCTGATATCGAATCAGGTGAATATATTGTTATGCCGAATCATTTTCATTGTATCATTATCAATAATGGCAGTAATGCTGCTGCTGTCGATGTCGGGGCAGACCCACGTGTCTGCCCGAACGTAGAAGAAATCATAAAAAAAGAAATAGCGATAGAGATGGGGGGCGAACACGTAGGTTCGCCTCAACCAGGTTCGCCTCAACCGGGTTCGCTCCAATCAGGTTCGCCTTTATACCGGGTAATACAGTGGTTTAAAACGATGACAACCAATGAATACATTCGTGGGGTAAAAACACTGGATTGGACACCGTTCAACAAAAAAGTATGGCAGCGGGACTATTATGAACATATTATCCGGAATGATATTGCTTATCATAACATAACAAATTACATCATCAATAACCCTGCTAAGTGGACAGGGGACACGTTTAATTGATACATAATGCTGTTTATACTGCTTATCCGATTATAGACCTCCTGCACATTTGCGGGATTGTGGCGGTGGCCCAACGCTTTCGGCGCCATCTAAGATTTACGCCCAACGCATAGATGCTATTTTGTAAATCAAGATGGTATCAGATAGCATGAATGTTTTGGTCCATTATATCATTATCGGAAAAGTTAAGCTTTTTCCTGATCCGGTGTCGCATAACCTGTACCGTATTGGGGGACACGCCTAACATTGCCGCCATCTCTTTGTAGGATAAGTTTAGCTTGGCTAAAACAAAGTACCTGATTTCGCCAAGCGAGATGTTTGGATATGTTTGCTTTACGCGGCTGATAAATCCCGGATAAACCTGCTCGAACAATTGCTGAAATGTTTTCCAGTCCTCATCGGTTAGGATGGTGCTTTGCTGCAACTGGCTGATAAGGGATGTTTTGTCCTGTTCCGACCGGTGGCTCTGAAGCTGTTCGATGAGCCTGTTTTTTTCGGAGATGCTCCGGGTAAAGCTATTGAGATTAAGGTTGGCTATTTCTAAATTGTGAGTAGTTCTTTGCAGTTTTAAGTCCTTTAACAACTGCTTCTTTTTTTGCACAAAGTAGAATACGCCAAGTACAAGGCACAATACAACAATCAGAACGGTTAGCATATTTCGCTGGTTTACCTGCCGCTGTTTCTCTAAGTTCATTTCGGCTAATATGAGTTCTTGTTCCTGAACGGTAATTTTTTGCTGTGCCCTGAGTATTTTTATGGCATTAAAGTTTTCATTGTAAGCATTAATGGCTGCAATGGCTGAATCGAGATACGCTTTTGCCTGATCGGGCTGGCCGTTGGCGCTGTACCAATTGCTCATTACAGGGTACAAAAACCGTAACCGCTCTTTTTGAGGTGACCGTTGAATGTTATCTTTAGCATGACAGATATAATTCCAGGAAGCTGCAAAGTCTTTTTTTTCCAAATAGATAGCAGAGAGTGTGATTAGTGCCCCCGCTGCATTTCCAAAGTCATTCTCCTTTTCCGATGCCCGGTAATTATATTCCAGCAAAGGGATAGCTTTTTTATAGTCGCCCCGTAAATAGCAGTTTTCTCCAAGGTTACCTTTGGCAATCCCTTCCCAGTCTGTTTTGGAACAGGGAAACCGGGTGCGTAAAATGGAGTTAAAATAATAATCAGATTCAACCAGGTTTCCTTCCTGCTGATAACAAAGTCCTAATGTGTTTTTGGCCGAGTTGATAAACTGTGTATTAAATGCCGTTTCTTTAAGCTTTACAACCTTTTGTAAATAAGCTTTGGCCATATTCATTTCATGAAAGAAATAATAGGCATTTCCAATAATCAGCAGTTCTTTTGCCATGTCGGGATAATCTGTTTCCGACATCCCACTTAGCTCTTTATCCATTAACAGGTATTGCTCAAATGCCAGTTCATAGTTTTTTATGTAATGCCAATAGAGATCAGCCAGTTGCCTCATGGCTCTTACTTTTATATGTTTGATGCCGGCTTTGTCGGCAGCGCTTATCATATTCTTAATTCTCAGGAGTGTTGTTCCCAGCGGTTCCTTATGTTTTTGAAAGGCAGTATAATAATAAGTACAAAAGGCATCCATCTCCATTTCCATCTCCTTGTCGTTGTTTACACGGGCATATTCTTTTATCTCTTCGGTCTTTTTGAGTATCGCTGCCGAATCATTAAGGCTCACAAGGGATGAATATAAATTGTTTATTTCCAATATCCGGTCGGCATAAGCTTTATGAAGCATGTTTGGGTATTGTGCAAAAGCTGCACTAAAGGAGCATAACGTAAGAAGTATTGTGAGGTATCTGCCGGCTGATAACATTCGTTGCTTTTGATGGAAATGTAACAGATTCATTTAAATTTTCAATACAAAACAAACGCTAAATATTTCTATTGTTTAGGCTACCAGTTATTTTATACGAGCTTGATTTATGAAATTATCTGGCGGTAAGATGAACGGTATCCAACAGTAACTTTTGCCGGGCCGGCAACACAGGTTAATGTTATGTTAACACTCAATTGATATTGAGTTAACTGAACGTTAATGCAGGGTTAACCATTCCCAAACCTGAGCAGGATACTTTTGTCGCTCTTTAATTTCAAATATGAAAACAGTTCGACTTAAGTATTTCTTTTTATTGTTTATCAGTTTTTTAGCAGTTGGAGCATCTGCTCAGGATAAAGGTAAAATTTCAGGCAAGGTCATAGATAAAAAGACAGGTGAAGAGCTTATTGGGGTTTCGGTTCAAATCGAAGGAACTTCGATTGGTGCTGTGACTGATTTTGAAGGAGTATTTGCGATCAATAATGTTACTCCGGGCACCTATAATCTAATCGTGAGCTATATTTCTTACCAAAGAAAAATAATCTCTCAGGTGACGGTAAAAGCAAAAGAAACGACCATCGTCAATACCACGCTTGAGGAGTCGACCAAAACCCTGAATGAGGTTGTGGTATCTGCAGAGTTGAAGCGTGAAACAGCCAGTGCCTTATTGATTCAGCAAAAGAAAAACGTTTCGATATCTGATGGGGTGTCGGCTGATCTGATTAAAAAAACACCCGATGCCACAACGGGTGATGTGATGAAACGTATCAGCGGAACCTCTATTCAGGACAATAAGTTTGCAATTATTCGCGGGTTAAACGACAGATACAACACGGCATATATTAATGGTGCACCGCTGCCAAGCACCGAAAGTGACCGTAAAGCATTTTCGTTCGATATTTTCCCGTCAAACATGCTTGACAATATGGTTATAACCAAAACAGCATCCCCGGAATTACCCGGAGATTTTGCGGGAGGAATGATCACAATTAATACAAAAGATATTCCTGAAAAAACATTTGTATCAGCCAGTTTCGGGTCTTCTATACACAGTATAACTACATTTAATCAGAGCTATGAAAACACCCCCGGATCAACCAATTTTTTAGGGGTTGACAATGGAACCCGGGCTTTACCTTCCGGTATTCCGGAACGATTAATTTATGAAGCATCATCTTCTGAGAGTAAATTTGAAGCCAGTAAAAAATTTAATGACCAATGGTCGATGAACGAGATTTCATCAACTCCAATGAACAACTCGTTTCAGGTTTCGGGGGGTACTAATTTCAAATTTAAAGAGAAGCAGCAGGCGGGTTTTATTATTTCATTATCGAGGAGCAAAAGTTATAAGACAACTCCTGCAGAGCGAAATAAATTTTTGAAGAATCTTACCACAGAAGATAATCAACTGCTGCAACAGTATGAAGATACCGTGTATAAGCAGGAGGTGTTAACAGGTTTAATGTTCAATGCAGGCTGGAAGCTGGGAAATAACCACAAAATCAGTTTTAAAAATGCGTATACGGTCAATACCGAAGACCAGACAGTAACGCGTGGCGGTCATGATGACTTAACCGACCAAACGGGCATACCTTTGGTAAGCAACAGGTATTTTATATATCAGGATAACCGGCTGATGAGTAACCAGCTAATTGGAGAGCATTATATTTCAGCGGTAAAGCTAAAGGCCAAATGGGTGTTGAATAACAACGATATTCACCGTAAAATGCCTGATTTTAAAAGAGCATCAAGTCGCTCAACCATTAAAAATGCTGAAACGGGAGAATATTATGATTACAATACTGAACTAAGCAATAGTATTGATATTACACAAACGGGAAGATTTTATCAGGATCTGAAAGAAAATATCAAAAGTGCAGGTGTTGATTTGCAAAAACCAATTGATGTGTTATCAGGCAAAAAGGTTAAAACAGAGTTGAAGCTTGGAGGGTTTTACCAGATAAGACAAAGAGATTTTCAGGTGAGGGCTTTTGGGTATAAGCTTATGCAGGTAAATAATCCGGGCAGCCCATATTTCAGACCAAAGTTTATAGCACAAAGCCAGGATGTGTTGTTTAGTGAGGAGAATCTTGCTCAGGATACCTTTTATATTGATGAGCGTATCAACCCACAGGATGTTTATACTGCCGAGTCTCGTTTAAGTTCGGCCTATGCAATGTTTGATCAGCGTTTATACAGCCGTTTCAGAGTTGCTTATGGGGTGCGTATGGAAAGTTACAACCAAAAGTTACATTCACTGGGAAATACAGGTTTACCGGTGGAAGTGGATACAACCTTTACCGACTTTTTGCCTTCGGCAAATTTAACGTATGAGCTTACCGAAAAAATAAACCTGCGGTTGTCGGGTAGCCAAACACTGGCAAGACCGGAGTTCAGAGAGCTGGCTCCATTCTCTTTTTATGATTTTAACTATAATACTGTTGTTGCGGGAAATCCGGCATTGGGCCGAACCAAAATCAGCAACTTCGATTTTCGTTTTGAGTTGTACCCGGGTGAATCACAACTGGTATCATTCTCGTTGTTTTATAAAGATTTTAAAAATGCAATTGAGCAGGTGTATGAGAATGTTGGTGCCACACAACTTGGTTATAGCAGCAATACTAATGCCTCAAACTATGGTTTTGAAGTAGAGCTTCGCAAAAATTTTGATTTTTTAGACAGAGCCTTTGGTACAAATTGGATTCGTAAGTTTTCGGTTACGATGAACTACGCCTATATCCGTTCGGAAGTGAAATTTGATAACAGTATCTCATCAACCAATCAATCATTTGGAACCCGTCCTTTACAGGGACAGTCGCCCTATATTGTCAACGGTAGTTTTCAGTTCTATGATCCCAAGTCAACTTTATCGGCAGCTGTTTTTGTAAACAGAGTAGGCAGACGTATTGCATTTGTGAGAGAAAAGAACGGGCAGGTACCTGATCTGTGGGAAAACCCAAGAACCGTTATTGATTTGTCGATTGCAAAAACATTTTACAAGCATTATGAATTTAAGTTTGGTGTTAATGATATCCTTGCTCAGGACCTTATATTCTATCAGGATAATAACAATAACGGCAAGTATGATAATATCAGCACGAATGTGAATGCTAAAAATGGCGCTACACCAAGATTGGATCCAAATATTCCGGTGAGCGAAAAATCACAATATGATAATCCTGTTTTTAAATATAAAATGGGATATACCATTAGCATGGGTATTGGAGTTAAATTCTAAAGAGAATTATACCCTCATTGATTTTCAAACAAAAAAAGGATCCGGATCCTTTTTTGTTTGAAAAGAGCCCCGTAATAGCGGTTATTTAACACCTATTTAACATAGTATTAACACCACTCTAAGGTAGTCAGGATAGTTTTGCTCTTGAAAATTAATTCAAAAACAATGAAAAAAATTATTTACTTAATTGCAGTATCAATCCTTACTGTAATGTCGGTATCGGCACAGAAAACCCGAACCATCCCGGCAGGTGATATCACTACCAATACAACCTGGTATAGTGATACCATGTACACTTTAGATGGGTATGTTTATGTCAAAAATGCCACATTAACCATTCAACCCGGTACCATTATCAGGGGAGGAGATGTAGCTAAAAAATCAACACTGATTATTACCCGTACAGGAAAAATTGAAGCAAGAGGAACGGCCAGCCAGCCGATTGTATTTACCTCAAGTAAGGCTGCAGGAGCGCGTGCTCCGGGTGATTGGGGTGGTGTTGTGATATTAGGTCAGGCGAGAATCAATCCTACAACTGATTGTTCTACATGTCCGGGAACAGGGGTTGCTTCAACACTTCCGGGTGTTCAGGCAGCAATTGAAGGCGATTTGGATAATGCGGCAGGAGATGGATTGTATGGTGGAACGGATAATAACCATAGTTCAGGAACACTTACCTATGTTCGTTTAGAGTACGGAGGAGTTGTAATTACTCCGGGTAATGAAATTAACGGTTTAACAATGGGTGGTGTTGGTAAAGGAACAACCATTCACCATATTCAGGTTACACAGGCTAACGATGACGGATTTGAGTGGTTTGGCGGAAATGTGGATGCTAAATACTTAGTATCACACAGAAATATTGATGATGATTTGGACGTAGATTTTGGTTTTACAGGTCGTATACAATATGCTATCGTGTTGCGCGATTCAAACTGGTACGATATCGGTAGCGGTCCTACTACCAATGGTTTTGAATCGGATAACAATGCCGGTGGAACAGAAGACAAACCATTTACCGATCCTACATTCTCAAATATTACAGTTATTGGCCCATTGGCAAACGGAGTGGCATTATCAAATTCCACTTCATTTCAAAATGGAGCACGTATCCGCAGAAACTCGTCTACATCATTGTTCAACTCTATTATTATGGGCTGGCCTGACGGATTATTTGTAGACGGAGCAAGAACAGGTCAAAAATTAGCAAACGATTCAATGATGTTCCGCAACAATATTATGGCGGGTAATATCAGAAATATCAATCCAACATCAGCACCAAGTGCAGTAGATGTACAGACAAAAGTAGCAGCAGGCGGAACTACATTTGAACCAACAAGTGGCTTATTGGCAAACCCGTTTAATTATACTGCTCCTGATTTTAAACCTTTGGCCGGCTCACCTGCATTAACAGGTGCATCATATACAAGCGCAACCCGTATCAGTGACGCATACTTCACAACCGGAACTTTCCGTGGTGCAATGGGTGCTGACGACTGGACACAGTGCTGGTGTAATTTTGACCCTCAGACAACTAATTATGATAATGGTCCGATTAACAGAGGCCCGGTTTACAATGCAGGTAACGATACAACAGTTTGTTCAGGAAGTTCAGTAGTGATAGGTCAGGCACTTTCAGGCGCACTTAAAGCTGTATGGTCACCAGCTACAGGCTTAAACAGTACAACAATTGCACGCCCGACTGCTGCGCCAGGTGCTACTACAAAATATTACGTAACTGTAACCGATACGATCACCGGATGTTCGGTAACGGATAGCATTACGGTATCTGTAACACCTAACCCGGTTGCTAATTTCACTTCGGTGAACGGTGCAAATGGTTTGGTAACTTTTACCAATACGTCTGTTAATGGTGTAACTTATGCATGGGACTTTGGTAATGGAGCAACGTCAACTCAACAAAATCCAACCAATACTTATACTTCGAACGGTACATACAATGTTTCACTTGTAGCGAGCAACGGCTCATGTAACAATACCGTGAACAGATTAATTACCATTACCGGTATCAATTCGCCAACCAGAGCGATAACAGGAGATATCACAACCAATACAACCTGGTATCGCGATACCATCTATACAATGAACGGTTATGTTTACGTAAAAAATGCAACACTTACCATTCAGTCAGGAACGATTATAAAAGGTGGTGCAAACAGGGGAACATTGATTATTACCCGTACAGGTAAGATCGAAGCTCATGGAACAAAAAACCAGCCGATTGTATTTACATCGGGTAAAGCTGTTGGTTCACGTGCTCCCGGAGATTGGGGTGGAATTGTAATATTGGGTCAGGCCGTTATTAATCCTACAACCGATTGTTCTACATGTCCGGGAACAGGGGTTGCTTCAACACTTCCGGGTGTTCAGGCAGCAATTGAAGGCGATTTGGATAATGCGGCAGGAGATGGATTGTATGGTGGAACGGATAATAACCATAGTTCAGGAACACTTACCTATGTTCGTTTAGAGTACGGAGGAGTTGTAATTACTCCGGGTAATGAAATTAACGGTTTAACAATGGGTGGTGTTGGTAAAGGAACAACCATTCACCATATTCAGGTTACACAGGCAAATGATGATGGATTTGAGTGGTTTGGCGGAAATGTAGATGCTAAGTATTTGGTATCTAACAGAAATATTGATGATGATTTGGATGTAGATTTTGGTTTTACCGGTCGCATACAATACGCTATCGTATTACGTGATTCAAACTGGTACGATATAGGAGCAGGCCCGACTACCAATGGTTTTGAATCGGATAACAATGCAGGTGGAACAGAAGACCAACCATATACCAATCCTACATTCTCGAATATTACAGTTGTGGGTCCTTTGGCAAATGGTGTAGCCTTAGCTAATGCCACTTCATTCCAGAACGGAGCACGTATCCGCAGAAATTCATCAACATCATTATTTAACTCTATTATCATGGGCTGGCCTGACGGATTATTTGTAGACGGAGCGAGAACAGGTCAAAAACTGGCAAACGATTCGATGATGTTCCGTAACAATATCATGGCGGGTAATATCAGAAATATCAATCCAACATCAGCGCCAAGTGCAGCAGATGTACAGGCAAAAGTATTAGCAGGTGGAACAACATTTGAGCCGGCAGCAGGATTATTAACCAATCCGTTTAACTACAACACGCCTGACTTTGCACCGGCATCCGGTTCTCCTGCATTAACAGGTGCATCCTTTACCGGTACACGCATCAGCGATCCGTTCTTTACGCCAACAACATACCGTGGTGCGATGAGCGAAAACCCTGATAGCAACTGGACAAACTGCTGGTGCCGTTTTAACCCGCAAACCGAAGACTACAATTCGGCTCCGGTAAATTACCCTGCACCGTTAGCTGATTTTAGTTTAGCGAACCCAAGCGGAAGAACAGTGAATTTTACGAACAACTCTTCTCTTGCAACTTCATATTTCTGGGATTTTGGTGTAAGCAGCGCAACTACCGATACATCATCTGAAATGAATCCTGTATTTATTTATCCTGCAAATGGTACTTATACAGTAACCTTAACATCAAAAAGCTTATGCGGTACTTCTGTTCAAACCAAAACAGTTGTGATCAATGATCAAAGCTCAAACCCGGTTGCAAACTTTACGTTTACACAATCTACAGGTGTTGGTTCTAACGAGTTTACCTTTACCAATACAACTGACGAAAAAGGGTTTGCAACAACATATCTGTGGGATTTTGGTGTAAGCAGTTCAACTGATGATACATCAACAGCAAAAAATCCAACCTTTACTTTCCCTGCAAGCGGTATGTATGATGTAAAGCTGATTGCACTTGGCCAGTTTGGTTCAGATTCAATTACCAAAACAGTTACTGCATTTAGCGTAAGCGTTAAAGAAGTTTCTACTACAATCAATAGTATCAGTTTATTCCCTAACCCAACCAATGGTATTGTAAACATTAATTTCAATACATCAAAAGCTGAAGAGGTTACAATCAATATTACTGACATCAGCGGAAGAGTAGTGAAGTCAGTTCCTTCAACAAACTACAATGCAGGAATGAACAACGTAATTATGGATGCAAGTGATTTGAATAACGGTTTATATTTCGTTTCAATCAGATCAGCTAACTTCAACAAAACAACACGTTTGTTAATTGCCAAATAGTATTCAAAAATCGCAATAGAAAATTCGAAAAAAATGCCGTTGGGAGTGATCTCAACGGCATTTTTTTTAAAATTCGAAATTCGAAGCACGAAATTCGAAAAAGAAAATGCAAAATTTCGAATGATGAAGTTTGCTTTTACTATTTTTGATTCTGATAATTTATTAAAACTGGTCAACCTTATTTAGAGATGTACAGTTTTTTCGAATTTCGAATTTTAATATTCGAATTTTAAATCTCAAATCCAAAATCTTAAATGATATCATGGCACTCCATCATCAGCAAATGACCTTTGCTGTGTGTAATGGAAACAATACCATCCTCCGCACATTCGTTGCTGCTGCTGGTTCGGTAGCCCAGTGTCAATGATTCGTTGTGCAGGTTGTACAAGAGGCCGCTGGTAACAACACCATCCACCGTTCCAACAGGCATTAATGAAACAGGTGTTCCCTTGGTATACCATTTTTCAAATTTGGGAGGCAGTACAAATATTCTCGAATAATCATCAATCACCACAATATTGATTTTGGATTGATACCGAACGATGTCGGTAATATTACTCAGGTTATGATCGGCACGTCTGCCTGTAGCCCAGATGATATTCACTGCGGCATATCCTTTCTCAAGTAAATACTCAATCCCTTTTTGCAGGTCGGTTTTGTTTTGGTCGGGTGTGTGTACCACATCAATGGGCATTTGTTGCTGCACTTTTTCGAGTGCATGTTCATGGCTGTCGAAGTCGCCTAAAAGCACATCCACTTTAATAGCTAATTCGTTTACGCGTGTAATGGCTCCATCAAGTACCACAACCAACGGACTCCATTCCAATAACTGTCCCAAAAGCTCATTTGAGCAGGCTTCTCCGTTTGCAATAATCAGGGCAGGTTCCTGTCCTTCGCGTACAATATGGTGTGATGACATGGTGCGAAAATAGAAATTGCAGCTCATTTGCCATACGGTTCATTTATTTAACTGACTCGGGATATTGTCAATTAAACTTCTTCCATCCTCCGCAGCCCCTAATCCTAAAGGGAGTTCCGCGCACAAGTCTTTTAGAAAGTGTGCGGCTGGTCCCCGCCAGGGGCAGGGGTGCGCGAGGGCAAGTTGACAATATCCCGATAGTCATTTTTATTTAAATATACCGTCCCCGATAAGGCTCGAATAATCTTATTGTATTTTTCAGCTAAAAAAACGTTACTTCACTTAACAAATCATTTCATGAGGATTCAAAAACTATTACTCATATTTTGTTTACTCGTTGGTGTAACTGTACAGGCGCAGAACGCTGTTGTAAAAGGTGTAGTTAAAGATGTTAAAACCGGAGAACGCCTGATTGGTGCTACCGTTTCAATAAAAGGAACCTCGGTTGGAACCAGCACCAATTTTGATGGAGAGTTTTCCCTTAAATTAATCCAACCGCTGCCGGTTGTATTGGTTGTCAGCTATATCGGATATGCTCCGATGGAGATGAATGTGACAAGTGCTGACAAGCCATTGGATATTAAAATATCAGAAAATACGCAAAAGCTTAAAGATGTAGAGATTCGCGATTCAAGGATTACGGCCAAGCAAAAGCAAGCACCCTTAACGATTGAAACCATGGATGCTTTGGCTATTAAGGAAACCCCGGCAGCAAATTTTTACGAAGGATTGGCACATTTAAAAGGGGTGGATTTAACATCGGCCAGTATCGGATTTAAGATTATCAATACCCGTGGGTTTAACAGCACGTCACCGGTACGGAGCTTGCAATTAATAGATGGGGTGGATAACCAAAGTCCCGGACTCAATTTTTCATTGGGGAATTTTTTAGGAGCGAGTGAACTCGATGTGCAACGGGTGGATTTGATTGTTGGGGCAAGTGGAGCCTACTACGGGCCCAATGCTTTCAACGGGGTGATCAATATGCAAACCAAAAGCCCGTTTCAGTTTCCGGGATTAAGTGCCAGTGTAAAGGTTGGGGAGCGCAGTTTGTTTGAAGGAGCCGTGCGTTTTGCCCAGGTATTTAAAAATAAGGGGGGCGAAGATAAATTTGCGTATAAGATCAATCTGTTTTATTTAAGGGCGAATGATTGGGAGGCCAACAATTATCAGCCAACATATCAGAGTAGAGACAATGAACAAAATCCCGGAGGGTTTGATGCAGTTAATATTTATGGCGATGAATATCAGTCAAGAAACCAGCAAGCCCCCGGTTATACAACCTTTTCGGGAATGAATCGGTTTTATCGGACGGGGTATAAGGAAGAGAGTTTGGTTGATTATAACACTCAAAATATCAAGGCTGGAACAAGTTTACATTACAAGGTTACTAAATCACAAGAGTTGATTTATGCATTTAGTTTTGGGAGCGGAACTACCGTTTACCAAGGGGATAATCGTTTCAGTTTAAAGGATATTTTGTTTTTTCAGAACAGAGTAGAATGGCGTAAAGAAGATGATTTTTACATTAGAGCTTATGCGACCAATGAAGATGCCGGGAGCAGTTATGACGCCTATAATACCGCATTAAAATTACAGGGTTATGCTAAACGAGATGAAGACTGGAGCAGAGACTATAAGAGTCAATGGTCTTCTGAGCCAAGCTTTATACAAGATCGAATTGAGGCTTTACCGGGAATGCCTCAAGGAAGTTATCCTTATCCTCCTAATTATATCAAAGATCGCGAGGCGTATTTGTATAATAACTATTACGACTCACTTGTATTGTATCATCAGCTCGCAGCCGAGTATGCAAATGGTGTTGATCCGGGAGTTGTATCCCGGAATTCAGAGTTGAAAGCTGCTGTTCCATATTTTGAACCCGGAACTGCACGATTTGATTCGGCATATCAATCCATCATATCTAAACGATCGTCTGATGGTGGATCCATGTTTTATGATAAGTCAGCTCTGTATCATATTATGGGGGAGAAAAAATTTAATATCCAAACGTTTGGATTTCGAGTGGGTGCCAGCTACAGGCAATACAGGCCTAATTCGGCAGGTACTATTTTTCAGGATACAAACGGAGCTGTGATTCGCAATTGGGAAGCTGGAGGATACTTGGGTATAGAAAAGAAACTGTTGAATGAAAAACTGAAGATTACAGGAACCGTTCGTATCGATAAAAATCAAAATTTTGATGCGTTGATGTCTCCCGCATTATCTGCAGTGTTTGCACCTGCTAAACAGCATACGTTTCGCGTGTCTTTTTCTTCGGCCATTCGCAATCCAACACTTACCGATCAATATTATTATCTGCCGGTTGGAAGAGCAATTTTGCTAGGCAATCTTTATGGCTTTAAAAATTTGGTTACAACGGAATCGGTACAAGCCTTCCGCGATTCCCCAATTCCATCCAGAGATACACTGCAATATTTTGATGTGGATGCTGTGAAACCGGAAAGGGTAAAGACAGTTGAGTTTGGTTATCGGGCTGATCTTTGGGAGAAAGTGTATTTGGATTTGAGTTATTATTATAGTGTGTATACCGATTTCTTAGGATACAAAATTGGGGTCGATTTAGTTATTGATACCAATAATTTCATTCAACCATCAACGCGACTTATGCGGGTTACAACAAATTCAAAAGATGTAGTGACCACACAGGGTTTTAGTGCAGGGCTTAATTATTTCTATCAAAAGTATCTTGGTTTTAATGGTAATTATTCGTGGAATGTATTGGATAGAGGGAATTCGGATGATCCCATTATTCCGGCATTTAATACACCGGAACATAAATATAATATTGGTATCAGTGGACGAGATATGACCCTTAAGGTGGCAGGTAAACAATCTCATCAATGGGGGTATAATATAAACTATAAGTGGATTCAGGGATTCTTGTTTGAAGGGTCTCCTCAATTTACAGGGTTTGTTCCAACGTATGATATGGTGGATGCACAAGTGAATAAAAAAATAACATCACGGTTTAATACAACTATCAAGCTTGGTGCAAACAATTTGTTGAACAATAAACAAATTCAGGTTTACGGTGGACCGAGGGTTGGAAGACTTATTTATTTGTCTGTTTTGGTTGAGTTATAATAACTTAATCAATGGTGAATTTTATTATATTGCATTACATTAATTGTTTAAAACCATGAAAAAACTAGTAATACTCTCATTTATGTTAGTTGGGGCCGCATTGCTGCAGGTTTCCGCTCAAAGCCGTTATTTGGATGAGGTATTCTCATCATATACGGCAACACCTGTGATTTATGACACGAATATGTGGGTTCCCCCATTTTCGGGTAGTCCAACAAATGTAGGGCCTCGTCCTCAGTCTGGCGTGATTTATACTCCTCCTGATGAAGATACTATAACTAAACGTCCTGTTATTATATATATGCATACTGGTAGCTTTTTACCTCCCATTGTGAATCAACAAACTACCGGCAATATTAACGATTCTGCTGTTGTTGAAATGTGTAGAAGGTTTGCCAAAAGAGGATTTGTTGCTGTTGCTATTAGCAATCGTCTTGGATGGAATCCGGCAACTGACGATAATGATGTGGCTACCGGACAACTTTTGAATGCTACTTATCGTGCTTTGCAGGATGCTAAAAATGCTATTCGTTTCGTTCGTGCAAATGCCGACTCGTTTGGAGTTGATACATCACGAATTATTTTAGGTGGACAGGGTACGGGAGGATATGCTAGTCTTGCCGCTGCAACGGTTAATAAATACTCGGAAATTACATTAGGAAAGTTCATTAATACTGTCAGTGGACAACCGTATGTTGATACAGCATTATCCGGTGACTGGAACGGTCTTGGAGGTTCTGCACTAAATATCCCAGGTGATGCAAGTATTCCTACCAATTTTCACTTTGAGTTCAACCTAGGTGGTGCAATGGGTGATTCCATTTGGTTAGAGAAAGGCGATGTGCCTATGGTTGCTTTTCACTGTTTAAATGATCCTTTTGCTCCATACGGTAGAGGTAATGTTATTGTTCCAACTACGGGACTTGTGGTTATCTCTAACGCATCGGGAGGTAAAGTGTTTATGGATAAAGCAAATCGTTTAGGTAATAATGATTCCCTTAACGTAAGGAAATACGATGACGTGTATACCCATCAAGCGGCTATATCAAGTCAAGGTACGGCTAATTTATATACATTTAGATTTGGTCAGTTCCCTATTCAAAGTGCTCCTTGGGAGTGGTGGGATAGAACAGCCATTCAAGGAATGGGTCAAGCCGGAATTACTGCAGATTCAACATCAATGTTAACCAATCCTGATATGAGTGAGGCCAAAGCCAAAGCTTATATTGATACCATTCAAGGATTCTTAATCCCTCGTATTGTTGTAGCTCTTAATTTACCCGGTCAAGAAAACTATTCATATATTGGTGTAGGCGTGAAAGAAGTAGCTTCTTTGAATAACAAACTTACAGTATTCCCGGTTCCTGCACATGATGTGTTGAACATCCAGTTGCCGGTTGCTATGGAGTCGGTTTCAATCCTTGATATTACCGGTCGTGTATTGTTAACCGAGCGTATGCAAGGAACACAAGGACGTATTGAAACCAGTACTTTACATCAAGGTATTTACTTTGCTCATGTAAAAACAATGGATGGCCGTTTGGCTGTGAAACGTTTTATCGTTGAGTAAATTGAGTATTGATATTCAGACAAAAGGAGGCCGAAAGCCTCCTTTTGTTGTTAATACGTTCGCTTAAACAAAAGGCGTGTAATTGTGGCTTGATTATTAATTTGTTATTCAACTAAAGCCTTATGAAACAAATTTTCTTACTCTTGTTGGGTCTGCCTCTGATGATGGTTGCCCAAACTCAGGAATCCCACCTTGCCAATCTAAAACAACTCACATTTGGAGGCCGATAATGCCGGGGCCTGCTTTAGTCCCGATGGTAAAAAGCCGATGTTCTCATCCATCCGCAACAATGGTGATACCCGTGATACCAATTTGTTTATTGCCGATTGGATTGACTAAAGCAGACTTTATAGTACGGGCTTATTGCACGGGTTTATTGCACGGGCTTTTAAGCCCGTAACACGATTCTAAAAGTAGTTCCCTTATTAACCTCCGATTGTTTTACAAAAATTTTCCCCCTGTGGTATTCCTCAATAATCCGTTTGGCCAGCGACAGCCCAAGACCCCATCCTCTCTTTTTAGTGGTATAGCCGGGTTTAAAAACGGTTTTGAGTTTGGAAGGAGGGATTCCTTTTCCGGTATCGGTAATATCAATCACCACCGAATCGCCTTCGGCATGGGTTTGCATGGTGATGCTGCCTTCTCCGTTCATGGCATCAATAGCATTTTTGCAAATATTTTCGATAACCCATTCAAACAATGGAATATTCATCTGGGCTGTGAGTTCGTCTTCGTTTCGGTTCAACGTAAACTGAACCCTTTTGGAAGTTCGTATTTTCAGGTAGTTGATGCTTTCTTCCAATATGCCATCCACCAATGTAGTTTCAAGCTTGGGTGCGGAACCGATTTTAGAAAACCGCTCGGTGACCAGCTCCAGTCGTTTCACGTCTTTCTCGAGTTCCACCAGCAGTTCTTCTTGCTCGGGCTTGGGTGTTTCGCGTATCAGGTTAATCCAGCCCATTAATGAGGAAATGGGAGTACCCAGTTGATGAGCCGTTTCTTTGCTCATGCCCACCCAAACCTGGTTTTGCTCGGCCCTGCGTGAGGAACTGAAGGCAAGATATGCCACCAAAATAAAAATGCTGATAATGCTGAGCTGGTAATACGGGTACTCTTTAAGCTGGGTAAGGATAAACGAGTTTTTATAGTACAGAAAATTATTGCGGTTATTGGCCTCATCATACAAAATAGGGATGGGTTCGTGTTGCTCCACCATCAGTGCAAGCTGTTGCTTCAGGTATTCGGGGTTATCGACCTTGGCCGAGTCGAGGTTACGGTGGGCAATAATCTGCCCCTTATCATCTACCAAAATCACCGGAATGGTTTCATTGTCTTTGATGATATCCAGCAAAAAGGTAAAATCGCCATCGGCTTTCACCAACTGCTTGGTGGCATTGGCCCATAACAGCACTTTTTTCTCCTCCTCACGGGCCAGCTTTTTCACCAGTTTTTGGGTATACCAAAGCGAATACAAGCCAATGCATATTGCTATGATAAACAGTATCCGTTTCCACCATATTTTTTGATCGTACAGCCGCATATTGCTCGAATATATAGATATTGCGCTAATTATTGACTAACGAAACATGCGCGCAATTATTGAGCATCATCAAAAAAAGGTAGCGGTCCGGCTCGATGCCCCGATTGATATTTCCATTCCAATGTTTTCGGGTACAAACAATCCCAATGCGTTTGGCATTCAGCACCCGGAGTTTAAGCCTTTTGAGGCGGGGGGATTTGTAGGCTCGGTGGAGCGGGGTGGAAGTGTAAATTGCGAAAACCTGTTTTTCAATCCGCATGGAAACGGAACGCATACCGAATGTGTTGGGCATATTTCGCGCGAACGCATCACCATCAATAATTGTCTTAAGCAGTTTATGTTTATGGCGCAGGTGGTTACGGTGAATCCTGAAGACAATTGTATCTGGAAAAAACAAATTGAAGCGCAGTTGGGTTCGGAGGTGGAAGCCTTGATTATCCGCACCCTGCCCAATGCCGAATCCAAAAGATTAAATAATTATTCGGGCAATAATCCGGCTCATTTAGAACCGGAACTATGCACATTATTAGCTGAAAAGGGAATCAAACATTTGCTGGTTGATTTGCCTTCGGTGGATCCTGAACATGATAACGGAACGCTTACAGCTCATCACGCTTTTTGGCAATACCCCGCAAACACGCGTTTGGATGCTACCATCACCGAAATGGTGTATGTACCCGATACGGTTGCCGATGGAACATATTTACTGAATATACAGATTGCCTCCTTGGAAACGGATGCAAGTCCGAGCAAACCTGTATTGTATACAATTTTACCTGATACGAACGCATGACAACTTATAACGAAGAAGAAACAGAAGACTTAGACGAATCGGCCGGAGAGGATTTGTACGAACACCACCGCATTGTGGTAGATAAAGGACAAGTGCTGCTCCGCATCGACAAGTTTTTGATGCATAAAATGACCAAAGCCAGCCGGAGTAAAATTCAGGCTGCTGCTGATACGGGAAGTATTCTGGTCAATGATAAAGCGGTAAAATCAAGCTACAAGGTAAAACCCGGAGATGTGATCTCGGTGGTATTGCCGCATCCGCCTAAAGAGTCGGAGGGTATCACGCCCGAAAATATTCCACTCGAAATTATTTACGAAGATGATGATGTACTAATCGTGAATAAAGTTGCAGGCATGGTGGTGCATCCGGGATACAACAATGTAACCGGAACCTTGGTGAATGCATTGGCGTTTCACCTGAGCGATACTTCGTTTGCCAAAGACGGAAATATTCGCCCCGGATTGGTACACCGCATTGATAAAGATACAAGCGGTTTGCTGGTGGTTGCTAAAAACGAATTTGCGATGACGCATCTGGCCAAACAGTTTTTTCACCATACCATCAATCGCTCCTACATTGCTTTGGCCTGGGGCGATTTTGAAGAGGATGAAGGAACCGTTACCGGATACATCGGTCGCAGTACCCGCGACAGAAGGGTGTTTATGATGTATGATGATGAAACGGAAGGGAAGTGGAGCGTTACACATTACAAAGTGTTGGAACGCATGAACTATGTTTCCTTGATTGAGTGCAAACTTGAAACGGGACGTACACACCAGATTCGTGTACACATGAAACATATCGGACACTCGTTGTTTTCGGACAGCACTTATGGTGGTGACCGGATTTTAAAAGGTACCACGTTCACCAAATACAAGCAGTTTGTAGATAATTGTTTTACGCTGATGCCTCGTCAGGCGCTGCATGCACGGTCTCTTGGGTTTGTGCATCCCACAACCGGAAAGGACATGTATTTTGAAGCGCCATTGCCAAATGATTTTGCTTCGGTACTCGAAAAATGGCGTGGGTACAATAAAAATGTAATCGTTAAAAATGAGTCTGAATAATAGCGAACAACGCTGCAAACAAGCAGGTGATTTGGCCCGCACAGTAGGGGCCTTTATCCGCAGCGAAGCATCCGGGTTTTCGATGGATGTGGTGGAAGAAAAAAGTTTCAACCAGTTGGTTTCGTATGTTGACAAAACTGCCGAAGAACAATTGGTGAAAGGCTTGTTCGGCATTTTTCCGGAAGCCGGATTCATTACCGAAGAACAAACCATCGCCACCGAACAAAAAGAATACATGTGGGTGATCGATCCCTTGGATGGCACCACTAATTTTATTCATCAGATTCCGGTATACAGCATCAGCATTGGTTTGTTGCGCAACAATATCCCTGTGATGGGAATTGTGTATGAAGTAAACCGTGATGAATTGTTTTATGCCTGGGAAGGCAGCAAAGCGTATTTGAACGGTGCCGAAATTTCGGTGAAACAAAATCCGGAATTATCGAAATCGTTGCTTGCAACCGGGTTTCCCTATTACGATTTTGATGGCATGAAAGGCTACCTTGAAGTGTTGCAATATTTTATGCAACATACACAGGGCATGCGCAGAATGGGTAGTGCAGCTGTTGATTTAGCCTATGTAGCCTGTGGACGGTTCGATGGATTTTTTGAATATGGATTGAGTCCGTGGGATGTGGCGGGCGGAGCATTTATTGTGCAACAAGCAGGTGGCAAAGTATGCACTTTCTCAGGCGGTGATGATTATATCTTCGGACGTTCTATTGTGGCTTCGTCAACATCTTTATACGATCCGTTTTTCGAGATTATACGTAAGTCTTTTAAATAAGAAGGGTTCACGGTTTACTGATCACAGGTCACTGTGTAACGTCTTGCGGAATAGAAAATGTCAGACTGTCCCGATAGCCATTAGGGCGAAGTCAGATTTTTTTGCTGTGAAACCCTATTGCTCACAGATGCCTCAGATTTACACAGATGCACCTTCGGTGAGTGAAGAGTCAGTTCGGGTAGCTGGCAGGGCTGTGGGCTGTGCGTATCGAGAACATTTCACCCAGAATGTTTTGCTCACAGATGCCACGGATTTGCACAGAAAACACCTTTCTTAGCACCTGTCGTTTGCATCAAGCCCGATAGTTATCGGGATCGCTCGATCTGACAGGAGTATTGTGCTAAATTAACCTGAATATGTGCGTGGGTCATGCCGAGCGGAGTCGAGACATGAGGAAGGGGTTATGGGCTGCGCGTATCGAGAACATTTTATTAGAGAATTTCACACAGAGAAAAAATCAAAGGAGCACAGAGTGCACAAAGGAAGACTTACTCGCGACAATACTCTGTGGTTCTCTGTGAATTCTTTGTGTGCTCTGTGAGAATACATTTGTCTTCGTATCCAATCCGCGTAAATCCGCGTCATCTGCGGGGGCTTCGACTTCGCTCAGCCGCCCCCTCGAACATTCTGCTGTGGTTATAACGCTTCTCTTCTACTCCTGATAAACGCCATCACAAACAAAATCACGGGCAACAACTCAATATACCCGGCATACTTCACATAAAAGGTTTCACCACGCAAATATTGCAACGTAGCTTGTTGTGCAGCAGGTGTCCACCATTCGGTTTGCGAAATCACATTTCCTTTATCATCAATAAATCCTGAGATGCCTGTATTGGCCGAGCGTGCAATATACCTGCGGGTTTCGATGGCGCGTAAACGGGCGTACTCGAAATGTTGTTTGTATCCTGCTGTATTGCCCCACCATCCATCATTGGTTACAATGCATAAGAGCCCGGCACCCTGGCGCACATATTCGGTCACGTATTCGCCAAACACGCTCTCATAGCAAATTACAGGCGCAATGAATTGCGCCTGCCCAATTGAGAAATTTCCGGCTGTTTCATTTCTCCCTAAGCTGCCTGCTGTTCCTCCTAAATTAATGGCAGCTTCTCCCAAAAAGCTAAATACCTGCTGGTAAGGCATGCTCTCAACACCCGGCACCAGTTTGGCCTTATGGTAAATTTGTATCGAATCGGTTTGGTTGATGAGAAAGGCAGTATTAAACGCATCGTAAAAATAGCTTTCATTGTATTTGCGAGCTGTTATTGTTTTTTGTGCGGCAGGGTAAAACTTGTATGAGTCGGCACCCGAAAGAATAACTGTATTGGGATGTGCTTGCAAAAATTGTTTCACTGCTGTAACAGTTGGTTCTTCCCGCAAATGATCTTCATCCAATCCGCCTTGCAAAGCTGTTTCGGGGAAACAAAGCAAACGTGTATTGCTGTCGGTTACTGTTGTTGCCAGATTTAACAAGCTCTGGGTTTGCTGGATGGGTGTCATCCCCTCAAACTTATCGGTATACGGATTAATATTGGGTTGAACCACGGCTACCGTTATTGGAATGCCAACAGGTTTGTAGTTGCTCAGCACATACCACGATAAAAACAAAGGCGCAAATCCGATGAAAAACACAAGGTTCATGCAACGTGAAATATTGATGCGCTGGCTATTTTCTTTCCAATAAACAATCAGTCGGTAGAACTTGATATTAGCATACAGCACCCAAAAACTTCCGCCCACCACACCAGTAAACTCATACCATTGAACAGCCATAGGGAAGGATGCAAAGGCATTGCCCAACGAAAGCCAGGGCCAGCTAAACTCCCAGGTATGATGAAGGTATTCAAACGATAACCAAGCAGTTATCAAAATCCATTCGGCATGTGAGGCTGCTGTTTTTTTTGCGCTGATATGATACACCAATATGGGCAAACACATCATGAGGGTATTGATGAAAAAGGCTGCTAAAGCGCCTTCCCAAGAAGCATTCACCAACCAATACGTATTGCCAAGGTTCCAAACAAAAAAAGTAAGGAAGACATAAGCTAAAACGACTCCTACACCAGCTCCTGATTCTCGGAGTTTGCGCTCGATAAACAACAATGGGATAAAGGCGAAAAACAAAGCAGGCACTACCGATATCGGTTGCCAGCTGATGCTAAACAATGCGGCACTTAGCAAACTAAGGCCTGCCAGCTGTAAATGTGTTTTTATTGTTGACATAAGACCCTGCAATATGGGCCATTTTTAAACACATATCAAATGATAATGTGGCTAATCACTGATGTTAATAGGGGTTAACGGCCCGCGGCTTTGCGTTCGGGCGGGATTAGAAGTACAAACGCTCAACCTTGCACCAAGGTTAATAAAAAGCATTAATGTTCAATTTGCCAATTAGCCTGCCTGACCAAACCCGCTGTTAGCAGATGCTTTTCTCCGTTTGTCTGTGTCGTAATCTGTCAAACTACTTGTCAATTGGGATTTATATGTTTTAACTGTTTTGATTTGAAAGGTGGAAAGAATAATATTGAGCCTCTTTTTAGTAATTTCAGGCAATTGCATGTCCGTTTGCTTTTAGATGTAGATATTGTGTATTCTTTGTTCACCAAGTCTTTTCAAAAGAATCTTTATTAAAATCCTTATTCCTTTCTTTAAACAAACTTTGCTCAGTGTTTTTCAATGTCAGTTGATTTGGTGCTCCGAAAAATTTAGAAAGATAGGCTAATGGTATCAAAAAGAGGATGTAGGTTAGCGACAATAGAATATTTGGAACTATCAAGCTAACTATCCAAGTTGTTTTTATCCAGACAAAGTTTATTCTTTTCGCAAAGAAGTCTGATAATAACCCCAAAATTCCAATAATAACAGAAATATTTATTGCCCATTGCCATTTAGTTACAAAATAAACAACAAGAAAACCTACAGTTACTACTAAAATTGTTTTGATGGGTTCAGGCTTTAAATGTCTTCTGTCCATGTAATTAAAATAAGGTATATATGAATGGCGCAATAACACTACTACTACCAAATACAATTAAAAAACCAATCAATAATAGTATGATTATAATTGGAGCTAACCAAAATTTCTTACGCTCCCTCATAAATAGCCATAAATCCTTTAAAAACTCCATTACTATTGATTTTTAATCCATTTTAAATTTAAGCATCCATTTTTCTTTATTCTGCCAATCGGATTGTTCGGTTTTGCAATAAACAAAATCACCAATTACAAGGTAATCCATTTCCGTACTCATAAAGCAGCGGTAAGCATCATGCGGGGTGCAGACAATCGGCTCGCCCCGCACATTAAAGCTGGTATTTACCACAAGTCCGTAGCCTGTTTGTTTTTTAAATGCGTTTATCAGTTCCCAATATCGCGGGTTGGTTTCTTTATGCACGGTTTGTATGCGGGCAGAAAAATCTAAATGCGTGATAGATTGCACATCGCTTCTTTCGTAATATAATCTTTCCCAAAGCGGTAAATCATAATAGTTTTCGGGTAGTTTTTTTCTTTTTTCTTCCTTAACGGGAGCTACAATAAGCATATATGGCGATAGTGTTTTCAAATCAAAATAATCTGCAACATCTTCCGCCAGCACAGAAGGTGCAAATGGTCTGAATCCTTCACGGTATTTGATTTTAAGATTCAGTTTTTTCAGCATTTCGGGATTTCTCGCATCGCCTAAAATGCTCCTGTTTCCCAACGCTCTTGGGCCAAATTCCATTTTTCCCTGAAACCATCCTACCACATTTCCTTCCGCTAATCTGCCTGCTGTAAATTCAGTTAATTCAGAAAAATTATCGTATTTGGTAAACACGGATTTTGCTTTCCTGTTCATCAACTGAATTTCTTTTTCGGAATAATCAGGACCTAAATACGAACCGAACATTTGGTCGCTTTGATTGTTACAAATTCGTGCTTCATCAAAATACATATAGCTTGCCGCCAATGCCGCTCCCAACGCTCCTCCCGCATCGCCTGCTGCGGGTTGAATGTAGATGTCTTTGAAAATATTTTCGCGCAGCAGCTTGCCGTTGGCAACACAATTCAATGCGACACCTCCCGCCATGCACAGGTAATCCGCTCCTGTAATTCTTTTCGCTTCAACCGCCATTTTAAGCACGATTTCTTCGGTAACTATTTGAATGGCTAATGCAAGATTGCAATGCTTTTGTTCCAAATCTGCTTCCGCTTCCCTGCGTTTAAACCCGAATAATTTTTCCCATTTTTTATCATGCACCATTCTCAGCCCCGTGGCATAATTAAAATAGCTTTGATTGAGCCACACCGAGCCGTCATTTTTTATATCAACTAATTGTGATTTTATGATTTGAATATAATCATGCGTTTCTTTCGCGTTCGGATTTCCGTAAGGAGCTAATCCCATCAATTTATATTCGCCAGAATTAACGGTGAAGCCGAGATAATAAGTAAACGCGCTGTAAAGCAAACCCACCGAGTGCGGGAATTCCATTTCCTTTAATATCCTGATTTTTCCACCCTCGCCAATACCGATGGATGCTGTACACCATTCTCCCACTCCATCAATAGTTAAAATGGCTGCTTTTTCATGAGGCGATGGGAAAAAGGCGCTTGCGGCATGAGATAAATGATGTTCAGGAAATAACAGCTTTACTTTTTTCTTGTCGTAATTACCTACTTCTTTCAGCCCGTCATAAAGCAATTTTTTAAGAAACACTTTTTCGTTCAGCCAAACGGGAATCGCCTTTAAGAAAGAAATCAGTCCTTTGGGAGCAAACGCATAATAGGTTTGTAATAAACGTTCAAATTTCAATAACGGCTTGTCATAAAAAACGATGGCATCTAATTCGTCTATTTCCAGACCTGCTTCTTCGAGACAATATTTGATTGCATTGGTCGGAAAATTGGGTGTATGCTTATCTCTGGTAAACCGCTCCTCTTGTGCTGCCGCAATAATTTTTCCTCCAACTATGAACGCGGCAGCAGAATCATGGTAAAATGCTGATATGCCTAATATTCTTTTCAACTATTTTCTTAGCTCAATTAACACTTTTTGATGAATAACTGATAACAACGAGTCACTTTTCTCATGCACGTTTTTAATCTCCCTATCAAATATCGAATACAAGCTATCCGATTGGTACGAACTATAATTAGCCAACTTGGATTGGGGGATTATTTTGAAAATAATCACTATTTGAGAAATAGCACTATCTAATTTAAAGTTAAAATAATCATCAAAATCTTTCAAATCAACATATAAATTGAGTAGCTTGTAGTCTTTTTTAAACTTAGCTAAACTCTCAGAGAATTCCATGTTGTCAGAATGAATATTATTATACTTATCCATGAACCTTTTCTTATAGAAGACCTTGCTTTTTATGGGAGTATTCGGGTAAGAGAAGATTTTTTCACTTAGGTGCATGTCCCATTCATCTATAAATCCTGTTATTAATCTGTCCTTATAGACGGAAAAACTATAAGAAAAATTGGCGTATAATTCCTCAATATGTTTCTTTCTACTCTCTTTTAAGTCAACCTTTTTGCTATAATTTAAAGAAATAAAAGAGATGACTCCCCCCAATAGGACTCCAATAAATCCAATATATGTTGGATGTTGATTTAAATAACCGAGTATTTTTTTCATATAAAATCTGAATGAAGTTAGAACCTAAAATACAAAAATTCCTGTCCACCAATATCTCCCCAAAGTATAATTGTAACTATGCAAATACAAACAAATATGGAATTAACAATTATTTCTTTTCCTGAAACGGGAACAGTATCAGTAAGGCGGGAAATTATTTTAGTCTGTGTAAAAAGTATAGTTGTCAAGATGGTGAGCAAGTAAAGTATGTTGGTTGTCGAGAAGTAATGATTTATTGTGTTAGAAGTTGTCCAGTCAGAAAATGAGATAATGCTTTTAAGTATTGCAATCAGTTCAGAAATATTATCAGTTCTAAAAATGAGCCATGTCAGGGAAATTAAAATAAAAAAAAGAATTGTCCAAAATGGCTGAATAAATTTTCTTAAAGGTTTTGAACTATTAATAGAAAAAAATCTTGTGATTACGTCTTCTGATAAATACAAGAACGCATGTGTTGCTCCCCAAAGAATGAAATTGAAAGTAGCACCATGCCAAAATCCACTTATAAGAAATGTAACGAGAATTGATAAGCAAAAAAGTAAATAGTTTTTTTTGTTTCCACCCAATGGTATGTAGATGTAATCTCGCATCCATTTGGAAAGAGTGATATGCCATTTGTGCCAAAAGTCCTTAAAAGATTTTGCGGAATATGGATTTACAAAATTGATGTTAATTGTAAATCCCAAAATTCTACCAACACCAATAGCAATAAGTGAATAGCCCCAAAAGTCAAAGTAAATTTGAAATGAATAAAGTAAAGCAGCTATTGAAATGGAAAGTCCGTCCTGCTCGAGATATGAGTTGAATATTGGAGTTATTATTAGTGCAATCTTATCAGCAATGACCAACTTGCAGAAGTAGCCCCAAAGCATAGTCTTAAATCCGATAATTATATTTTCAGAAACAAATACCTTACGATTAGAAAACTGTGGAATAAGTTCATTCGCCCTATGAATCGGACCCGATATTGATTGAGGGAAAAAACTAAGAAAAAGCGAAACGTCTTTGAACCGTAATTCGTCCTGATATTTTTTACTTCTGATATCAACCAGTAAACCAATTGCTTGCAGAGAGTAAAAGGAAATGCCGATTGGGAAAATAAAAAAGTTGAAAAATTTATCCTGTGAGCTAATATTTACAGGAAGTTGATTGGCAAACGCAAGTGTGTATTTTGCGACAATCAGTTGAAGTAGTATCAAGAATATTCCGGCAATAAGAAACGGTTTGTTGTTCGCTTCTGTTTTGATTTTAGAAGCGAAAAAATAAGTAATTAAAGTAGTAAGGAGAAGATAGATAAGATTGAAAGCATTTGCATAGGAATAGAAAAGCCAACTGCCTCCAAGTAATACAAGAAGCCTTTTTTTAGCATCAACAGAAAAATATACTCCTGTGAATAAGACAAAAAAAACAATGAATGATATAGAGTTAAAAGGCATAATCTATTAAATCATTTTTTCAAATCAATTCTGAATATGCCGTTACGAAAGCCAAAAGTCCCTGCGAAATAAATACTGTTACCACACGGTGAAAAAGTCGGGTCCCATTCATCCCCTAAACTTGTGGTTAGTTGCTCCGTTTTGGCTGTTGACAGTTCTTGCAGGAACAAATCCCAATTACCGTTTTTCTTTCCTGCATAAACTAAAAAATTCCCGTCCCTTGAAATAGCAGCGTCCCACTCATCATAAATTGTGTTTGTGAGATTTTTCTTTTCACCAGTCGCCAAATCATAAACGAATACATCAAACTGCTCATTCACTTCTTTAGAAATATAAAACAATCGTTTGTTGTCAGGTGAAAATATTGGTCGCCAACTTTCAAATTTGTCAGAAGTGATAATGTCTTTTTTGTTGGTTGTCAAATCATAAGTTACTATGTAGGAATTTGAGAAGTTACCACTTTTTTCATCCTGTTTCCATTCTGCATAAGTAATTTTTGAATCACCGTAACTAAATGAAGGAATAGCTCCGAATGTGTTTTTTTCTGCTGTAATATACTTTCTCCCACTGCCGTCAATATTCATGATACCGACTTTCGTTTTATTGTCTGCCTGATTTCCTTCGGTAAAAACAATTTTTTTGTTGTCGGATGAAAGCCAGGGATGAATCTCATCAATACTATTCCATGTCAGTCTTTTCTGCGATTGCAATAAACTGTCTGCAAGAAACAATTCCATGTTTCCATCCCTGAATGACTGAAATGATAAAACATTGCAATCGTTCATTGAAAAATTTGGATATCTGTCGCCTGTATTAAATACACTCAACAATTTCGGCTGTAAATGTTTGGCTGTATCGTTACTTAGAAAATTACTTATACTCTTTGCCATTTGCTCGTGTCCTTGAACATTCAAATGCTCGTCAAACTGGTAAAACAATTGCTGTTCTGAATCTGTAAAGTCATTTAGTAAGTCAAGATGCTTTATACCATTCTCCTTACAAATTCTGCCTAAAAGTTTGTTTGGAAAATTCATGTCCAATTTGGAAACATCAATTTTAAAATTAGTAATTACTTCTTCAAAGAATTTATAGTAAACCTGCTCTTTGGTAGGAATTTGCACAACAACTAACTCTGCACCGTTTTTTACAACTACTTCGTTAAGTTTTTTGAGGTATGCTTCAAAGTTCAGGATGTCTTGCTTTTTTATCTCACTGGTTGGCTTATAAAAAATATTGTAATCTTCATTTGCTTTTTCATTCGGGTAAAAAGGTTCAGTCCATCTGCCTAATGGAAGTTCAGCAGGATTAGCATACTTGAAACCGTAAAGAAGAAATCTTGCAAAATTTGAGTAGTGCATCAAGTAATCAGAGAATCCCGATTGCCTTTCTTTCACATTCATAAAGTCGTTGAAGTTGCAGACTTGGAGAATGACTTTTTTAGGCTTGAAAGTTTTCCCTTCGTTTATGTAGTAATTATATTCCTCCGGCAATCCCATTCCACTTATACCTGCATTGGCAATAACCTTATCGGGAAAGAAGTTGAACAATTTACTGGTGTATAAATCTTCATACTGAACTTGTGCCCCTTGCGTATAGGAATCACCTAAAAAAAGCCAGTCAATTTTTTCAACTGCAATTTCGGGTTCGTCCTCTGAACCAATTCTAAAACCCTGCTTGTTCGTTTTATACTGAACAATAAACTCTTTGTCCCTGAATGTTTGGTTTAGATATGGTCGGTTGAAATAATATTTCTGCTTCACTTCATACAGGTCTTCAATAATGTAGTCGCTGAAATTGATTGTAAATATTGCCTCCGCGTGTAAAAAAAACGATAGCACTAAAAGCAAATTGAAAACTAAAACACTTAGGGGTTTTGTTTTCTTGTTCTCATTTAAGAGCAGCATTACTGCAACAGACAAAAGTGGAACAAGTGTGCTGATAAAAATGTTGTTTGATACTAAGTATAAAACAACAGGATTGACGAGAATGCTTATCGCTAAGAATAGGATTATTCTTTTTAACATGAGGTTGCCATATTCTTTATTGCTTTCAGTCATTGAATTTAATTACTACGGATTCCATTTTGCCTTCTGGCTCATCATCAAGTAAATCAAAAAAATCTTCACCTGTAATTTGCTCTATAAAATCAACTGAAACCTGAAAATCTGTAATATCTCCCTCATATCTGTCCACCGTATTGTCAAATAAAAAAGCAAACATGGTTTTCCTTTTTTCAAAATAAACAATCTTGAAATATGATACAGGAACACATAAACTATCGGGACCAATTCTATCTAAACATGCGGGGTTAAAAATTGCTCCTGTAACTACATAAGCGTTTTCAGAATGTTTAATTACATTATCTCTGATTCTATTTTCAAGGTTCGCCCAAATGCCACGATTCAAAGCAGGTGTTTGTGGATTGATATTCGTGAAAAAAAATGTTTCGTCTTTTAGTTCTTTGTTCCAAACAAAATCACCTGCGGGAACCATGTGCCCTCTGTCATAACCGCATTTTAAATAGTCCCTGTTTGTGGCAGATAGCTTTCCATTTGGTAAAGTTGTCGTGAAAAAAGAACTGCTTCTTTTAGCAGGTGTGCGTGTGTAATCAAGTGTCAATTGGTCAACCGAAAGTAAATTGAAAATGTATCGGGGTAAGTTATAGGTGTAACTGTAAATTACTGAGTAACCCTGGTAATAAAGAATGGAATCGCCTTTATTACTTTCAAAAGCAAGATGCTTTCTGTTTGGAATGCCTTTTAGTCCATCGCCAATTCTAAGAGTTTGTGAATAACCATTGTTACAAAAAGAAATTGCACAAATAATTACGCTAAGTGATAACTGCTTTAATTTCATTACTGTGCTTCTTAGATGTTGCAAACACTCCGCCACATTCGTTGAGCAATTTGCATTTATTACATTCGTCCAGATATTCTTTTTTCCAATCGGATATAGAGTTTCTTGCAAATTTCCATAAAGTTGGCTTCAACAGGCATAGTTGAAGATTGTAAATAGAAACATTCATTCCCATTTCATCCAAATAAAAAGTTGCTTCTTCTAACTGGTCTAAATACTCCGATGGTTCCATCCAAAGGAGTTCGCTGTTTTTCGGGGTATATCCTGTATATTCTAATCCCATGAAAGCAACATGCTCAATAAAGGGAAGATTTTTGTAAATGTATTTTGCTAAGTCAGGAAGTCGTTTGTATGTCTGTTGATGCAATACAACTCTCAATTCAAGGCGTAAACCATGACGAGCCATATTATGAAAACCTAAAATCGTTTGATTGAACGCTCCTTTTGTCTGAACAACATAATCATGCTGTTGGTAATAATCAGAGTATAGCGGAATACCGAAAACTATTTTAGAATTTTTGACTTTGCTTATCTCATGAGGAATATTTTTCCATGCAAATGACCTACCATTGGTTAGCACATGAATATTTGTGTCGGGCAAATTTTCAGTGATTATTTCCAACAGCGTTATAAATCTGTTTCCTAATAAAGTTGGTTCCCCTCCTGTGATTCCTAATTCTTGTGTTGAAGCAGGAATCATTTTTACAAGTTGAGAGTTGACTTCAAAATAGTAATCCAAGTCATCTGTATTTCTTGGGGGCTGTGAACACATTAAACAATTGCTGTTGCATCTGTCCGTAATGAACAAAGAATTGTGAGGCGATTTTTTTCTGAATAACGTGTAAACCGAACCGTTGGGATTGAGTAATACAATATCGTCAGTGTCAAGGTGAGTTAATGATGGTATGCCCAAAACAATTTTCTTCTCATTCAGATTGTTGCTTGTGTATTCTTTTTTGTTTGTAGTTGTGAGAAATATTTTTTCAGAGGTTGAAGATGAAAGACAAACTTTTTCCAAATTACTGTTGTCAGATACGATTCTTGCGACAATCGTATCTGTAATATTATGGGGCGTTCCTCTGGTTTTTAATTGTATCATCTTACTTTCAGAACCTCGGACGGTTGTTAATCCATGAGTTAAAAATTGGCAACAGTTCTTTTCCGTCTTTATCAATTAGCTCAAAAAGATGGCGAATGATTTCCATATTCTTTTTGCAGAAATCAGAAGTAGGTCTGTAACCTTCAAAATCTCCTTGTGAGGCGTAATGAAAAACAGGGTCTGCACCGCAATAAGATTGAAAGCCACAATCTGAACAACCCGCTAAACTCTCATTAGACCAGTATTGAGAAAATAATTTTGCTTTCTCTCCGTAAAAAAGGGAATGATATGTGTCCCTGACATGACCAAGTTTGAAAGTGAAATCATTGTTCTCTGCCAGCATTCTTGATTCATCTGTTGCATATACATTACCATCGTAATTGAAAACAACAACATTATTTATCATTCCTGCGGGTGATTGCAAATCAACATAGCTAACAGGAAACGGGGTAAGCATTTTTTTTAACACTACTGTTGTGTAGTCCTCAACAAAAAAATGTCCGCGTTTGTTCAAGTCCAGAATATAGTTTAAACCTGTCTTGTAAAACTCGAGATACTTGTCCGTTTCGTATTTATTCCTCTTGGTATTTTTGAGTGCGAAACCGTAAGGGCTTATCGGTCGCAAAAAAATATTTGAAAAGCCGTTTTCAATGTAGTTATTGATAATCTCAATCGGATAGTCCAAGCTCAATGATGTGGTTGTCATTAGGGCAGAAACATTGTCTGCTCCAAGAGCTTCACGAACTCTGCTTAGTCCGTCAATAACCATTTCATAGCTTTTAGCTCCTGATTTTGGTCTGTTCGCATTGTGTAGAAATTCAGGACCATCTAACGATGTGGAAATAATTACATCATGCTCCTTACAGAATTGAAGTATGTCGTCTGAAAATACGGTTGAGTTGGTGCATACTACAAATGATATGCTCTTGTTAAAATTTTTATTTAGTTCCAAAGCTCTTTCTATACCATATTTCACTTTATCAAAAGCCAACAAAGGTTCACCTCCTTGAAATTCCATTGTGATTGATGGAGCAGGGGAACTAAACATGTGATTGATTCCCGCTTCCAAATCTTCAAAAGAAATATCAAAGTCCTTTTTGTTTTCGGAAACTCTCGAAACCTGACAGTAATGGCATGAATGATTACAACGAAGTGTAACAACAAAAATGTGAAGTGCTGTGAAGTCGTCTAAAAAAGACTTTTTGGTTCTATATCGTGTAGCAAAAACATCTATTAAATCGGGAATTGGTTTATCGGAAATGAAGAAATTTGCGAAAAGGTCAGCATACAGCGGTTCGTCAATGCTGATTTCTTTATTTGCTATGCGTGTTGCTGTTCCAACAGGAACAATGAGAAAATCACCAACCTCGTTTACGATTGCTTCCTTATTGTCTGTGATTTTATGAAACCGAAAGGGCAACAAATAATAGTCAAAACATGGAGTTTGGTAAAACTCCATGTTCTTGAATTTTCGGAAATTATTTGTTGCTAACGCATCCATTGTAATAAGGAAGATTAAAAATTGGATGGTTCAAAGCCGATTGGGTCGTTTACATTACCAGGTGGCGGTTCGTCAAATTCATCGTCCTGAGCAAAAGCTTTGACAATTAAAATTTCCCTGACATTCTTTGTTTCGTTTGATATGACTTCCCTTGTCTTAAAATCAATAAGGTCATTTTTGATTTTTGGAAATATTTTCTCAATAGTTCTCCCATTTGAAAGTTCAGATATTTCAACAATAAAAAAATCTCCTTCGGTTTTGATGTCAACCGAATACTTGTCGCCATACCAATAAAAACATTTGTGAATGACTTCTGAACTGTATAGTTTTCCGTCAATGACAATTTGAGCAGTTGAATCATTGAGGAGTTTAATTTCCATTTTATTTATTCTTTAAGTAATAAATAGTGGTTGAGCCACAAATTCCGTCACTTGTCAAACCATTATCTGATTGAAACTTTTTAACTGCACCTTCAATTGTTTCATCAAAATCGTATGAACCCGTTACTTGAGTGCCTCCGCCATCTAATTTCAAGTATTCTTTGCGAAGAAGAATATTTACCAGTTCTGTTACATCAGTTCCTGACATTCCTTTTTTAAGCGTCCGTGAACCAAGTTTCAAAACTGTTGTAGTTGTTCCGTTATTGGATGAACCGCTATTTGATTTTGAACCTGGCGAAAGACCTGAGTTGCCTGAATTACCTGAATTGCTTGGTGGTGTATAACTTCCGCCCGATGAACTTGAATAGTGAGAGCGATGAGATGAATGCGAGCGATGGCTTCTGTGCGACACAAATGCCCACTCATCATTACTTGTCTTTTTAAGTAAGAGTTTCGGGCTTAAATCGGGTTTCCGATTTAAGATAGATTCAAATTTGGTGTCCCCCTTAGTTGGTTCAAACACTGTCACAGTGGTGTTAGCAGTGCTTGTATTGCTTGCTGCAATACCCGCTAATGAACCTAAAAAGACTTTTCTCAGGAGTGATGAAAGTTTGTTTTTCATTGGTGTACGTGTTTTAAAAATTCATATTACAATATTACGGGAATTATTTTCAAAAAGTCCTTTTCAACATCTAATAGTGGGGTGCCCTTGTCTTAAAGTCATTATATATTGGTTTATCCAGTTGTCGTGTTCATTAGTCTATTCGGGTTGCAGTATCGTCCATAGGGTTTCTGCCAACTTGTATATATACGCCATTGCGTGGTGCCTTGTTTTTTATTTCAATAAGCATATTACTTATAAATGATCAAAAGGAGAAATGATTTTGGGGATACTACTTCGTTAATTAAGCACGTCTCCCCGCAGCAACTTAATCAACATTCTCCCTTCTCGATACGAACGCTCGCGCATAAACCAACCCAATGTTCGAAGTGACTACCATATTAACTAGCGAGGTAAACTCGCCATCGCGAGCAGAGCCTCGCGACAATCAACATAATTAGTCGCCCCTCAAAAAGTCGGTTTTGGATTTAATTGCATATTGA
>CAYMRD010000023.1:0-40677 GCA_964392775.1 uncultured Bifidobacteriaceae bacterium
AAAATTTAGACTCTCTTGTCTTAGGGTGTCCCATTGCACAAAACAGGAAACAGTTTAACATTAAGATTTACTTGCCTAAAAGCGGATAGTCAATCAGTTTTATATAATTTGACTATGAAAACAGTCTCTTTGTGTGAAATCTTGTGGCTTCAACTGGCACTGAAACTCGTGCCTCACTACAATGCGCTCAGCCACCTTTACCGCGCAAAAGTCAACTTACATGAAAGCAACTCAAAAACAAATCAGGAAGCACCGATTTGCGGTTTCTTTTACCATAACCAGCTGCTCGTCTAAACTTTATTCAGATAGGGAAATCATGAGGTAATGAAACTGCGAGATTATCGCAAAATCTCGCAGTTTCATTAGATGTATTTTTTTATATTTCGGTCAAAGTGGACTGACTTTACAAAGTTTTGTTTTATTTTATTGACTTGAACCACTTCCAAAAAGCCGAGTTCTACCAATTGTTTTAAGTCAGTTCGGGCGGTAAAGTTTGAAATACCGAAACGTTTTTCAATTTCTTTACTGTTAAACACTCGTTCTGCATCTTCATTGATAATCTTAAGCAGTTGAGCCATTCTATCATTTACACCCGGAATTTTAAGGAAGCGGGCGGACTGCACCACTTCACGTTGTTTTCTATCAATGTATTCCTTTAAAGCGGAAAAGGCCTTTTCCATGGTTTTAAGGTGATAATGAATAAAATAGGTTAAATCATTTTCGTCACTCTCAGTATATAGATAAGCCTTTTCGTACTGGACCTTAGTTCCCTTAATAATTCTGGAAATAGATAGGTATTCGGTTAGCCAATACCCATTTTTGAGCATATACCAATAAAACAATGCTCTGGCAGTTCTGCCATTTCCATCCGTAAATGGGTGTATCCAGCCAATCATAAAATGAATAATGATTCCTTTTACAATCGGGTGAATGAAGTCTTGTTGTTCCTCGTTAAAAAATACGCATAAGTCTTGTATCAGCTTTTCAAGTTCGGTATTGGTTGGCGGTGTATGTACCACTTCGCTTTTAATATGATCAACTACAAATATTTCATCATTGCTTCTAAACACGCCTTCTTCGCCTGTATCATCCAAGGTATTGTGGGTCATCAGGCGGTGAATTTGTTGTAGTGTTTCCGGAGAGAGTGGGTTGGTTTTATGCTGAACAATATGCTGCATGGTAACATAATTGTTCATGATCATTTGCTCTGATTTTGTTTTAGGCTTCAACTCACGTTGAATCATATCTTTGGCCTGCTTACGTGTGGTATTGGCCCCTTCCATTTGGCTGCTGCTAATAGCTTCTTCCATAATGGAACTCAACATAAACTTGGTTTTGTCAGTTTCGGCAATGCCCGAGTTACTGCCCAACATGCCACCAATGTTTAAATCAAAATGATGAAGTGATTTTTGGATGGATTCAGTACTCATATACCTGAATACATAATTTCCAAAGTGTAATAATTTGTACCCACTTATACGAGAAACTTTAACAGCACTCCAAACATCCTTTAGGTCATATCTTTTAGCTTTTGCGCGCTGTTTTACCTTATCCCAATACATGTACTCATCCTGTATGGACTTAATTTCATTATTCGCAGTGAGCTTTGAATAAAGTTCAAATATCTTACCGTTAAGTTTTTCTTTAGGAGGTTTCTCTATCATAAGCTTTCAACGCTTCAAACAAAACTAGTAAAAATTGCGAGATTTTGCGAGAATCTCGCAATTTTTAGATTGTTGCCTATTTCAGCCACCATTATGAGTTCGTTTCAGGCATTTTGTATGGCCTCCGAAATCACTGGATAAACTAGTCTTCATAAATCCTCACCTCAGTAGCCGCATCGCCTTTTTTCCAGGCACGGTACATGCCTTCGCTGTTAAAAGGGAGTTCGATATTTCCGTTGGTATCAATAGCAACCAATCCGCCTTCGCCTCCAAATTTTACCAGTTTATCTTTTACCACATAGTTGCAAGCGTCTTTAAGGCTTAGGCCTTTGTATTCCATCAAACAGCTGATATCATAAGCAACTACGGCACGCAGGAAAAACTCTCCATGTCCGGTGCAGCTGATCGCACATGTTTTATTATTGGCATACGTTCCGGCTCCAATCACGGGCGAATCGCCTACTCGACCGAAGCGTTTGTTGGTCATGCCTCCGGTTGATGTTGCTGCCGCGATATTACCAAAACAGTCCAATGCTACCGCCCCAACTGTTCCAAACTTTTTGCCTTCGAGAGAGTGTACGGTATGGTCTAATTGATAACCATCGCTGTCTTTGGTTTCGAGCCATTGCCGGTAACGGCTTTCTTCGTAAAAATAATCATCGGGTTGAAACGTAAGGTTCATCTGACGGGCAAAGGTTTCGGCTTCGGCACCACATAAAAACACATGTCCGCTTTTATCTTTAATAACTTTTGCAAGTGTTATCGGATTCTGCACATTGCTGATACCACTCACGGCACCGGCCTCGAGGGAGGCTCCATCCATAATGCTGGCATCCATTTCGTGTGTTCCTTTGTTTGTGAATACGGAACCTTTACCTGCATTAAACAACGGGAAGTTTTCGAGTGAAACCACGGCTGCTTCAACGGCATCAACAGCAGTTCCGCCTGTAGCCAAAATCCGGTGTCCGGCTTCAATAGCCTCGCTCAATCCTTGGATGTATAAAGCTTCCTTCTCGGGAGTCATCAGGCTGCGCAGAATCGTTCCTGCACCTCCGTGGATGGCAATGGCTATTGGTTTCATAAATTAAGTATAGAGATTAAACGTTACGTTCAATATAATCAATCAGAGAGTGGATGCACTTGATGTGAATCTCCTGCGCACGGTCGGCATAAGGGCTGTGTGGCGCACGTATTTCCACATCGCACAAACCGGCCATCTTGCCTCCGTCTTTTCCGGTGAGACCTACTACGTGAATACCTTTTTGTTTGGCCACGTGGATGGCCTTCAAAACATTGGCAGAGTTGCCGCTGGTGGAAATGGCCAGCAGCACATCACCTGTATTGCCAACCGCTTCGAGGTAGCGGCTGAATACAAATTCGTACCCGTAATCGTTGCCCACACAAGCCATGTGTGAAGCATCGCTGATGGAAATAGCAGCCAAAGGTTTGCGATCGTCACGGTAACGGCCTGTGAGTTCTTCGGCAAAATGCATGGCATCGCACAAACTTCCTCCGTTGCCGCAGCTGATTATTTTATGTCCGCTACGCAGGGCTTCGGTCATCAGCATTCCGGCTGCTTCGAGGTTTGCAAAGTTTTGATCATCCGCCAAAAATTGATTGAGGATGGATTGTGCTTCGGTAAAATGTTGTTTGATGCTGTTCATGTGGTTAATTTTAGGTGGAGTTCCTTGATTCCTTGAAACGTGGTATCTCTGGAAATCAATACGGCTTTTTTATGAATCGCACTTGCAGCGATGATTGTGTCAGGCAACTTGCGTTTGTATTGTTTGCGAAGCTTGACCGTTAGATTAATAAGTTCCGGGTTCTCGACAAGAGAAAAATTGACAACCTCTACTCTATTGCAGAAGCGATTAAACTGTTTCAGTTGTGAGGCAGTGAGATACGGACTGGACAAATACTCGGCAACTGATATGATTGAAATATATACTCTAACGGGCGTACTAATGATGTCAATACTATTTTTGCCTGAAAACAAGTCGGCAATTGCATTTGTATCCAGAAAGTATTTACTCACTCCACTCGGCTCTTAGTTTTTGTTGAAATTCAAGAGAGTCTCCTTTAAAAGGTATGGTGCCGAAAAATTCAGATAAATCCACCTTTTTGTCTTTAGTAGTATGCTCCTCAAGTATAGCTAACACTTGCTCCAATAGTTTTTCGTTGCTGATATGATCAACTTCAGATTTGATTCGCTTTTTTAATTGCAGTACTGTCATCTACTTTTGAATTACTGTAGCTCAAATATACTAATTATTTTTTCGCTGCGTCAAAAGCTTGTTTTCCGGCATCTAAAAAATTAATAAATTTTTGCTCATCGGTATCAAAAAAGTTGGGTCCCGAGAGTTGTTGTTCGTTGGCATCAATCACCACATACTGGGGTTGTGCGCTAAAATTGTATTTGCTGATTTGCAGGTCCTGATTCTGCTCGCCAATGGTCTTTTTAACCTTGCCATCACGTGGCGAAGTATACCAGTCGCTTTCAGGTAATTCTTTGCGCTCATCGGCATACAAACTCACGATGATAAAATCATTTTGCAAACGTTTTAATACTTCCGGTTTCGACCATACATATTCTTCCATTTTGCGGCAGTTTACACAGGCATGTCCGGTAAAGTCAATGAAGATAGGTTTGCCTTGTTTTTTCGATTCGGCAAGTGCCTGCTTGTAGTCAAAATAACCGGTGAGCCCGTGCGGTAAATGCAGGAAGTCGGCATGTTTGATATTGCTGTTTGATTCGTTGGTATGCTGATTGGCTGAAGAAGAAGATGCGTTTGCACCAATTACAAAATCCTGTGTTTGAATAGGAGGCAATAAACCCGACAATCCTTTGAGCGGAGCGCCAAACAATCCCGGAATCATATATACACCAAACGTAAAGGATGCCAGAGCCAAAACAAAACGTGGCACACTTACATAAGGCATATCACTATCGTGGCTAAACTTAAGTTTGCCCAACAGATACATACCCAATAAGAATGAAATCACTATCCAGATGGAGAGGTAAATTTCACGGTCTAAAATGCCCCAATGGTAAACCACATCGGCAGTGCTTAAAAACTTAAAGGCAAAAGCAATTTCCACAAATCCCAAAACCACTTTTACCGAGTTTAGCCACCCACCCGATTTTGGCAGGTTGGATAAAAAGCTTGGGAAGATGGCAAATAAGGTAAATGGCAATGCCAAACCTGCACCAAATGCAGCCATACCCAATAAGGGTTTGGTGAATTTACCGCCTACCGCTTCAATCAATAAACTGCCCACAATAGGGCCGGTACAACTAAATGAAACCAGTACCAATGTAAAGGCCATAAAGAAAATACCCGTAAAGCTACCCATGCTCGATTTTGAATCAATTTTGTTGACAAATGCATGTGGCAGGGTGATTTCAAACGCACCCAGAAAAGATGCTGCAAATACCAGGAAAATTACAAAAAACAACAAGTTAGGTATCCAGTGTGTGCTGAGCCAGTTTCCAAAATCAGGTCCAAGACCGAAAAAGGCAAACAGCAATCCGAGTGATGCATAAATCCCTATGATTGAAAGTCCGAAAGTGGATGCTCTGCGAATACCTTGTGCACGGGTTTCACTTTTTTTGGTGAAGAACGAAACGGTCATCGGTAACATCGGGAATACGCAAGGTGTTGCTACTGCTACCAATCCACCAACCAGGGCAAGCAATAAAAAAGTAAGAAAACTTTCTTCGGTTTTCGGTGCTTCACTCTCGGTTTTCGGTTTGTTGTTTTCGGCTGTTGCTGCCATTACAACGGCACTGTCAACAGGTGGTTGTGCACCGCTGACTGCTGACTGCTGACTGCTAACAGCCGCCTGCCCGCTGCCCGCTGCTGACTGCTGACCTTCTGCTGTGGCCGTATTCTTAACCGTAAACAATCCTTTTACATCATAATTTTGTTCGAACGGAGGCATGCATACTCCGGTAATTTCCGAACATTCCTGAAAATACAATGAGACGCTGATTTTTGGATCAACACTCAATATTTTTATTTTTTGTTTGAAGACTCCTTTGCCGGTAAATACTGAAACATCACCGCCCCATACTTCTTCAAAATGTTTTTTGGAGCCTATGGGTGTAACTTTTCCAACCGTTTCATAAGACGGATGTTTGGTGAACAGAATCTCTGCCGCAATCGGTCCGAGGTTCGGATCAAAATCGTTGGAGTACATATACCAGTCCTTTTCAATCTCACTGGTCAGGGTAAGTGTCACCACGTCCCCAATGGTTACTTCCTTTTTATCGGCTGTAATTTTCCATTCCGGTGTTTTTTTGAGTACAGACGGTTGCTGGTGCAATTGCGCAAATAGCATATTGCTAAGTCCGGATAGCAGAACAAGAACCAACCAATTGAATGATAATTTTTGCATGTAGCGTATGTGTTGAACCGACAAATTTATGATTTATTGTGAGACAATAAAGTTACAGGGGAACCAAGTTGCAAATTTGCACAGATAAGTATACACCTGTGGGAAAGAGTACCTTTGGGGATAAGGTTTGGCGGGCTTTGGTTGTTACTTTCGTATGCATGAAACGAGGTCTTAAATTTTTCTTATTTTATTCAGTTTGCCTTTTAGGGTCATCAGGTGTTGATGCACAACCGGTTCCAACCACGGAGTTCCCGTTTAAAATGACAGTGGAGCAGTATGTTGAGAAGTATGCCCCCCTTGCTGTTGATGAGATGCATCGCAGCCGCATCCCGGCCAGTATTACGCTGGCTCAGGGGTTGCTTGAGTCGGGCAATGGCAACAGCCGCCTGGCAATGGTTGCCAATAACCATTTTGGAATTAAGTGTAAAGCCGAATGGAAGGGCGAAACCTTGAATGAGGATGATGATGCTCCACAGGAATGTTTTCGCAAGTATCCTACTTCACTCGATTCGTACCGCGATCATTCTGATTTTTTAATGAAGGGACAACGGTATGCATTTTTGTTTGACCTCGAACCCACTGATTATAAAAGCTGGGCGATGGGTTTGCGCAAGGCCGGTTATGCTACCAATCCCAAGTATGGTGAAATATTGATTGCTACCATCGAAAAAAATAACCTGCAACGTTTTGATCAGATGAAACCAACGGCTGTGGAAGTGAAAGAAATTGCCGAAGAGAAAAAGGAAATGGTGCAGCAACAGCAAAATCTTGTCGTCAATAAAATTCCGGCAACTATCGTAAAACCGGGTGAGAGTTACGCTTCTATTGCTTTGGCTTACGATATGCGGGTATGGCAATTGTATAAGTATAACGACCTGTACAAAACCGATTATATCCATGCCGGTGATACGTTGTATTTAAAACCTAAAAACTACAAAGGTCAAGTGGCTACGCATACGGTTGAAGGCTACGAAACGATGCATGTCATCTCACAACGGTATGCCGTAAAATTGTCGCGTTTGCTCAAATACAACCGCATGAAAGAAGGTCAGGAGCCGGAGAAAGGTCAGGTGATTAACCTGCAATCCAAACGTGCCGATTCGGTGGTGTTGAGGGTTGTCCCGATGCCGGCCATGCGGGTGGATACCGTTATAGATAACCATATTTATGAGGATCCGAAAAAGAATGTAGAAACATCGCAACCGGGCATTCCAAATAATGAGTACGATCTGGAATTGCATGGAGTGAAAGAAGACTTAGCATTTTTTCATACGGTACAACCCGGTGAAACCCTGTTTGCCATTGCCAAAAAATACAATGTACAGGTGGATGGAATCAAGGCACTGAACAACCTGCATACGGATGATATCAAAGCGGGCGTACGTTTGATTATCAATCCTAACCAACCGGCCATCCAACCCAATGAAGAGTCGGTGATACCGGGCTATCATCAGGTTCGTCAGGGTGAAACCCTGTATTCGATTGCGCGACTATACAACCTCAGTTTGGCCGAACTTAAGGCTTTAAATGAACTCGAATCGGATACGATTAAAGTAGGAGAAGAATTGATTGTGGTTCCGCTCAATGGCGAAAAAGCAAAAGAAGAAATTGCCAATGACAATCCGGATGAACCGGTATACCATCTGGTGAAAGAAAAAGACACTTTGTACTCACTGAGTCGCAAGTATGGTGTTACACCTGAACAAATCAGACGACTCAATGGTATTATTGATAATACAATTCCGGTTGGAGCCAAACTCCGAATACGTTAACCGATGATTGAACCCGGCCTTAAACGTCCTCTATTGCTTATTGTGGCAGTGCATTTGGTGTACGCTTCGCTTGCATTGGTGTTTAAGCAGGTATTGCTGGTTGATTCGTATGGTTACCTGATGCAGGCCGACAACCTGTTGCACCACGGCTCATGGTATGCCGAACAATGGAATGCACCATTGCTGATTGATTATTTTTCGATTCGCCCTCCGCTGTATGCAGGCTTATTGGCTATGTTTTCCTTTTTACCTTTCGGGTGGATATGGATTTTGGTGTTGCAAAATGTGTTGAGCATTTTTAATTGTGTGGTTGTGTATCGTTTTGCGCTGGAGTTGGGTGTAGATGCCAAACGATTAAATAATACAGGCATCATCGCACTGTTGTTTTACCCGGCACAGTTCATTCATGCCAATTTTGTGATGACGGAAATTATTTTTCAATCGCTGTTGCTTTGGTTGTTTGTCGTTGTGTGGCGGTTTATACAACAACCTTCGCTCAAGCGAAGTGTGGTTGTTGCAGTGATTCTCTGTCTGTGCTTATTAACCAAACCGGTGTCTTTGTTTTTGCCTTGGTTGGTTTTGGTGGCGATGGTTTGGAGTGTTGTTAAATACAAACAATCCATTGGTTTTTTGTTGCCCTTATTGGGTGTTGGGTTGGTGTTTCACCTTATCTGCCTGCAAAACAAATATGCAACAGGGTTTTACCATTACAGCAGCATCAAATATATCAATCAACTTAAATACAATGCACGTTTTGCTTTGGCCGATGCGTGTGGTGAAACAGTAGCCGATAGTGTGGTAGCAAACGTAGTTCAGCAAGCAAATTCGTACACCGGTTACCGCCAACGGTTAGAGTGTTTTGATTCGGCTGCAACAGCTATTATCAAAACGTATCCGGTATCGTTTGCCAAAGTTTTTACCAAAGGTGTAATCGCATTTTTTGTTGATCCGGGACGGTTTGAAATCTATCATTTTTTCAATATTCAAACAGGGAACCATCCGGGATTGTTGCATGAAGTGCAGGCAGGAGAGGTGAGCCGGTTGGTGGCGTTTGTGCAAACGATTCCGCTTCCGGCATTGATGATGATGTTTTGCAACTTGTGCTGGAATATAATTGTGTTAGTCTGTTTTGTGCTGTTTGTATTGAACGCAGGGAGTCCGCTTACCTTGCGGGTACCAATCGCTATATTGGTGATGTACATTGCACTGGCAACCGGCCCTGTGGGCGTATCACGATACCGCGTTCCGGCAGCTCCATTGTTGATGCTAACAGTAATGATGGTGTATGCGCATCCCCGTTCTCTTGTAAAGTTTAAACAATATGCTTGAGCTTGTAGTTGAGTCGCCCATCCAGCCTGTTGTATTGCCATCGTTTGCAGAACAGGGAGTAACCGTTCATATTAAACGTGATGATTTGATCCATCCTTTTATATCGGGCAACAAATGGCGCAAACTCAAATATGTGCTGGAAGATGCACGTGATACAGGTAAAAATACGCTGGTAAGTTTTGGGGGAGCATACTCCAATCACCTGGTGGCACTGGCATGTGCAGGTGCAATGTATGGGTTTAAAACGATGGCATTTGTGCGTGGGGAAGAAGTTCAAAACCACATGTTGGGGCTTTGCCGTACCTGGGGCATGCAACTCCGGTTTGTATCGCGTGAAGCCTATCGTGATAAAGAACAATTGTACCGGAGCGTTGAAACGGAGCATACGTATTTTATTGATGAAGGCGGTAGAGGGGTGCTGGCTGCCAAAGGTTGCGAAGAAATATTGAAAGATATAAGCGGATATTCGCATGTGGTATGCGCGGCAGGAACAGGAACGACCATGGCCGGCTTAATCAAAGCCGCTTTGCCGTTAAACATCAATGTAGAAGGAATCTGTGTATTAAAGGGAGCCAAAGGTATTGAAGATGATATACGGCTGCTGACTCCTGAATATGATAACTGGACCTTACACCACCGTTTTCATGGAGGTGGATATGCCAAAACAACTCTCGAATTGCTGGCTCTGATAGATCAGATGGCGTCTCAAACCGGAATATTGTTTGATCAGGTATACACCGGCAAAATGATGCAGGCTGTGCTTACGTTAGTGAGCGAATCGTATTTTCCTAAAGGAAGCAATATTCTGTTGGTACATACCGGAGGATTATTAGGATTGCTCAGCCGTTACGACTGAAACGACTATATACGCTGTTCCCATTAGCAGTGTTTCTTTAATTAAACTTCTTCCATCCTCCGAACCCCCTAACTCTAAAGGGAGTTCCGCCCGCAAGTCTTTTAGAAAGTGTGCGGCTGGTCCCCGCCAGGGGCAGGGGTGCGCAAGGGCAAGTTGACATCTTTCCAACAGTCAGATAATTTTATCTTAAAAAACAGTTCCGGTTCATTCTTAATAAAATAGTAAGAAGAGCTTATCGTAGCTTTGAGTAATAATTGAGTATAAAAGCGACTAATAATTTATTTAAAGACAGGTGCTTAACCCTCTTAAGAAAAAATTAAGAAGCAATCATCGTAAGTTTGAATGTTCAAAAGAGTACAGTTATGAAAGATAAGATTACAAGTGGAATGAATAGGCTATTAAAGCAAACAAGCCTTTTTGCCTGGAGTTTGGTATCGGCTTTATGCATTGGATTGCCCGCAGCCAATGCATCCCATGTTGTAGGGAGTGATATTACATATAAGTGTACCGGTACACCGGGTATTTTTGAGGTTACTTTGGTTATCTATCGTAATTGTGATGCTGGTGCAGCTTTGCTTTGCAGTAGTACATGTGGAGGGCCATGTGCTCAAGGAATCAGGGTGCAGGGGGCTGACCCCGGGTGCGAGGGTACTACTTTTTTTAGCCCAAGCCTTGACTTGGTTAGTGTGAGAGATGTAAATATCAATTTACGTTGTCCAACATCTAAGAATACCTGTAATAATATGAATTGTGTTTCTCCGGGTACATATACTCCGGGTGTTGAACGGTATGAGTTTAAGGGTTTTGTAAATATTGGCCCGACATCCGGTATCCCGGCAAATTGTTGCAATGTGCGTTTTTCATGGGACTTGTGTTGTCGCAATGGGCAGATTGCAACGGGATCAGCCAATCAGCAATTTTACATGGAAGCTGTTGTCAACCGTTGCCTGTCAGTAAGTCCATGTAACAGTTCTCCGGAGCTAAGCAATGATCCATTTGCGGTTATGTGCGGAGGCGAGAACTTTGTATTTAACAATGGAGCTATTGATCCGGATTATGATTCATTGACATTTGCATTTACACCATGTTTACAAGGGGCTAATCAGCCTGTTTCGTACATACTCCCTTGGGCGTATGATAAACCAATGCCATGGTCGGGTGCGCCTGATGCTGAGTTTCCGGGTGGTATTCACTGCGATCCTGAAACAGGAGATATTACGTTTACTCCGGGTGGAGCTCCTGTTGCTAACTGGTATGGCGTAATGGCCATTGCGGTTAAACAATGGAAAACGATTAATGGAGTGCCTACGGTTATCGGCACCACGCGCAGGGATATGCAGATGGTTCTGTTGGCGAATTGCCAACCTAACAATATTCCCCGTTTTGTAACCAACCCTCCGGAAGGTTCTAATCCCAATGCTCCCAAGTATAAGTGGGAAACACATGCAGGCGAGCAGCTATGCTTTACGGTAACTGCCAAGGATACAGATTTGGCACCTCCTACGCTTAGTGATACCACGTTTTTGTCTTGGAATGCGGCCCTGGCTAATTTAGGAGCTACTTTTTTGCCAACATATAATCCGTTGGACCGGCATAAACCGGCACCTATTGGTGGTCCGCGGGAGGATCAGTACCAGTTTTGCTGGACTCCGGATGACAACAGGGCAAGTAACACTCCTTATTACTTTACGATATCAGCTTTGGATAGCCGCTGTCCGAACCCGGGAAGGATAACGCGTGCCTTTTCGGTAAAAGTACGTGGCCGGGCAGATTTAAGTATCAATAAGGTAGACCTGAAATGTGGGACGTGGCAAGTGGGTTACACGAATAACAAACCGAGTTTGGCACCATCAAGCGTGTTGTGGCAGATATCGAGTGTGCCGGGCGATTACAGTATGAGTCAAAATCCATATACATCAACAAGTACCACACCATTTAATCTTACATTCAAGGAAGGAGGTAAGTATCTGGTGATGCTACAAACACGTACTCCGGGTCCAAATGGTGTATTTTGTACACGCACGTTTTACGATACGATACAGGCAGACACGATTGTAAAAGCTGTTGTCAGGGATACGATTGTGTGTGCCGGTTCAACTGTGCAGATATCGGCAACGGCAAAATGGGGCGCATTGCCATACACCTATAGATGGTATAATAGTATTCGCGATACTGCCTTAACACCATTGAATGCACCCAATTTTGCATCTGCACTCTATACGGTAGGTCCGGGAACTACCCGTTATTATACAATTCAGGTAAGAGATATCAACCAGTGTCGAAGTTACGATTCGGTAATGGTGGCAGTGAAGAGTTTACCGGTAGGCCTGCTTTATGACTCAAGCCGTATGTGCTATGGAGATACCTTTACATTGGATCCCGGTGATAACTTTGGTAATATTAAAAAGTACCTGTGGAATACAGAGGATACCACCCGTACCATTTTAGCTACCGATTCGGGCCAGTATATAGTTGAGCTTACAGATACGTTTAACTGTAAACAAACCGACACGATGATGTTGTACGTAAACAGAAGAATCTTCCCTGACGCAGGCCAGGATACATCGTTGTGTTATGGAGATACGGTAACACTTGCAGGTTATGGAGGACAATTGTACCAGTGGAAGGATTTATCAACGGGCCAGATCATACAGAATAAAGGCTCTAATAACAAGGTAAGAGTATGGCCAACCAATACGGCCTCGCCAACTAAATATGAGCTGATAGTTTACAGTAGCTATCCCGATACCGCAGCCCGGTATAAGGAATGTTTTGTGCCGGATACAGTCCAGCTCACGGTTAAGCCTCTTCCTATATTAACGCGGCCGCCAACTACTCAGGCTTGCCGGTCGGAGAGTATGGTATTACTTCCGGGCTTTGCCAACAATCAGCCGGGCGGTTCAGGCGTATGGACCTATCCACCGGCTCCCGGAGCAATAGTGAATTCAGGGGCAAGTGTATTGGTAGATAGCTTACAGAATATACCAAGTCACGATACAGTGGGGTCGTTTGTAAACTGGATACAGTTTAAATATACAGCTCCGGCTAGCTTTGGAGGTTGTTCGAAACGTGATTCGGCAAGTGTAACAATTTATGGAGTACCACCAACTGACGGGGGACCAAAACTAATATGGTGTGAGAATGGCGGTATTTATGCCATCACTGCGGTGCAGCAAGGATATAAACCCAATGGAGGAACTACAGCAGAGGGAGAAGATTGGTCGGGTGCCGGAATTTATTCAACAACAAGTGGTTTGAACAAGCGCTGGTTTTTTGATCCGCTGCGCCCGGGTGTACTGAGGTTGCCCGCCATAAATATTATGACGTATAAATATACCCGTACATACCCAACAGGGATTCAATGTTCGAAAGAGGATACTGTGCAGTTTAACGTAACCCGTCCACCGGCTATTGATGCAGGCAGTGATGTGTTGGTATGTAACAATGAGCCGGTCTTTAACATCAGCCAGCGTTCGGGTGCAACGATTACTCCGGCAACAGGCAAGACCTATTGGACCAGCGCAACAGCAGGACTGGTGGGAACGGTGATTGTAAACGGACAGCAGGATTTTAATGCACCCGCAGTAAACATTCCTGCCGGTTCATCACAAGCAACGTACAAGATGTATGTAAATGATACATCAACAAACTGTTTGGTTAGAGACAGTATGACGATGCGCGTGGCACGTGTACCATCGGTGCGAATAGTGTTTGACAATCAGGGCGACTCGATGAACGTATGTCAGAACACCAAACAGGTTTATATGAGAGTATGGGCTACCAACAATACAGGAGTCACATTTGAGCCATCTTCAAGTATGGATCTAACGGGTTCGAGCAGTTCGTATAGCATGAATACAAACCCGGGAGTGAACAGTTCTCGTACGGTGTTTAACAGCACTACGGCAGCTCCCGGTATGCACCTGTTGAAGGTGAAATACACAGACAATAGCACTACGGCCGCCTGTAGCAATTCAGATATGGATAGTATCTACGTACAAGAACCACCAAGCATCACAGCACTGACACCTCAGGCGATTTGTACCTACGACTCCCAGGCCACAGTATCATTGCAACAGGCTCCTAATGCCGGATACGGTTTTATATGGAGCACATCAGGTGATGGTGCTTATGTTCCCGGAACAGAAACCCAACTCTCGGCACAGTACCGCACAGGTACTATGGATAGGAGTGCGGGACAAGTGCAGTTGACAGCCACAACCCTGAAAAAAGTAATGGGTACTAATGGTGATCAATGTGCCATAGACAGTTCTGGTGTGATATTGTATATTGACCATGCTCCACATGCGGATGTATTATCAGAGAACACGGATGGTTGTGTGCCATTGACAAGCAATTTCGGAGCGGCTCCAACCGGTGTGAGCAATGCTCAGTTTCTGTGGGAATGGCAAAATGAACCTGGATTGGGAGCAACGGATTCATCTGTTAGCAGAACGGTAAATACTTACAATACACAGGTAAGCGGACGTTACCACACACGTGTAACAGTAAGTTCAACAAACCATACATCATGTAGCGCTACCAGTGGTTGGAGAACAATGAATACAAGGCCGATACCTTATGCAGAATATACATCGGATCCACGCAAAACCACAATCGCCAAACCGTTCTTTAACTTCATCAATTCATCATCAGTGATTGATAACGGTACATTGAACTATTTGTGGAACCTTGGTCCGGGGCCAGATTTGAGCGACAGAAGCGATCGCTACACAACAGAGGTTAATCCAACGAATGTTGAGTATGCCGCAGATACGGCTTGTCAGAAGGTAACGCTGAGAGTCACCACCCAGTACGGATGTGTGGATTCAACCGAAGACAGGGTATGTATTGAACCGGATATTACGGTGTTTATTCCGAATGCATTCAGACCGGATGGAGAAAATGGTGCGAATAGTCAGGCAGATTGTATAGATGGAACACCTAACTGTAATAAAGTGTTTAAGGTAGTTGCCAATGGATATTTGTCGATAGAGATCTTTATTTACAACCGCTGGGGGCAGTTGGTATTCTCTTCTACGGAGGCAGAGACAGGATGGAATGGCAGAATGTTGGGCACAGGCGAATTCTGTCCACAGGAGGTTTATGTATATCAGGTAACGGCAACCAGCTACAGCGGTAAGAAATATAAATACTCAGGGTCGGTTACGCTCCTTCGGTAAAATACTCACGTTAACCCTAAATAACAGAGTGGTAAAAGCGGCCAGCACCTTGGTGCTGGCCGCTTTATTTTTTTACTGAATCTATCCTGTTGTCAGCTAAACATCTTCAGTCCACCGCCCCTGAAAGGAATCCCACTCCAAGTTTTTTTAGAACGTGTGCGGTTGATCCCTTCCAGAGACAGGGTGTGCAAGTGCAGGTTGACATCTTCCCGACAGCCACTTTTTTTAAGCGGTTTGATGGTGTGGGTCAAATTACGTTACTTGCTCAAACATGAGAATTTTATTGCTGATGCTGTTCGCAGGATGTTTATCTGTTCTGCACGCTCAAACAACTTTTCCCGTAAATGGTCCGCAACATGTGGTTCCTTCTGAATATGCACTTGTGGGAGCAACGGTATTTATAAATGCCGATACGCACATATCCAATGCTATGGTTTGGGTAAAAGACGGCAAGATTGTGTATGCCGGACCGTCCAAAACATTACCCAAAGAAGTGATGCTGGTAGATTGCCGTGGTCGTTTTGTGTACCCGGCTTTTGTAGAGTTGTATGCTTCGTATGGCATACAACCTGTTGCCGATAACCGCAAACCGGAGCAACAAACCCGTCAGTTTGTTTCGGCTAAAAAAGGAGCCTACAATTGGAACGAAGCAATTAAATCAGAGTTTCACAGTGTAAATCATTTTGCAGTGGATGAAAAAAAAGCTGCACAGTTGCGTGCCTGTGGAATTGGAACCGTTCTCACCGCACAGCAGGATGGAATTTGCAGAGGCACATCTGCATTGGTGTTTACCGGTAATGGAGCCGATCAGGAAACGATTCTGAAAGCCAAAGCGGCAGCTTCCTATTCATTTAACAAGGGTTCATCACGCCAGCAATATCCGTCATCGCTCATGGGCAGTATAGCTTTGTTGCGCCAAACCTATTACGATGCGCAATGGTACCAAACCCAACAACGCGAAACCAATCTCTCCCTCGAAAACTTTATACAAAATAACAAACTACCCTCCCTGTTTGTGGCTGATGGGAAGTTCAATATTCTGAGAGCTGATAAAATAGGTGATGAGTTCGGAAAACAATATATCATCAAAGGTTCGGGTGATGAGTACCAGATGACGGATGCCATTAAAGCCACAGGAGCTACACTGGTGGTGCCGGTTAATTTTCCGGGTATGGTGGATGTGGAGAATCCGTTTGATGCCGAGTTTGTGAACACATCCGATTTAAAACATTGGGAAATGGCCCCGTTCAATCTCCGTTTATTATCGGAAGCAAATATTCCTTTTGCAATCACAACAGATGGCTGCGATGCCGGTCGCTTTCTCAAAAATATTCGCAAGGCTGTGAAGTGTGGATTGTCCGAATCAAAAGCGCTCAAAGCACTGACTGAAACACCGGCAGCCTTGTTAAACATGCAAAAGGAGATTGGCGCGATTCAGGCGGGCATGTATGCCAATTTGATTGTAACATCGGCTCCCATTTTTAGTGAAGAAGCAGTGATTGTGCAAACCTGGGTAAAGGGAATTCCATACACGGTACATACATCTTCCGCCTATGTATTGAGCGGTCAATATAATATTCAATTGCCACAGGCTTCTGCTTATACATTGATGGTTTCCAAAGTCAAAGGTAAAACGGAATACAAGCTGACAGGAAAAGACACGCTGACGGTTCAGGTTTCGGAGGAATCAAATCAATATACTTTTACAGCATCCGGAAAAACAGACAGTCTTATTCGGTTTTCGGTATGGGTTGAAAAGGTGGATAGCAGCCGTCTTCCATATCATGTTCAATCACTCAAAGGTTTTTGGGTATCTTCTTCGGGTACACGAATGCCGGTTCAACTGCTTTGGAAAGATTCGATTAAGGAAATTCTTGCAGCAAAAGACACTACAGGTATTCCTGCTGTTCCGCAAGCCATCACTTATCCGTTTACCGATTATGGTCTTACAAAACAGCCGGTACAACAAACACTCTTGTTTAAACATGCAACGGTATGGACCAACGAGCAGGAAGGTGTTTTGGCGGATGCCGATGTATTGGTGGTGAACGGAAAAATTGGTGCGGTGGGTAAAAACCTGAGTGCAAAAAGTGCAATTGAAATTGATGCAACAGGCAAACATATTACAGCGGGCATCATTGACGAACATTCGCATATTGCCATTAGCAATGGCGTAAACGAAGGAACACAAAGCAGTTCATCCGAAGTACGTATTGGGGATGTGCTCAATCCAGAGGATATCAATATTTACCGCCAATTGGCGGGAGGTGTTGTTGCTTCACAGCTGTTGCACGGTTCGGCCAATCCAATTGGAGGTCAAAGTGCTTTGGTTAAACTGCGCTGGGGTTCTGTTCCCGAGCAAATGAAAATAGCCGGAGCGGATGGATTCATCAAATTTGCTTTGGGTGAAAATGTCAAACAATCGAACTGGGGTGATGGTGCAAGGTTTCGGTATCCGCAAACGCGTATGGGTGTAGAGCAAACATTTTACGATGCCTTCATCCGAGCAAAAGAGTATGAGCAATTGCGTAAAACAAATCCAAACACCCGCAAGGATTTGGAGCTGGAAGCCTTGGTTGAAATCTTAAACAACAAACGGTTTATCACCTGCCACAGTTATGTGCAAAGTGAAATCAATATGTTGATGCATGTGGCCGACTCCATGCGTTTTCATGTGAATACGTTTACGCATATCCTCGAAGGATATAAAGTAGCGGATAAGTTAAAAGCCCATGGAGCGTATGCAAGTACCTTTGCCGATTGGTGGGCATATAAATACGAAGTGATGGAAGCCATTCCATACAATGCAGCGTTGTTGCACAAGATGGGTGTGCTTACTGCCATCAACTCGGATGATGCCGAGATGGGCAGAAGACTGAATCAGGAGGCCGCTAAGGTAGTGAAGTTTGGCGGTGTGAGTGAAGAGGATGCGTTGAAAATGGTTACGCTGAATCCTGCAAAAATGTTACACCTCGATGCAACGATGGGCAGTATCAAACCGGGTAAAGATGCCGACATTGTATTGTGGAGTGCGCACCCGCTGAGCATCTACGCTACGGCTGATATGACTTTGGTGGATGGACGCATAATGTACAGCAAACAAACCGATGAACAGCTGCGGGCAGAGATTCGCGAAACACGTCAGCGCATTATTCAAAAGATGATTGCCGCCAAACGAAACGGAGAAAAAGCGGAGAAGAAAATTTCTAAACCACAGGACGAATACCATTGCAACGATTAACTATGCCAACACAATATTCTACTATCAATAAACTTTGTGCAGCCATCACTTTTATGGTTCTGTTCTGCTGCACAAACGTTCATGCACAACAAACACCTCTGCTCATTAAGGGCGCAACCATTCATGTGGGTGATGGCCGGGTATTTACCAATGGAACAATGGTGGTCGCTTCCGGAAAAATTATCTATTGCGGTCAAGACACCAGCATTGCAGGAGCAGCGGTTCTGGATGCAACAGGAAAACACCTTTATCCGGGAATTTTTTGTCTCAGCAATATGATGGGACTGAACGAGATTGAAGCAGTGCGTGCAACCCTCGATTTCAGGGAAACAGGAGAACTCAATCCCAATGCCCGTGCGTTGATTGCCTTTAATACCGATTCTAAAATTTTACCGACTGCTTTGAGCAATGGGATTTTATTTACACAGGCCGTTCCGCAAGGCGGTATCATCTCGGGCACATCAAGTTTGATGCGCACAACGGGATGGAATTGGGAAGATGCAGCATACAAAGCCGATGATGGCGTACACCTCAACTGGCCCGAAGCTAATGTTTACACCGGATGGTGGGCCGAACCGGGTAATGCCCGTCAGCAAAAAACAGAACGTGAGTTGAAGGTTATTGAGGAGTTTATGAGGCAGGCACAGAGTTATGCGGCCTCTGCCAAACCAACACCGTTTAATGCCCGCCTGCAAGCCATGAAAGGAGTGATGGAAGGCACGCAACGGTTGTATGTGCATGCTTCGGGAGCACAAACGATTGCAGGAGCTTTACAGTTTTTTAAAGCATATCCTAAGCTAAAACTGGTATTGGTGGATGCCGAAGAAGCTTGGATGGTGGCAGATATGATTAAAGAGCAACATGTTCCTGTTGTCCTCAATACTATTCACCGCTTACCCAAACACAACCACAGTGATATTGACCAGCCCTTTAAAACGGCTGCTATGTTAATGAATGCAGGTATTACAGTTGCAATCGGGCATAACGGATATTGGGAAACACGAAACGTTATGTTTAATGCCGGAACAGCGGCAGCTTATGGACTCACACCCGAGCAGGCTTTGCAATGTATTACACTCAATGCAGCTACCGTATGTGGGGTGGATCAAACATTGGGCTCACTCGAAGTGGGTAAGGATGCAAGTTTTTTGTTGACCGAAGGAGATGTGCTGGATATGCGTACCGGCAAAATGGTGAAGGTTTATATGGATGGTAGCGAGGTGGACTTCAGCAACGAACAACAAGCCTTGTATCAAAAATACATGAACAAGTATCAGTTGAAAGAATAACAGAAGATGGAATCAGAAAAAAATCCGTGGACAACCCTCCAGCGCAGGCAGGTGTATGAATCGCCCTGGATTGAGGTGGAGCATCATGATGTACTCAATCCGGCCGGTAATCCCGGAACCTATTCGGTTGTCAAGTTTAAAAAACTGGCCATTGGCGTGGTGCCTTTGGATACCGAAAACAATACATGGATCGTTGGTCAATACCGGTATCCGTTACATACTTATACATGGGAAATTCCCGAAGGTGGTGGCGACCGCGATGAGGCTCCGGTTGAATCGGCCAAACGCGAGTTGCTTGAAGAGTGCGGAATCATTGCCCAAGAGTATATTCCCATTCAGCAGTTGCAGCTCAGCAACTCGGCTACCGATGAGGTGGCGCATTTATTTGTGGCCCGGAACCTTTCGTTTACAGAGGCTCAGCCAGAAGAAAATGAGCAACTGGCCATCCGTAAAATTCCATTTGATGAATTGTACCGGTTGGTGCAGGAAGGATTGATCACCGATAGTTTAAGTGTAGCGGCTGTTCTCAAAATCAAATTAATGCAACTCGAAGGCCATTTGTAAAAGTTTTGTATCCTCCCTGTATTGTAAAGGGAGGGTGTTATGTTTGCCTTTCTATTCCCATGGGATTAATGCGATATTTAACCGTTTATGTATTTATAAGTGTTTTAATGTGGTTAATGCCGGCTAAGGCTCAACAATATGGCTGCGTTGATTCACTTTCCATCAGTCCGTATTCCCCTTGTTTTAATCCTGATTTCTACCCGGTTTGCGGCTGCGATGGCAAAACATACCGCAGCGAGTGTGATGCCAAACAACGAAATGGTGTTCAGTACACCACAGATGGCAGCTGTTCGGGATTTGAGTTTGATATTCTGCCCACCTTCGATCCTTTTTACCTCTATTTTACACTGGTTCAGTCCAATCCGAACTTTAGCAGGGTGTTTATTGTAGATATGTATGGCAAACTCTGGTGGCAGCGGGAACTTACGGCCGTACCCCGGGAGTACATACAAATAGACATTTCTTACATGTCGGTAGGCACCTATATTATATATGTGTATGATACTAAGGGCACTTACCGGTGGAATAAATTCACCAAAATGCCCGGGTAAAGAATTATTTTGCCCTCCGCAAAGCTAAGAAAGGCCCTAAAATCGGGGGCTTTTGGATGTACCTCAAAGCCGGCACATGATTTTTTCACAATTTGTTGTGAATTACCGAATCATACCCTATTTTTGCCACCCCTAATTATGTAGGGAATAAACCATTTCAATAACGTGGACAATTTAAGTTACAAAACAAAATCTGCCAATAAAGCAACTGTTACGAAACAGTGGTTTGTATTGGATGCCGAGGGTCAAACCTTAGGCCGTTTCGCTTCTAAGGTAGCGAACATTTTACGAGGTAAACACAAGCCGAGTTTTACTCCCCATGTAGACTGTGGTGACAACGTGATCATTATCAATGCTGATAAGATCCGTTTCACAGGAAACAAACTGGCTGACAAAGAGTATGTATTTTACTCAGGTCATCCGGGTGGACAACGTTTTGTTACGGCTAAAGATATGATGGCTAAGAAGCCTACATATTCTGTAGAACATGCTATCGAAGGTATGTTGCCTAACAACAAACTGGGTGCTGAACTTTTCAGAAACCTTTACGTGTATGCCGGAACTGAACATCCTCATGCCGCTCAACAACCTCAACCTTTAAAATTCTAATCGGAAATGGAAAGAATCAACGCATTAGGAAGAAGAAAAACCTCGGTAGCCAGAGTATATCTATCAGCAGGTTCAGGTAGCTTTGTAGTAAACGGAAAAGACATGAAAGTGTATTTCCCTACATTAATGTTACAAAATGATATTAACCGCCCGTTTGAATTGACCAGCACTGTTGGACAATTTGATGTAAAAGCAAATATCAATGGTGGTGGAGTTTCAGGTCAGGCTGACGCTCTTAAACTTGCAATTGCAAGAGCATTGGTAATGCACAATGCAGAATTGAAACCGGCTTTGAAAGCTGAGTCGATGTTGACACGCGACCCTCGTATGGTTGAGCGTAAGAAACCGGGTCAGAAAAAAGCTCGTAAACGTTTCCAATTCGTTAAACGTTAATCTTTCACTTACAGAAATTCAAAATCATGTCAAAAATAACTCAAGAAGAATTGTTAGAGGCTGGTGTTCACTTTGGACACTTAACCCGCAAATGGAATCCAAAAATGGCTCCGTATATTTTTATGGAGAAAAACGGGATCCACTTGATTGATCTTAATAAAACTGCTGTTAAGCTGGAAGAGTCGGCTGAAGCGTTGAAAAACATCGTTAAGTCGGGCCGTAAAGTATTGTATGTTGCTACCAAAAAACAGGCAAAAGAAATCATCGAGTCGGAAGCTGCACGTGTAAACATGCCGTTTGTTACCGAGCGTTGGTTGGGTGGTATGCTTACCAACTTTACTACCGTTCGTAAATCGATCAAAAAAATGCAAACCATCGACAAGATGGCTCAGGATGGTACCTATGCTAACATCAACAAAAAAGAACGTTTGATGCTGGAGCGTGAAAAGGCAAAACTTCAGAGATTATTCGGAGGTATTGCTGATTTGAACCGCTTGCCTGCTGCATTGTTTATTGTAGATATCAAACGCGAGCATATTGCTATTGCAGAAGCTCAAAAATTGAACATCCCAACCTTTGCAATCGTTGATACGAACTCTGACCCTACATTGGTTGATTTCGCTATCCCTGCAAATGATGATGCTGCAAAATCAATCGCTTTGATCACGAAAGTAATGACCAACGCCATTGCCGAAGGATTAACAGAGCGTAAAAAGGAAAAAGACGCTGAGGATAAAGAAGCATCCCCGGTAGCTGAAACCGAAGCATAACATTCAAAAAATCGGCTTAGGCCGATTTTTTTTGAACCATTTTTAATTAATCATAAACTAAAGGAGAATATATTATGAGTACTATCAGTGCTGCTGATGTAAACAAATTGCGCCAATTGACCGGTGCCGGAATGATGGACTGCAAAAAAGCATTAACCGAAAGTAACGGTGATTTTGATGCTGCAGTTGATTACTTGCGTAAAAAAGGACAAAAAATTTCGGCTGCCCGTGCCGATCGTGATGCTAAAGAAGGTGCAGTTATTGCTAAAACTTCAGCGGATAGAAAAACAGGTGTAATCATCTTGTTGAGCTGTGAAACCGATTTCGTTGCTAAAAACGAAGACTTCGTAGCTTTCGCTAACCAGGTTGCCGACCTTGCCATTGCTAACAAGCCTGCTGATGCAGATGCGTTGAAAGCTTTACCAATGGATGGAATCACCCTTGCCGAGCGTTTGATGGATCAGGTGGGCAAAATCGGTGAAAAAATTGATGTAACCCGCTACGAAATTGTAGAAGGAGACAACGTAGTTCCTTACATCCACGGTGCAAACCGTTTAGGTGTATTGGTGTCATTGACCGCTGCTCCAACCGAAGCGAATTTTGTTGCCGGAAAAGATGTGGCCATGCAAATTGCTGCATTGAACCCATTGGCATTGGATAAGGATGATATCGACCCTTCTGTTATCGCACGTGAAATGGAAATTGCCAAAGAACAGGTAAAAGCTGAAGGCAAACCGGAAAACATGATCGAAAAAATCGCTCAGGGTAAATTGGGTAAATTCTACAAAGAATCAACTTTGATGAACCAGGAGTTTGTAAAAGACAGTTCTAAAACCATCGCACAAATGCTGGACGGTGTTGAAAAAGGACTGACAGTAAAATCATTCAAACGTGTTGCTTTAGGTTAATCAAGAGCAATCAACCACACGATATGAAACTCCGCTATGTACATAGCGGAGTTTTTTTATGGGGTTTAAATGTCCTGCAAGATGGATAAGGGCAAGCACAGCAACTGTACCAGAGGAAATTGTTGGCAGGGGCTAAACACTAATTTTTGTTTCCATCCTATTTGCGTTAACTTGCGCTGATTTTAATCCTTTCCTTTTCATGAAATACAAACGCGTACTGCTTAAGCTAAGTGGCGAATCGCTGATGGGCGATCAACAATACGGTATTGATGCCAAAATTCTGGATCAATATGCCAAAGATATCAAAACCGTAACCGACAAGGGAGTGGAGGTAGCAATTGTAATCGGTGGAGGCAATATTTTCAGAGGTGTTCAGGGTGTTGCAGGAGGTATTGTTGACAGGGCACAGGGAGATTATATGGGAATGCTGGCAACGGTTATCAACTCAATGGCTTTGCAGGGTGCACTGGAGCGCGTAGGCATCAAAACCCGTTTGTTATCGGCTATTAAAATGGAACAAATCTGCGAGCCGTTTATCCGTAGACGTGCCATGCGTCACCTCGAAAAAGGACGTGTAGTGATTTTTGGAGCAGGAACCGGAAACCCTTATTTTACAACTGATTCGGCCGCATCATTGCGTGCTGTTGAAATTCAGGCAGATCTGGTATTAAAAGGAACACGTGTGGATGGTATTTACACAGCCGACCCTGAAAAAGACAAAACAGCTACCCGCTACGAGAATATTACCTTTAGCGAAGTTTATGAAAAAGGACTGAATGTAATGGACTTAACAGCGATTACCCTGTGTCAGGAAAATCATTTGCCGATTGTGGTATTTGATATGAACCGCGAAGGAAATTTCCTGCGTGTATGTGCGGGTGAAACGGTAGGAACGTTGGTGCATTAGTTGGGTAAGTAATTAAGTTGATTAGGTAATTAGGTTGGTTAAGTTCCGTAAAAGGGAATCCAGTACAACTTTTATCTAGGATTATACCTAACCAACTCAACCAACCTAACCAACTTAATTACCCAATTACTTAATCAACTAAAAAATATTATTTTCGAAAACAATAACACATCTGATATGAGCGACCCAAGAGTAAAGACAGTATTTGACGATATGAAAGTTGCGATGGACAAAGCGATTGACCATGCAGCCAATGAGTTTACCAAAATCCGTGCGGGTAAGTCACACCCAAGCATGCTGGATGCGGTGAAAGTAGAATATTATGGTGAAATGGTGCCGTTGAGCCAGGTGGGTAATATTACCACACCGGATGCCCGTAGTATTGCCATTCAGCCATGGGAAAAAACAGTATTGCAGGCCATCGAAAAAGGAATTGTGATTGCCAATTTAGGATTTACCCCAAGCAATGACGGAACCATTATTCGCATCACGTTGCCAATGCTTACCGAAGAGCGCAGAAAAGAAATTGTGAAGAAGGTAAGAGCTGAAGCTGAAAGCGCTAAGGTTGCTGTTCGTAATATTCGCAAGGATGTAAACGAAACCATCAAAAAATTGCAAAAGGATGGTTTACCTGAAGATGAAGCCAAAGTTGCCGAAGCACAGGTTCAGAAAAATACAGATGTATACATCAAAAAAATTGATGATTTAACAGCTGCCAAAGAAGCTGAAATTATGCACGTGTAGTTTAACCACCTCAGATAACTACCATGATAAATTGGAGAAAAACACCGATAACCTTAGCCAAAGGTATCGGTGTTTTTTTTGTACTGTTGTTCATTGCTTTTTTTGTCTTTCGCAATGTGCTGTTAAAACGTGCCATTGCCAAAGTGCAGGCTAAAGTTCAAACAAAATACCATAGTAAACTGGATGTAGGTGCTGTTGCCTTTAACGGTTTGGCAGGTGTTGAGATGAGTGGTTTGGTGCTTACACCCGAATATGCCGATACCTTGTTCAGCATTGGAACCATACGGGCCAGCGTAAATTTCTGGCGAGCATTAATGGGTGATATTCGGTTGAAAAATCTGGAGGTTGAAAAAGGTTTTGTACAGTTGGTAAAAAACGAAACCGGACGAAATTCTGATGTGTTTTTTCAGTCGTCAGATAGCAGCCAAACAAAAATTGAGAAGGTTTCATCATCAAAAACAAACTACGCTAAAGCTGCCTACCGCTTAATATCTAAGGTACTCAATCTAGTGCCTACACACATGAGTTTGCAAAACCTTGAATTGCGCACGAATGATAATGGTAACAAAGTAGATTTGCATCTTCACCAATTGACATTGATTGATGAACAATTACAATCAACAATTGAAGTTAGGTCTCAATCGTTTACCCAACGCTGGGGCATCCAGGGGCAAGCCGACCCGCGTGGCAAACGGGCCAACCTTTCTTTCTTTAATTTAGATACAGGTCATATTCGCATTCCTTATGTGGATGAGCGCCTCAATCTCATCACCGGATTTGATTCGATTCAACTCAATTTACAACAGGTGAAAATGGATGGGGATGAATTGCATATTGCAGGTTTTGCATCTATTCAGAATTTTCTGATCAACCATCCTAAAATTGCAAAAAAAGATGTTATAATCGAGCAAGCGCGCTTTGATTACCATATTGTGGCAGGTCCAGATTTTGTTCAGCTCGACAGCAGTTCCACTGTTACCTTTAACAATATTGTGTTTACTCCTTTTGTGGGTTTGCATACACAGGGAGATACCATTTTTGAGATGCATGTAACCATTCCGGATATGAAGGCTCAGGATTTTATTACGTCCCTGCCCGAAGGATTGTTTACGCATTTTAAAGGCATGGAAGCCGAAGGAACATTCTCCTATCGCCTCGATTTTGTGTACAATGCAAACAACCCGCACGATTTGGTTTTTGAGAGCATGCTCAATAAACAAGGATTGCGCATTGTACGCTATGGAGAAGCCAACCTGGCAAAACTGAATGGTGATTTTGTATACACACCTATTGAATATGGTCGCCCGCAACGACCCATCTATGTTGGATTGGCCAACCCTAACTATACACCTCTGGATCAGATATCGTCTTACCTGCGTAAATGTGTGCTTACAACCGAAGATCCTTCTTTTTTCTATCACCGTGGTTTTATTGACGAAGCCTTTCGCCAGAGCATCATCAAGAATATACGCCAGCGCAGGTTTGCCAGAGGAGCAAGTACCATCAGTATGCAGTTGGTGAAGAATGTTTTCTTAACACGTGAGAAAACAATTTCCCGCAAACTTGAAGAGATTCTGTTGGTGTATATTCTGGAGAACAATCGCATCAGCAGTAAGGAACGTATGCTTGAAGTATACTTTAATATTATTGAATGGGGACCGGGTGTATATGGTATTGGCGAAGCCTCACAGTTCTATTTCCAAAAACGTCCTGCTGATTTGACCTTAAATGAGTGTTTGTTTTTGGCTACTATCATTCCTCGTCCCAAAGGATTTATGTGGCGTTTTGGGAAAGACGGAAACATCAAAGAATTTGCTTCACGTCAATTTACGTTTTTAACCAATTTGATGTTGCGCAGGGAAGTGCTGGCACCTGAGGATACGTTGCAGTGCGCTCAACCCATTATCATTACAGGGCCGGCCAAGGGCTTTATTAAAATTACGGCAGATACACTTCAAACCGATTCGATTTTGATTGATGAAGATGGAAGGGTGAGTGAGTTACCATCTGAATAGATTCGTATTTCTTATCGATATTGGCCATTACGGTTTTATGCATAAAAAAACCCGTTCGAATGGAACGGGTTTTTTAGGGTAAAGAGATATGATTAGTCTCTGTTGTTGAATCTTCTTTCGCCACCACCACGGTTGAATCCACCGCCACGGTTTCCTTCGCCTTCTTCACGCGGGCGAGCTTCAGTAACAGAGATGTTTCTGTTTTTCATTGCTGTACCGTTCAATGCGTTGATAGCATTAGTGGCATCACCATCATTTGACATTTCTACGAAACCGAAACCTTTGCTGCGGCCTGTAAATTTATCTGTAATGATTTTTGCTGAAGCTACTTCACCATACTGTTGAAATAGTTCTTGTAACTGTTGTTCATTGACTGCGTAGTCAAGATTTCCGATGTAAATGTTCATTGTAATAATATAAGTACACGCCAAAGGTATACTTATTTCTTATCTTTCAAAGTGAATTGCAGATTATTTTGAAAAGGTTAAAAAAAGCCGTAACAATTTGAGTTACGGCTTTTTAGGATAGTATTATCAGGCGTATTATTTAAGTGTCCGCTTTACTTCTACTTCTTCGTAAGCTTCGATATTATCGCCCTCTTTCAGGTCGTTGTAGTTCTTAATGGCCGCACCACACTCAAATCCGTAGCCAACCTCTTTCACATCGTCTTTGAAACGTTTGAGTGAATCGAGCTCACCACTGTATACCACCACACCATCGCGGATGAGGCGTATTTTAGAGTTACGGAATATTTTACCTTCGGTAACATAACAACCTGCAACGGTACCCACTTTGGTAATTTTCATTACCTGACGGATTTCCATATTACCTGTGATTTTTTCTTCCAGTGTAGGAGCAAGCATTCCTTCGATAGCCGACTTGATCTCTCCAATAGCATTGTAGATGATTGAGTACATGCGGATGTCAATTGACTCGGCTTCGGCCAGTTTACGGGCCTGTGGCGAAGGACGAACGTTAAACGCAATCACAATGGCATCAGATGCAGAAGCCAGCAATACATCGCTTTCCGAGATTTGTCCAACTCCTTTGTAAATTACGCTTACCTGTACTTCTTCAGTTGAGAGTTTGATCAATGAATCGCTCAATGCTTCTACCGAACCATCCACGTCTCCTTTTACAATTACTTTCAACTCCTTGAAGTTTCCAATGGCCAGACGTCTTCCAATCTCGTCCAGCGTAATATGTTTCTGGGTACGGATACCCTGCTCACGCTGCAACTGTGTACGTTTGTTCGAAATCTCTTTGGCTTCCTGCTCGTTTTTGGTAACGATAAATTTATCACCTGCCTGCGGAGCACCGTTAAATCCAAGGATTACAACAGGTGCCGAAGGACCGGCTTCGGTCATTTTTTTACCGCGCTCGTCAAACATCGCTCTTACTTTACCGCTGTGAATACCAGCCAGGATAGGATCTCCAACGCGGAGAGTTCCTGCTTGTACCATCAGGGTAGCAACCAAACCACGTCCTTTATCCAAACTTGATTCGATGATGTTTCCTACGGCACGTTTATTCGGATTGGCTTTGAGGTTGAGCATTTCTGCTTCCAGCAATACTTTCTCCAGCAGTCCGTCAATGTTCAAGCCTTTTTTGGCTGATATTTCCTGACACTGGTATTTACCACCCCATTCTTCTACCAAAATATTCATGGCAGCAAGCTGTTCGCGGATACGATCCGGGTTCGCCCCGTCACGGTCAATTTTATTGATAGCAAACACTATTGGAACACCGGCTGCCTGTGCATGGCTGATGGCCTCTTTTGTTTGTGGCATCACGCTGTCATCGGCAGCAATTACAATGATTACGATGTCCGTGATTTTGGCTCCACGGGCACGCATGGCCGTAAACGCCTCGTGACCCGGAGTATCGAGGAAGGTAACATGTTTGCCGTTGGCAAGTGTTACTTCATACGCTCCGATATGCTGGGTAATCCCTCCGGCTTCACCGGCAATTACGTTGGCTTTACGGATATGATCGAGCAACGATGTTTTACCGTGGTCAACGTGACCCATTACGGTAACAATAGGAGCACGTGGTTTCAGGTCTTCTTCGTTGTCGATATCTTCTTCTACCTCTTCCTGCAATTCGGCACTTACAAACTCCACTTCAAAGCCAAACTCTTCGGCTACGATCGCAATGGTTTCAGCATCCAAACGCTGGTTGATGGAAACCATCAGTCCAAGCGACATACAGGCAGAGATAATGTTGGTGATGGAAACTTCCATCATTTGCGACAACTCATTGGCTGTTACAAACTCGGTTACCTTAATTTTCTTTTGTCCTTCCAGCTCCATTGCTTCCTCTTCACGTTTGTCGGCAGCGGCATCACGCTTTTGCTTACGGATTTTGGAACGAACGGCACCAATATTCTGTGCTTTGCTTCCCGGGTTTAACCGGGCAAGGGTTTCTTTCAGTTTATCCTGAATCTGCTTGTCGGTAATTTCTGCTTTTTCCTCAGGAGGAGCAAAGCGGTCGTTACGACCTTTGTAGTTAGGATTTGGTGTATACGGGCGACTGCCGGGCGCACCCGGTCTGTTGCCAAAACGGTTTCCACCGGTATTGGGGGTTCCGGTACCCGGAGTTGTAGGGCGGGCTGTGCGGTTCGGGTTGTTTTCAAATTTCTTTGAATCAACATTGTCGCTTCCGGCTACAAAATTATTTCTACGTCTTTTCTTTTTGTTGGCTGCACTTCCATCGCTCGAAGCAATCGGAGTGGGCTTACGCGGTTGTTCAACAGGTAACTCAATCTTACCCATCACCTTCAACCCCGAAAGTTTTTCGTAGTTGGGATCCATTACTTTTGGAGTAACGGGTTGTTCAACAACGGATTTTTCAACAGGTGGTTCAGGCTTAGGCTCCACAACAGGTTTTTCGGCCACGGGTTCAACCTCTTTTACAGGTTCAACAACCATCTCTTTTTTGGGTTCAGGTTTGGTTTCGGCCACAGGAACTTTAGGTTTTTCAACCGGAGTTTCCTTTGGTGCAGTTGTTTTCTTTGGTTTTTTAGCAGCATCCAAATCGATCTTGCCAACTACTTTAAGCTTGGGTTTATCCTCGGCTACCGGAGGTATGATTTCTACGGGAACCTCCACCGGAGCTTCCTCCTTAGGTTTTTCAACCACTTTAGGCGCTTCTGGTTTAGGAGCAGCGGGTGGCGCTTCTTTAACCAATCCCGATTTGATCAGGATTCCATCGTCTTCGTCTTCTTCCTGAACAACCTCCTTGGCTTTAGGAGGAACAATACTTACTTCCTCTTTCTTAACCGGCTTTTGCTTGAGCACTGCGGCAGCATCCTTGGTTTTCTTATCGCTTTGAAAATCCTTAAGCAATACCTGATACTGCTCATCGGTAATCTTAGCGTTTGGGTTGTTTTCAACCTTAAACCCTTTTTTCGATAAGTGCTCAACGATGGTACCTATACCAACGCCTATTTCTTTAACAACTTTACTAAGTCTAATATTTCCTGTGGATTCGCTCATTCAATCTGCGATATTACTTATATTTTGTGAGTTTATGGTTATGAAGGCCTTAAATAATAAAGCCTCCACCTCCAATGGAACAACAATCGTAAATGAGAGAGATTGGTTGATTGGGTTGGTCAGGTAATTGGGTTGATTACCTTCTTTCCATCTTGTCAATCGACTATTTACAGTTGTGATCCCTGTTTTCTTTTTTTTCTTTGAATCCCTTCCGGATTCCTCCACATCCGACTTCCTTATCAACCAGTCAACGTATCAACCAATCAACAAGCCGTCAGGCTATTCGAACTCCGACTGCAAGATTCTGCGAATCTCCACAACGGTTTCTTCTTCAAGCTCGGTTCTGCGGATGAGGTCTTCATTAGAGATGGCCAATACGCTTTTGGCTGTATCACAACCAATGGCTTTCAGCTCATCAATAATCCAGCTGTCAATCTCGTCTGTAAATTCTTCCAGGTCGATATCGCCTTCATCCTCATCATTTTCACGGTAAACGTCAATCTCAACACCCACCAGTTTACCGGCAAGTTTGATATTGTGTCCGCCTTTACCGATAGCCAACGAAACCTGGTCGGGCTTGAGGTATACGGCAGCACGTTTGCTTTCGGCTTCGATTTTTACCGATGAAATTTTAGCAGGACTCAATGCACGCTGAATCAATAACTGTGTATTGGCGGTATTGTTGATTACGTCAATGTTTTCGTTGCGCAATTCGCGAACGATACCATGGATACGTGAACCTTTCATACCCACACAGGCTCCAACCGGATCAATACGCTCATCATACGATTCAACAGCCACCTTGGCTCTTTCACCCGGCTCACGTACAATTTTTTTGATGGTGATAAGACCGTCAATAATTTCCGGAACTTCCTGCTCAAACAAGCGTTCCAAAAATACGCCTGAGGTACGCGACAGGAGGATACGCGGGGTTCCGTTGTACATTTCCACTTTCAATACCACAGCCTTGATGCTGTCGCCTTTTTTGTAGTGGTCGGCCGGAATCATTTCATTTTTAGGCAGCAACAACTCGTTTCCTTCGTCATCCAGTACCATCAGTTCTTTTTTCCAAACCTGGTAAACCTCACCCACAACGATTTCACCCACGCGGTCTTTATATTTCTTGTACAGCTCGTCTTTTTCAAGCTCCATTACTTTCGACATGAGGGTTTGGCGTGCTGCCAAAATCGCTCTGCGGCCAAAGCTTTCGAGGGTAATTTCAGAGGTTACCTCTTCACCCACCTCAAAATCCGGCTCAATTTTACGGGCATCGCTTAATGAAATCTGGCTGCGGCTTTCTTCCACCTCACCATCATGTACGATGGTCTGGTTTTGCCAGATTTCAAGGTCACCGCTGTTGTCGTTGATGATTACCGAGAAGTTTTCGTCTGTGCCATATTTTTTGCGGAGCATACTGCGGAATACGTCTTCCAGCACACGCTGCATGGTTGCACGATCAATGTTTTTAAATTCTTTGAACTCGCTGAACGAGTCAATTAAACCTACGCTATGCATAATCTATATTATTTAAAACTTATTAAAACACTTGCCTGAGCTATTTCTGTAAATGCAACCTCTTTTTCGGCAGCATCTTTATAGCCCTTCTTTTTATCTTTTAAAGCCAGCACAATACCGCTATCGGTGAGGCGCTCAAAACGGCCCGAAATCTCATTGTTACCGGTAAGCTTCACCAACAACTCCCGCCCGATATGTTGGGTATACTGGCGTTGCAGCTTCAACGGGCGGTCGGCTCCCGGTGATGAAACCTCAAACATATAGGCTTCGCTTCCGTAATCCATCTCATCCAGCCTGTTATTCAAAGCCTTGCCCAGCACGCGGCAATCTTCGATGGTAACGCCTTTGTCGCCATCAATAAACACCGAAATCTTCTTACTTCCTTGCTTCTGCTCTATTTCCACCAAAAACAAATGTTCGGGGAGTAGCTCGGTAGCCCAGGTTGTCAATTGTGAAACAATATCCATGGTATAATGAAAGAGGGGACTTGCGGTCCCCTCTTAGTTATTTAATTAAATACGGGTGCAAATGTAATGTAATTTTTGGAAAAGGCAAGCAGTTCAGTCTTGTCATACTTTGATTTGAGGTTAGAATAGGCTGGTTTAACGCTTAAACGCCCCTGCTTTTACTTTATTTTAGGTATTTGCGGAATGCAGCAATAGTTTGAAAAATCAAGTAGGCTAAGATAATCCGATGAAGGAAGAAGAGGAAATAAAGCCAGCCGTTAATGGCTTCTCCTTCTTTTGCCCCTAATACATCTTTAACTTTTTGTGTGGGGTCTAATAGCCCCCAATATATCTGTTGGTTAGAAGTTATTAAGTCAATAGGGTGGGGGCGTTCTTTAGATGACAGAGTGGGGAGATTCGATTGCTCTGGTTGATGAATAGCAATGAATAAAAGAAAGAAACAAAAAGTAATAATAAGGATAAGCCAAGCGGATCTTGTCCAATCTAATCCATTCTTATTTGAGAATCTGTTCAGGAATATCGAAAATCGATCCCCAATCTCATGCCATTTATCAATTTCATGTAAGGGTTTCTCTAACTTGATTTGCTCGTGGTACTGCTCCATTTCAAGGCTTTTGAATTTTAGTGCCTGAATTGTATCTCCTTGACTAAATAGGACCTGTTTTAGTTGCCGATATATTTCTCTCCTGTTTTTATAATCTTTTATAATCGACACTCTATTATGTTCACTTACTAACAACAATTTAGTTTGATCCGAATTATACCTTCCGAGCTTTGAACTCTCGAACCAAGAAATACTTTGAAACTCACAAGATGATAAAACAACATTGTTAAAAGAAAGTGTTTTAAAGGAGTCAAAATTGAATCCCCAAAACTTGCAAGAACCTAAGTCTGTATGTTCCAACTGAAACAAACTATCAACCTTAGATAACACAGTTTTTCCTCTGTTTTTGATTTCATTAAACCATTCGGATGTTGATGCTCGAACATTATTGAAAATTATCTTAGAGTAATTGCTAAAGTTGTCAAACCATAAACGATTGACGAAAACAGCATTTAGTTTAATTGTCGCATTTTGATTGATGCCAGAAAATTTAAACACATTTACATCTAAGCTATTAAATAACAAATCACCCTTTAGCCTTGTAGACGATTTAATATTGATTGACTCTATTAATGGATATGCGACCGCAAATACATCCTGAACACCATTAACCTCAAGGCCATTATTAAAATCACAGGATTCAAAATGCAAACTCCTAAAGCCTTCTATTAAATTATTTCTATTTAAGTCTTCATAATCTATGCTAACTTTATCATCATACTTGCCAGAAAACATTGTCAATCCTGGCCTTCCTCTCACACCTTGTATTCTAAGATCATCCTTAAAGTGCCCATAATTGATAATAAATCCATTCACTATACACGGAGCCCATACGTAAATATCCTTTTCAAAGGTGCTTTTGAAAAGAGTAATCGAACTTAAACACCCGGTTGTTATTCTAACCGGACCATTTACTTGACAATTTTTTATTCCAAATCCTAAATTACTGATAACACAATTGTTTATCTCGAGAATAAAGTCAATTGATGTACTCTCAAAATTAAGACTCCCAATGGTAATGAAAACCTCACGAAGGATAATTCCTCCTTTTATCTGACAATCATTTGTAAATGATATACCCCTTTCAACCTCGCATCTCCCTTCAAACTGAACCATCTCATTAAATATACAATTCTCAAAGTGCAATCCAAATAAATCGGAATCCCATTCATCAAGTATTCCATTTGACTTTAATCCGTCAAACAACAACCCCTTTTTGAATTCACAGTTCCTAAATACTAATGCAACATTGATATTGGTTTTGTCAAAAAGCACATCTTGCTCAAAAACAAGCCTGTTTAGAATAATAATTGATTTATTGTTGTATGTCTTATTCGTGAAAATAATAGGTTCCGCAATTGAATAATATTCGCCAAGATCATAGAACTCGCTAAAATCGTCTCTCTGAAATAACAACAGAAAATCATCTTCTGAAATTTTTTCCATTTCTAAAATAGTTCAATAGCAACTTTCAAATGCAGAAAATGGCTCCAAGTTAAATGCCCAAATTTCTGCAATCTACCTAATACAATTGCGGGATGGGTCTGCAGTTGTTTAGCAAATTGCTTAATCCGTTTTTCGGTGAAATTATTTTCTTCAACAAAGGCTTCAAAAGCTTTGGGATTTATTAACCACTTTTCGGAAAACGCATCTGCTTCCTTCTCCTTCTCTTCATCATAAGGTACACCATCCACATTTTCCAAAAACACTTCTTTTTTACCGTGTTCAATTATATGTCCGGCTTCGTGAAAAAATGTGAACCAAAAAATATCATTTGTTTTATAACGGCCGGTTAACTGTATCAGGGGGTGTTGCCCGTCATTTATCCAACGTGCAGCTCCGCTTATGGAAACACCTTTTACGTTCTGGGTAAAAGTGACAGCCACACCGCATGCAGCACATAGGCTTTGCAATTGGTTTTTAAAATCGGCTGGTTGCGTTTTTACAATGTTCTTAATTTCTTCTAATGCCTGTGTAAATGCCTTTTTATTATAAGGTTTTAGTTCGAGGGTTTTGGCATCTAGCTGTCCTCTACGTAACCAAGCAGAAAGGGCATAATGGTTCGGTGCTTTTTTCAAGGATATACGAAAAGCCACTGAAGGTTTTTCAGCTAGGTATATATTGTTAAAAGCTTCAATAGATGCTACTCCAAAATAGCTTAGTACTTGTTGTGTTTGAGCAAAGATGTCGTTAGCCACTTTTTGTATCCATCCATGCTTAATCATGTCAGTTAACGGAAATTGTTTCACCCAATCCTTTTGTTTAAGCAATTCTTCGCCTTGTTCAATGGCTGCTAACTCTAATCGATAATTGCGTTCTCGCTCTAGCCAAAACGCTGCCGGAATACCTAGCACCATTTCCAACTGCAAAGCCGTATCTGCCGTAATTGCAGCTTTACCAGTGATAATTTCGCTGATGGTTTTTTCTGGTCTGGCCATGCGAATTGCTAATTCCGTTTGACTCATCCCATAGTGATCTATCGTTTCTTTAAGGGTATCTCCAGGAGGGGAAATCAAGCGTTTGGCGGCAATAATGTCGTCCTTGGTTTTGTACATAATTTAATGATAGTCGATTACTTCAGTTATTTCAATAATGGTTATTTGAGTCCAGTCCATTCCGCCATCTTCCTTTTGAGGAATAGGGTGATGTCCAGGTACAAAAATTATGCGCCAATTTCCCGATATGGAAACGGCTAGCTGGCCTTTACGTGGGCCTGTTAGCTCATGGCAATTGGCTGCCGGAATGGTTTTCATTACGGCAAGTGTGGCAGCAGCTTGTAACTCCATTAACCGTTGGTTAACATGTTTCGCCCGCTGGCCGTAGTTGCGCACAATTTCTTTCGGAGAAGATAAAGATTTGGCCAACTTGTTGTTTTTGTAATCAATCTGCATGCAAAGGTATGAAAATTTTCATAACCCCAAAGGTTAATAAAAATATTTGGATTAGTAGAGGTTTTGTTGCAAAAGTGCTTACTATCTGGTCGATAGTGTTAATTTAGGTTCATTGGGTTGGTGTAAATCTAGTAACTTTCTACAAAAAACAAGTTTTCAGGGACTCGGGTTGAGTTTCCTCTCAAGGTTAATATTTCCTTAAATGAGTGCTGTTGCAGGCAATAAATCCGAATTCGCAAGCGTATGATGGAGGGTTTGTTTGGCTATGAGCCAATCGCCACTTGCTTAATAACAGGCAGCGTATATATTTGCTAACCTTAACTAATTACGAAAACACATCAGAATGAGTCGTTACAATTTAATAAATAGCACTTTAGGTTGGATAACCTTCGTTATTGCACTTACAACTTATACTCTTACACTTGAGCCTACAGTGAGCTTCTGGGATTGCGGAGAGTTTATTTCAGCATCGTACCGTTTGCAAATTTGCCATCCTCCGGGAGCGCCTTTGTTTTTGATGATAGGTCGTATTTTCTCGCTGATGGCCGGAAGTGATATAACTAAAGTTGCCTTTTGGGTGAACATGGTATCGGCTGTTACCAGTGCGTTGTGTGTGATGTTCTATTTCTGGACAATTACCCATCTGGCTAAGAAAATTTTGGTAAAAAGCGGTGAACCTGATATGCAACAAGCCTTTGCTATTATGGCAAGTGGTTTGGTGGGAGCTTTGGCTCTTACCTGGAGCGATACCTTCTGGTTCTCGGCTGTTGAAGCTGAGGTGTACGCATCTTCATCTTTCTTTACCGCGCTTACTTTCTGGTGCATTTTGAAATGGGAAAACGTGGCACATGAGCGCCATGCCGACCGCTGGTTGATTTTGATTGCCTACTTTATCGGATTGGCTATCGGAGTCCATTTATTGAACTTGCTCGTGATTCCTGCTATTGTATATGTATACTATTTCAAAAAATACACCTTTACCCGCTTTGGCTTTATCAAAGCTACCGGAGTAGCCTTGGGTGCTATTGCCATCGTTCAGTTTATGATGATTCCGGGAATTCCATGGTTGATGACCCGCTTCGATTTGTTGTTTGTAAACAGCTTTGGAATGGGCTTCAATTCAGGAGCGTATTTTACCCTGATATTTATTGCAGCTATACTGGCCGGTGGTTTATACTGGTCGGTTAAAAACAATAAAGTATGGCTGAACACTGCTTTGCTGAGTGCTTCATTCATCATCATTGGCTATTCTTCTTATGCCATGATTCTGATTCGTTCATCAGCCGACCCTGTGATTGATATGAACAATCCTGAACAGCCGTTCTCGTTGTCATCTTATATCAACCGTGAGCAATATGGCGACAACCCGCTGGTGCATGGTCAGTATTTTTATGCCAAAGTAATCGACTATAAAAAAGGTGCGATGCAGTACCGTGCGGGCGAGGATAAATATATTCCGATTGGCCCTTCGATTAAGCGTGTGTACGACCCTAAAGATTGTACCGTATTGCCACGTATGTGGGCCGATCGCCCTGATTATGTTCAGGCTTACCGCCAGTGGGAAAAAATTCCGGAAGGCAAAAAAGCTACGTTTGGCAAAAACATGGACTTTATGTTCTCATACCAGTTAGGCTTTATGTACTGGAGATATTTCTTCTGGAACTTTGTGGGTCGCCAGAATGACGACCAGGGTTTTGGAGATGTAACGCGCGGTAACTGGTTAAGTGGTGTAGAATCTATTGATGCGGCCCGTCTGGGTCCTCAGGATGAAATGCCTGCCAGCATGGACAGCAAAGCGCACAATACCTATTTCTTTCTTCCGTTGATTTTGGGGATTATCGGGTTGATTTACCATTTCCGCAAAGCACAGGCAGATGCCATTGTAATCCTCACCCTGTTTTTGTTTACGGGAGCCTTTATTGTATTGTACCTGAACTTCCCGGCACACCAGCCGCGTGAGCGTGATTATGCCTATGTAGGTTCTTTTCAAACCTTTATGATTTGGCTGGGAATCGGGGTATTGGCCATCATCGACTTCCTCTCTAAACGGATGAATAAAATGACGGCAACCATCATTGCTTCAGCAGCCACCTTAGGGGTTCCTGTGTTGATGGGCAATCAAAACTGGGATGACCACGACCGCTCGAACCGCTATACGGCTGTTGATTTTGCAACCAACTATTTGGAGTCTTGTCCTAAAAACGCGATTCTGTTTACCAATGGTGATAATGATACCTACCCGTTATGGTATGCGCAAAACGTTGAAGCGATTCGTACCGATGTGCGTGTAATCAATTTGAGTTTGCTGAATACTGACTGGTATGCCGATGGGTTGAAACGTCAGGCTTATGAAAGTGCTCCGGTTCCGTTTAGCATGACACCTGATAAGTATGTACAGGGTGTGCGTGATTATGTGATGTATTACAACAATCCGGCAGTTGAAAAAACGTATGGTATCAACCAGAACGATTTTTATCCGCTGAAAAATATCATCGCCTTTATCAATGACGATAAAGACCCGATGGCGAAGTTATCATCACAGGGTGGAGAGCAATACAGCTATTATCCAACCAAAAAATTCTTTGTTGCAATTGACAAAGAGCAAGTGTTGAAAGCAGGAGCTGTTCAACCCAAAGATGCCCAATACATGGTTGATTCAATCAGGTTCGAAATCGGGAGGAACAACCTGATGAAGGCTGATTTGATTACGCTTGATATCGTTGCTTCTACTGACTGGACACGCCCTGTATGTTTTGCCATCACTACCGGTAGCGATGTGTATTTAAATATGCAGAGCTATTTCCAGATTAACGGTTTGGTATACCAGCTGGTTCCAATCGTTAACAACCAACCTTCAGATGGAACGATGGGACGTATCAATTCGGATATCCTGTATGATAACGTGATGAACAAATTCAAATGGGGCGGCATGGATAAGCCGGGTATTTACTTGGATGAAACCATTCTTCGTCAAACCAAAAACCTGCGTAACTTATTTTATCGTTTGTCTACCAAATTGGTTGAAGAAGGTGATACCGCACGTGCTAAAAAAGTTTTGGATAAATGTTTGGCCGTGATGCCTAAAGAAAATGTTCCGTATGATGTATTTGTGGTGCGTTTGGCCGAGGCTGCTTATGCTATGGGTGATGTAGAGCGCGGAAATCAATTGGTGAAAGATGTTGCGGATTTGTATGCCGGGCGTTACGCCTTTTACAGCCGCTACAAAGCCGCAGGTAAAGGTGGACAGGTAAGCTCTGAACTGGATGAAGCCGGACAGATTATGGGTTACTGTATGCAGGTTGCGCAGTTCCATAAGCAGGATGCCGTAGCCAAAGAGATTCAGGATAAGATGGCAACTTTCCAGATTCAAATGCAATAAGAAAGGAATTGATAAGAGAAGATTAAGGCGCGCAGCATGAAATGCTGCGCGCCTTTTTTGTATGTTTGCCGCATGAAATACGAAGAACGCGACAGAAGACCCAAAGAAATTCCGAACCTGATATTCGGCATCCACGCTGTATTGGAGGCATTGGATTCGGGAAAAGAAATCAATAAGGTGATTGTACAAAAGGGACTTCAAAAAAGCGATGAGGTGGAGCAGATATTAAAAGTGGCCCGTAACCGCCATGTTCCGGTACAACAGGTTCCGCGCGAAAATTCATTGTTCCCTTACGGCAAAAACCATCAGGGAGTATTGGCGTTCATTTCGCCTGTAACGTATTACAAACTAGAAAACTTGCTGCCTCAGTTATTCGAAGAAGGTAAAACACCGTTTATTCTGGTATTGGATCGAATTACCGATGTGCGCAATTTCGGAGCCATCGCCCGTTCGGCTTATTGCGGTGGGGTACACGCCATTGTGGTACCTGATACCGGTGCCGCGCAGGTAACCGATGATGCGGTAAAAACATCAGCAGGCGCCTTGTTAAAAATTCCGGTTTGTCGCGAGAGCAATATGAAAACCGTGATGGAGTTGTTGAATCAATCAGGACTTGCAACTGTTGCGTGTACAGAGAAAGCCAATAAAGATTTACCCTTTGCTGATTTATCGGGACCGATTGCCATTATTTTAGGTTCGGAAGAAGATGGTATTTCAAATGATATTATCAGACGTGCTTCGCAAATAGCGAAGATCCCAATGGAGATGGGGGTTGGTTCTCTCAATGTTTCGGTAGCTGCCGGTATTGCTATTTACGAAACGGTGCGTCAGCGAATGGTGCAAGCTTAGTGCTTGCGCTTTTGCGTAGCATAATCGATATTTTCCTGAAACTGTTGCTGTAAATAAGCTTTCCCAAATGCTTCAAGCTGTTGTTCGGTGGAATTGGGTTTCATATTGACCATCGTTCTGCGGTTATGGTCGTAAATTACCGAGGCAATTACCCATACTGACCACAACAAAACAGAGTTGTTGCAGGATAAAAACAGGAGTCATAAGGCGAGTCGTTTGATAATAAATAGTCCGCCCTCAAAAAGTATTCAAACCCAATGAATATACACATATCGTGTATTA
>CAYMRD010000024.1:0-40372 GCA_964392775.1 uncultured Bifidobacteriaceae bacterium
CACTCATTTTCTAATCGTTTACTTTTTCAGACATTTTTAATGCGTGTTGCCCTGAAGTGTTTAATACAGAACTTGATGTTATGTATGCTTCACCTATATTCGCAACTTCATGAAAAGACTTCTCTACGTATTCACCTCTCTGATTGCACTTTCTATTACAACCGGGTGTGAGAATGAAATAGATATCAATGCACCCTGGAGAGAAACCCCGGTGGTATATGCTTTTCTGGATCCAAATATTGATACCCAGTACCTGCGTATTGAAAAAACGTACCAAAACTCTATAAACCTTACAACAGAACAAGGAGCCAAAATAAACGACTCTCTTTATTTCGATACCATTTTTGTAAGGGTTAAATCCTCTAACCAAACAGTAAAATTTATTAAGACTACCGACATCCCTAAGGAAACCGGATATTTTGCCAATGCAACCCACTACCTGTACAAAGCAGCAATGACGGTAGTGGCGGGAACAGATTATACACTGGACATATACAGCCCGAAAACCGGAAACACCTATCTGGCAAGCACCACCGCCATTGGAACATCCGACTTAAGCGCAGCAGCCTTTCGTTTTCCGGCAAATAACCCTCAGGCAGCCGTTATTATTACCGTATCGCCCATTAATGGAGCAACCGAAGTTACCGGAACCTTACGTTTCAACTATCTCGAGTACAATTCACCAATAGCCAATGCCGATACTTTATTTGTTGACTATCCCATCAGCGAACCGTACGCCCAATCCGGGTCCAACTACCGTTACAATATCACCAATCGTAATCTGGTAAATTACATTAAAGATTTTATACAGGAAAAAGCAGGATACACCCGGCAAATTATTGGCTTCGACATGTTTTATATTGGTGGAGGCAAAGAGATTTCAGACATGCTTAATATCTTAAAACCCAGCAATATGATTGTTCAGAAAAAACTTCAATACTCCAATATATCCGGTGGATTGGGTATTTTCTCGAGCCGTAGCAACAATTTTGACCTCAATATACAAAACTTACCCGGAAGCTTTTGGGCGGTTGCCAAACCGGATCTTATTAAGCTATTAAATGGAGAAGATCCGAGTGGGATGACCAATACCAAGAATCTAAACTTCACCCCATAACTGTCGGCAAACTGACAAATTTTCGGAGTTAAACACCCCTTATTCCGGGCTTTCCTGCCAATCTTGTCCCCAAAACTGCCATTTGGCGGCTTGGCACTGTCATTGATAAATTGTTGCCAATAACAATTTTCAAAACCATTATTATGAGCAAAATTATTGGAATCGACTTAGGAACAACCAACTCCTGCGTTGCCGTTATGGAAGGTAACGAGGCCGTTGTAATCGCCAACAGCGAAGGACGCAGAACAACCCCTTCGATTGTTGCCTTTTTGAAAGACGGAGAGCGCAAAATTGGAGATCCTGCCAAACGTCAGGCGGTAACCAATCCTAGAAATACGATTTATTCGATTAAACGTTTTATGGGCCATACCTTCAGCGAAGTGGAAAGCGAATTGAAACGTATACCCTATGCTGTTGAAAAAGGTGATAACAATACCCCTCGTGTAAACATTGACGGCCGTATGTACACCGCTCAGGAAATCTCAGCTATCATTCTTCAAAAAATGAAAAAAACGGCTGAAGACTATCTTGGACAAGAAGTAAAAGAAGCGGTAATCACCGTTCCTGCATACTTTAACGATGCACAACGCCAGGCCACCAAAGAAGCCGGAGAAATTGCCGGTTTAACTGTTAAACGTATCATCAACGAGCCTACTGCTGCTGCTTTGGCTTATGGGATGGACAAAAAAGGTCACGACCAAAAGATTGTAGTATTTGACTGTGGTGGTGGAACACATGATGTTTCGGTATTGGAACTGGGTGATGGCGTATTTGAAGTAAAATCAACCGATGGTGATACACACTTAGGTGGTGACGACTTTGATCAGGTTATTATCGACTGGTTGGCTGATGAGTTTAAAAACGATGAAGGCATTGACTTGCGTAAAGATCCAATGGCTTTGCAACGTTTGAAAGAAGCTGCCGAGAAAGCTAAGATTGAATTATCAAGCTCTACTCAAACCGAAATCAACCTCCCTTATATTATTCCGGTTGATGGTATTCCGAAACACCTCGTAAAAACTTTGAGCCGCGCCAAATTTGAACAATTGGCCGATTCATTGATTAAACGTACCATCGAACCTTGTAAAACCGCTTTGCAAAATGCAGGTTTATCAACCAGCCAGATTGACGAAGTTATTTTGGTAGGTGGTTCAACCCGTATCCCTGCTATCCAGTCTGCTGTTGAAGCATTCTTTGGTAAAGCCCCTTCAAAAGGTGTAAACCCTGATGAGGTTGTAGCTTTAGGAGCTGCCATCCAGGGTGGTGTAATGACCGGTGAAGTAAAAGACGTATTGTTATTGGATGTAACCCCGCTTTCGTTGGGTATTGAAACCATGGGTGGTGTAATGACCAAACTGATTGAAGCCAATACAACCATTCCGAGTAAACGCAGCGAAACCTTTAGTACAGCAAGCGACAACCAGCCAAGTGTAGAAATTCACATCCTGCAAGGTGAGCGCTCAATGGCTCGCGATAACAGAACCCTTGGACGTTTCCATTTGGACAGCATCCCTCCTGCACCACGTGGTGTTCCGCAAATTGAAGTATCATTTGATATTGATGCCAATGGTATTTTACACGTAAGTGCTAAAGATAAAGGAACCGGTAAAGAGCAAAAAATCCGTATTGAAGCATCAAGCGGTTTGAGCGATGAAGAAATCAAACGTATGAAAGCAGAAGCGGAAGCCAACGCTGAAGCCGATCGTAAGATCAAAGAAGAAGCCGATAAAATTAACGCTGCCGACAGTCTTGTTTTCCAAACCGAAAAACAACTGAAAGAGTATGGCGATAAATTACCGGAAGATAAAAAAGCAACCATCGAAACGGCTGTTGCCGAATTGAAAAAAGCACACGAAAGCAAAGACATCGCTGCTATTGATACAGCTATGGAAGCTTTGAATGCAGCCTGGACTGCCGCTTCTGAAGACTTATACAAAGCCACTCAGGAAGCACAAGGCGAAAACCCAACAGGTGATTCCGGTGCCGCTCACGAAGGTGAACCTAAAGTTCAGGACGTTGATTACGAAGAAGTAAAATAATCAATTTCTGATACTTATTTCTTAAAGCCCCCCGGTTGTATCGGGGGGCTTTATTTTTTATGTCATGTTGTGTTTACCGAAACGTGTCACACTGAGTTTATCGAAGTGCACTGTCCCCATAACAAAAACCTCTCGTTTCTTTCACTCACCAAAGCCTTAGCGTAAGATGAGTATCGCCTCTCTTGTCTCTTGTCTCTTTTCTCTTTTAAACACTTTATTTTTTTATTTGCAGTTTTATATCGGTTTTCAATACCTTTATACCGTAACCTATAGCCTATGGAAACAAAACTCTGCCTACAATGCGGTACGAAACTACGTGGCCGCATCGACAAAAAATTCTGTGATGATATGTGCCGGACAACCTTCAACAATCATCGAAAAATAGATACCCCCCAGGTTCGCGCCATCAATAGTATGCTTCGCAAAAACCGGAGAATATTGGAAGCTATTGTGCCAGTCCCCGAAGGGAAAGGCCGAACCACTAAACGAAGATTGCAAGACAAAGGGTTTCATTTTGGATACCACACCCATACCTACACAACCCGCAATGGTAACACCTATTACTTTTGTTACGAGTACGGTTTCTTGCCCCTCAACAATGACTATGTAATGCTGGTGAAACGAACGGAGAAAGAGTAAATGATACCCTGAAAAGTGTTTCATTTGCAAGATGAACTTAAACACCCAGCGCTACGAAACCGAACTGTCCGTTCGCCCCGATGATATCGACATGTTTCAGCATGTGCACAGCGCCAAGTATATAGATTATGTGCTGGCTGCCCGTTATGACCAAATGGAACGGTGCTATGGAAATCCCATGCAGGAATATATCGACAAGGGTTTGGGTTGGGTAGTTAACAGTTGCACCATCAACTTTAAACGGGCCCTCAAACTGGGTGATACCATGCGTGTGCAAACCCGGTTGGTATCGGCCACAACAACGGGTGTGCGGGTTGATTTTGCCATTCTCAACAAAGCTACAGGTAAGCTGTGCAGCGATGGTCATTTTGACTATACTTTAGTGGATATTAAAAGTGGGCGTGCTCAAAGCATCCCTGACTGGGCTTTGCAGAAATATATGTTGTTGTAGTTCGTGGTGTTTGCTAAGTTGCATATCAGAATAATACATTCCTATTCTAATCATGAAACACCACCATCCCGAAAACATGAACGAATGGCTACACTTAGCCGGCAGTTATATTTGGGGACATCGCCTCGGCACTTACCACAGTAAAATCAGTGGTAAACTCGAGGTATGGATGGTTAATGGTAAACTGGTGCTCAACTCGGCTCAAGCCAATCAATCATACGACTCTCTTCATTATGTTTTCAAACATGCCTTCAACCAAATAAAGCTTGAACACCAACCGGTGCACCATGTACTGCTGTTGGGACTTGGAGTGGGTAGTGTTCCAGCCATCATCGAAGAAGAGCTGGTGATGAACTGCAAGATTACAGCCGTTGAAAAAGACCCGTTGATGATTGAACTGGGAAACAAATATTTCGACTTGCAGCGTTTTAAACACCTGCATATTGTTTATGATGATGCCTTGCATTTTGTAGACGAATGCAAACAACAATTTGAGCTCATCATCATTGACTTGTTTGTAGACAACCATGTTCCCGAGCCCTTTACCAGCGAACCCTTTTTATCCCAACTGACCGGATTACTTAGCAACGAAGGATTCTTGTTATTGAATATGATTGTGCAAACACCCGCACAACTAGAGCAGTTTAAACAGGCCCAATCCTATTTCGCAAACCTGGATGGCACTACACAAATCTTGCAACCCATTCCATCCAACAAAATACTGTGCTGGCAAAAATACAGCTAAGTTTGGAGTGGTGGCCCCTCCTGCCTACTTTTGCCCCGTTGAAAACCGGAACCGATATACAAGCCGCCATTGAGTGTTTAACACAAGGTCAGTTGGTTGCCATCCCCACCGAAACGGTGTATGGATTGGCCGCCAATGCTTTTGATGCCGATGCCGTGGCCCGTATATACAAAGCTAAAAACCGTCCCCAATTCAACCCTCTCATTATTCATACCAACAGCCTGCAACGCTTGGAACAATGGGGATTGGTATTGCCGGAAGCCATGCTCAAACTGGCCGAACAGTTTTCACCGGGTCCACTTACATACCTGATTCCCAAAAGCGATCAGATACCCGATTTGGTGACGGCCGGCACTTCTGCTGTGGCAGTCCGTATTCCCGACCACCCGCTGACACTTGAGCTGCTGAGCAAACTCGATTTCCCGGTTGCCGCTCCCAGCGCCAATCCCAGCGGGTATGTAAGTCCAACCAGTGCCACCCATGTAAGCAACCAACTGGGCGAACAGGTATGTTATATTTTAGATGGAGGTGATTGTGCCGTGGGTGTAGAATCGACCATCATTTCCTTTTTGAACGAAACACCGGAGATACTACGTTTTGGCGGATTATCAATTGAGGCTATTGAAAGTGTGATTGGCAAAGTCACCTTACCCACCAAAGGATTTGTAGATAACCCGGTAGCTCCCGGACAACTTGCCCGGCATTATGCCACACGACATAAACTGGTAATTGGTACTCCAACAGATTACACTCAACAATATAAACCCGAACGCTTGGGTGTGATTTCATTCTATACCTTGTATCCAAACATTCCTGCAATCCAACAGGTTGTTTTATCTCCCGAAGGAAACCTCGACAAGGCCGCCCAGCAACTGTTTGCAGCCATGCGGCAAATGGATGCACTCGATATTGATTTGATTGTAGCTGAACATTTCCCGAACGAAGGATTGGGCCGCGCCATCAACGACAGGCTGAAACGCGCGAGCGTTGAAGGATAGTCCATAGCTAATAGTCCATAGCAATTAGTCGGTTCGAATAGCTTTTTTTTTGCGAAAAACAATTTGTTATGAAAAATACTGTTGCAAGGCAAGAAGATGTTTTTTCAATTTAATCAGCAACTATACTTAAAACAGTCCCTTCGCTATCAAAGGCGACCTTCCATTCTTCTGTAAAATTTTTCAGTTCGAGCGTGTAAGTTACTTTACTTCCTTCGGTTATTTTCTTCACGTCATCAATACGATAAGAACTAAAGTCGCTGTTGATTTTTACCAAGACTTTTTGAGGCAAATCGCTTTGGGATATTTCCTCTTTGTGCCTTACCAATTTGCCTGTTTTGTCATACCACACATTGTGGTCTGTTCCAAGCAAACCGGTTTCAAATTCTACCTTGTAGTTTTCTCCGTCCAATTCCCATTCAACATCAGAGGCTTTGGGGAATGATTGTTGAAATTTGTTTACTATCAACGATGGAACCCGGTTTTGTGGAATGTCTTGTCCGAAAGCAGTGTTTGCAAGGCAAGCAAACACAAACGAAGCTATTAAAATTACTTTTTTACAAACAGCATTTGGTGTTTGTAAAGGGTGTTTGTGAATCTTCGATTTCATTTTCTTTAGTTTTAAATTATGATGTAAAGTTGAACAGACAATCTGGAAAGACTTGGGAATGATTTAAGGTTCGTAAATAATTCGCAAAAATGAACTGCAACTTCCATTGCTTTTGTTTATCGGAATGCCCGTAACAAAGCCTAATGCAACTTGTTTGTTCAATTTTATCTTTACCTGCGGACGAACAGTCATTTCAAATTTTCCGTGATTGATTTCTTTGTTCAACTCAACACCCATAAAGTGTTTGGTTTGCGGAATGGTGTAAAGAAATGACGTGTTGATTTGCCAATTTATAGCAAGATTATTTGTTGCAAAATCGTGTTCAAATAACGGACAAGTGTAAACAAGCGTATGAAAATTATCTCCCCAGCGCTTGGCAGCAACGAAAAACGGATTGTAAACCGTACCTGTAAAAAGGTTGCTTTTGCCGTAATTTTTGAACTCGGTAAACTCAATGATTTGTGTATAGCCGACTGCTAACGTGGTTTTCAGTTTTTGCGATACTAAAAATGAATACTGCGCTGAAAGCCGTAAACATTCTAATTTGTGGTTTGGAATTTCAACATTGTCGGCAGTTCTTTTGAAGAAAGAAAAATCTGTTTCTATTTCAAAACCTAAGCGGTTAATTGGTGCAAATTCGTATTCCGCTAAAATTACGTGTTCGTTGTAATTTCTGATGTTGGTAAAATCCGCACCGACATTAAATTCCTTCTCACCTTTTCTCGCACCTAAATCACGAACCAAATCAAAATACAATGGTTCTGCATGTGAAACCTTGTCGGGTTTTGTGTTGGTTTGCGCAAAACCATTTACAACCAAAACAGCAATTGCAACAACTAAAAAACATGTATTTATCACATTCATGCTGCAAAACAACAGCGTGAAGTGGGAAACACTTGGGAACGAAAAAGTTATTTGAAATGCAATTCAAAAGAATGAAGATTATTTTCAAAACGATATGAAACAGGAAAATCATACAAGTCGCAAATAGCTTTTACAATTGCCAAGCCAAGTCCTGTGCCGTTTGTGTTGTTATCGGCTTTGTAAAAACGAGAAAACAGTTGCCGTTCATTTATCGGTACGTTAATTCCCGTGTTACTTACTTTGATTGTTTTTTCAGAAATTTCAACCTTCATAATTCCATTGGAAACATTGTGAAAAATGGCATTTTTAAGCAAGTTTGAAACAACAACATTGGCAAGTGAAACGTCCATAAGTGTAGTTAACTCTGTTGCTTCGGAAACGAAAATTTTCACATTTTTAAATGCTGCGATTTCTTCCAAGTTGCTTACATTTTGCTTTACAACTTCGTTCAGTAAAACAGGTTGATTATCCAAAAACTGTTTGTTTTCAATTTTAGTTAAAAGAAGTAATGATTTATTCAATCTAACCAAGCGGTCAACAATATTCATTATTTCGGCAATACTTTCGGCTTGCTCGTTTTGTAAATTTCCTTTTTCAATCAGCAACTCTAATTTGTTGGTGGCTATTGCCAAGGGCGTTTGCAACTCGTGTGAGGCGTTTCCGATAAATTGTTTTTGTTGCTCGTATGTTTCAATGTTATGTTGCAACAAAATGGTTACGGCTTTTTGTAAGTCGTTAAATTCTTTTGTTTCGGTTTTTACTTCTGGAAAAAATTTACCAATCCGGTAATTTTTAAGTTGATTAAGAAAAGAGTAAAAAGGTTGCCAAAGTCGTTGCAGCACAAAATTGTTTATGATAATAATGCTTACAATCAGTATAAAATAAAGCCAAAGTGCATCATAAAGTAATTCTTCTACCAAATCGTCTTCCTCAACCATTGAATTGATAATGCTCAATTCATAGTAATGTCCGTTGTTTTCAAATGCCGTTGTGAGCATACGAACAGGCTCAAGTTCTGGCTCCTCATCGTCTGCATCCTGCATATACATTAACGTATCAATGTAATGGTCTTTGACTGACAATGCCTGTGATTGTGTTATTTCACCAATAGTAAAAAAGCCTTCGTCAAAATTGTTTTTATGTAAAATTGTTGTGTCGGCTTGTGCTTTGAAAACTATTTGACGTTTGTAATTATCTAATCCTTCATCAACGCTTTCTTTTATTTCGTTGAGCATATTGAAATAGAAAAATACCGACCACAAGCCGATGATAAAAAACAACGAAACAGATAAATAGATGAGTGATTTGTTTAGTAATTTCATTTTTCAATTAGCTTATATCCGATGCCGTAAATGGCTTCAATTTCTATTTCTGCGTTGGCTGTTTGTAGTTTCTTCCGCAAATTTTTTATCTGATAATAGATGAAGTCAAAATTATCGGCCTGGTCAATGTTATCGCCCCAAACGTGTTCGGCTAAAGCGTTTTTTGTGACCAGTCGGTTTTTGTTGAGCAAAAAATAATTCAAGATGTCAAACTCTTTTCTGTTTAACGGAACATTTTCCTTATCTACAAAGAATGTCCGTTCTTTCAAGTCTAAAACCACATTGGCAAATTCAATGGTATTTTTCCCGTCTAATTTATTTCTTCGCAAAACGGCTTTTACTCTTGCGTTAAGCTCAGCAATATGAAACGGTTTTGTGAGATAATCGTCAGCCCCCAATTCAAGTCCTTTCAGTTTGTCGTCAAGTGAGTTTTTGGCCGAAATGATGATAATGTTATCTGATTTTCCTGCGGTTTTAAGTTGTTCCAATAATTGCAGTCCGCTACCTCCGGGCAACATAACGTCAAGCAAAATGCAATCGTAGTCGTAAACTTCAATTTTTTTACTTGCAGAATGAAAGTCGCCTGCCGTTTCAATTACAAAATGTTCTTTTGCAAGTGATTCTGCTATTGTTTTCAATAACTCTTTTTCGTCCTCAACAATCAGAATTTTCATAACCACGAAAATAGTTATTGAATTTGGGAAAGACTTGGGAATAACCCAAATATTGGGAGGCTGGTGGGCTTGGCTTTAATTTTACTGTCTATCGGGATATTGTCAACTTGCCCTTGCGCACGGAACCAACCGCACACTTTCTAAATGACTTGTGTGCGGAATTCCCTTTAGAGTCGGGGGCAGGGGCAAGTTGACAATATCCCGATAATCATTTTAATTCTGCCGGTCGGAGTGCGGAGTCGTCCTGCCACTGGTTATAACAAATTAACATACCCGACATAATCAACTTATCTCTATATTCGCGCCTTCGATTTTCTAGATAGAACACTGTTAGATGAAGAACATACGTAACTTTTGCATTATTGCCCATATTGACCACGGGAAAAGCACCCTTGCCGACCGTTTACTGGAATATACCCAAACCATTAGCAAACGCGATATGGAAGCTCAGGTATTGGATGATATGGACCTTGAGAAAGAGCGCGGTATCACGATTAAGAGCCACGCCATTCAGATGGATTATGTGTACAAAGGCGAAAAATATGTACTCAACCTGATTGACACTCCCGGCCACGTAGATTTTAGTTACGAGGTTTCACGCTCGATTGCGGCTTGTGACGGAGCCTTGCTCATCGTAGATTCTTCACAGGGAATTCAGGCACAAACCATTTCAAACCTGTACTTAGCTATTGAGCAAGGATTGGAGATTATTCCTGTCCTCAATAAAATTGACCTTCCACACAGTATGCCGGAGGAAGTAAGCGATCAGATTATTGACTTGATTGGTTGCAAGTACGAAGATATTTTGCGTGCCAGTGGTAAAACCGGTGCAGGTGTGCACGAAATTTTGCATGCCATTGTTGATCGTGTTCCCGCTCCAAAAGGTTCGGAAGAAGCGCCTCTTAAAGCGTTGATTTTTGATTCGGTGTTTAACTCTTTCCGCGGTATCATCGCCTATTTCCGTGTATTGGATGGCGTGATCAAAAAGGGTGAAAAAGTAAAGTTTATGGCTACAGGCAAAGAATACCTTGCCGATGAGGTTGGTGTATTGCGCATGAAAATGGAACCGCGTGCTGAAGTAAAAGCTGGTGACGTAGGTTATATTATTTCGGGTATCAAAGAAGCTCGTGAAGTAAAAGTGGGTGATACCATTACTACTGTTGAAAATCCAACCACAGATATTATTGATGGTTTTGAGAACGTAAAACCAATGGTATTTGCGGGTATTTACCCGGTGGATACTGAAGATTTTGAAGAGTTACGTGAAAGCATGTACAAACTTCAATTGAATGATGCATCATTGACATTTGAACCAGAAAGTTCGGCTGCATTGGGTTTTGGTTTCCGTTGTGGATTTTTAGGAATGTTGCACATGGAAATTATTCAGGAACGTTTGGAGCGTGAGTTTAAAATGACGGTAATCACTACTGTTCCCAACGTAAGCTACCATTGCCATACCAACAAAGGTGAAATGATTATTGTGAACAACCCAAGTGATTTGCCGGAAGCCAACTATATCAATTACGTTGAAGAGCCTTTTATTTTGGCGACAATCATTACCAGTGCCGAGTTTGTGGGACCTGTCATGGGATTGTGCTTGGGTAAACGTGGTATCTTAAAAAGCCAGGTTTACCTTACTGCCGAGCGTGTTGAGATGAAATTTGACATGCCGTTAGCCGAGGTTGTATTCGGATTTTTTGATAACCTCAAAACCATTTCAAAAGGATATGCATCGTTTGATTACCACCCGATTGGGTATGTGCAATCAGACTTAGTGAAGCTTGATATTTTATTGAACAAAGACAATGTGGATGCGCTTTCGGCCATTATTCACCGCGACAGAGCCTATGATTGGGGCAAGCGTATTTGTGAAAAATTGCGTGAGCTGATTCCGCGTCACCAGTTTGAAATTCCGGTACAAGCCAGTATTGGTGCCAAAGTTATTGCCCGCGAAACCATTAAAGCTTTGCGTAAAGACGTAACAGCAAAATGTTATGGAGGTGATATCTCCCGTAAACGTAAACTCCTCGAAAAACAAAAAGAAGGAAAAAAACGGATGCGTCAGGTGGGTAATGTTGAGATTCCACAAAGCGCCTTTATGGCCGTGCTTAAACTCGACTAAGCTATTCGTTTAAACATACTACAAACGCTGCCCAAACGGGTGGCGTTTTTTGTGAACCAACCCTTGTATTCTATGAAATAAAAGATTGAACTCCTCCGGAGCTCCGGGTATTTCGTTAATAAATCAGCTATAGAGGTTTGCCTCCTCCGGAGGCTGTAAGCAATGGTTCAACAATGAAGGAGGTATTGTAATTTCATCTTTCTTCGAGGCAAGCAGAACATGTTTCTGTGGAGACAACATTCTCTCGACCTCCGCGGCTCTGCGTTTAACTCCTTGTTCTGCGAAGCAGCTCTGTACCTCTGATTTTTTGTGGTGGAAAGATTTTTTTGCGTTCTGCGAGCCTTGGCGAGCAGAATCGTTGCACCCTTTGCGTTCTTCCTTTGCTCTTTGTGACTAAAAAACTGCCTGCTTTCTTTTTTTTGCCTACTTGATTATTACAAGTTGATTATTGAGTTATCAGACTATTTCACAAGCAAACTGCCAACCGCGAACTGACTGACCGCTCTGACTTCCTTTCCTCCTTAATCCGTTCTTGATACAAGCTCCAGACACAAACCCACCCAAGGCTCACCCAAACTGACTTAACCTTTCATAATTTCACAACTACCCTATATTTGAAGATTGGCTTAAAACCAATATCATTTTGAGAAAAAAAATTAAACGCAGCTTACGGGTTTCGCGGTACATCGTTTACAAAGAAACCCTGATTGACCACAAAGAACAGTTCTGGTCGTTTGCAGGGGCTTTTGTGGGCATTGGATTGATCGCATTTTTCCAGAGCTTTTTCCTGAGCCAAACCGAAAACATCTTTTTAATTGGTTCCTTCGGAGCATCGAGCGTATTGATATACGGAGCCATTCAAAGTCCCTTGGCACAACCCCGAAACTTAATTGGCGGACATTTAGTATCAGCTATTTTGGGTGTTACCGCATATAAAATTTTTCCGGATATAGTTTGGTTAGCGGCACCTATGGCTGTTTCCCTTTCCATCGTGGCCATGCAAATCACCAAAACCCTGCATCCTCCCGGTGGTGCTACTGCCCTGATTGCAGTGATTGGTTCCGAAAAAATAAAAGCACTGGGGTATTTTTATGTAATTTCCCCGGTACTCACGGGCTCCCTCATTTTGTTAATTGTTGCGTTAATCTTTAACAATATCACTTCGCATCGAAGCTACCCTACCGACAAACGGTTTACCCTGACCTGGCGCGATATGCTGCGCAATAAAAAACACAAACAGCACTGATATGGCTATCTTATATCCAACAATTCCAACCGGCCGGTATGGCATGGTGAAATTGCCACCTATTTTGGTTTGAAGGAGATATTCTGGTTTCATTATCCAACAGCACCAAACGCACCGTTGAGGTGATTAGAGCAAACGTAGAGTTGGTGAAACATATCACAAACAATACACCTGTGCCTTTGCTCATCTACCTCAAAAATTCACCCATACCCGATAAGGCTACCCGTTTGTTTTCTACCCAACAACTTCCTGTTATCTACTCCAAAATGGCCATGGTGGCTCCTTCGAGCTTAACGGTATTCATCATGAATATCTTGTTTAAATTTAAACCGGCTCCAATCCCAATCAAAAGTTTCGACAATGCAGATGATGCCACCCGGTGGCTCCAAAAAACCTCATAAACTTAGTGAACCTCTTGAGGTTTATTATCTATTCCTTTACCACAAGGAAAGCAAGCACACACGAATACATCCATGCCTTTGTGAACCTTGTGTACTCCTGTGGTAAAAAAACATTTAGACGGAATTGAAACGCATGTAAACAGCACTCATCAAAAAACACTTAAGCAGATATAATCAATTAGTGTGCGGAATTTTCAATCACGATAACCATAACCGATATGGCAAAGCCGAGTACCGTAAAAAGGCCCGAAAGTTTACCACCATGTTCGTATGCTTCGGGAATCATTGTATTGGAAAGCATCAATAAAATAGCGCCTCCGGCAAAGGATTGAATAAACGACAACCATCGAACATCCACATCTGCAAACAAGGTATAACCGGCAACAGTTGAGGCTCCGCAAACCACGGCAATAATCAGCCACAGCAAAAAGATTTTACCCCTGCCCCATCCGCCCGATTTCATTCCACTCGTTCCGGCAATCGACTCAGGTAAATTGGAAATAAATACAGCTACCAGCATCGACATGCTAATCTTGCCTCCGCCTTCAAACATACCCAACCCAATCACAATCGATTCGGGGATACCATCGAGGATTATAGCCAATACCATCGGCACCACTAAGCTGGATTTATGCGTAGCATCGAGCGACTTACGGTTTTTTGCTCCTACCTTTCCAATAAGATAGTCGCTGATGTAAAAAGTAAAAGCTCCGGCAAAAAAACCATACACCGGGAATCCTGTTCCTTTGCCCAGTTGCACCGACTCAAACGTAAGTTCATACGCAACAGCCGATATAAGCGCTCCGGCTCCAAAGGCCATGATCACCCCCAATAAACGTTTACTGATTGTAAACCGTGAAGCGATAATACCACCTATCACCAATGATGATGTGGCAAACATTCCCCATAAAAAAGCATTTAGCATAACCGAATGTAAAAAGAATAAAGATGAATGAGTAATTATTAGCCCCGTATTTCAACAATTTTGTTTAATTTGTTTGCATATTAGCCCCATACGCTATCGTTTTTAAAGCTTTATAACCGACTAATGATAAGCCGTCCCAAATACATTCGTATTGTTCAAATCATTGGCATATCCGGAGTGCTGGTGGGAGCCCTCGACCCCATGGAAGGTTCGGTAGCAATAGCCATAGGAGCGGCCTTACTCACCTGGCATGCTTACCTTTTGCAAACCCAAACCAAAGTTCTGTATCTGACGGCCACATCCATGATCATCTTTGGCGTAATAAGCTTATTCGGACTTTCTGCTTTGGGAGGCTTTGGAACCTCAACCGTAAATGTTTGGTGGGGATTGCTAACCGTTCCGTATCCTGCCGGCTGGCTCATGATAATCGTAATGTTGGCAGGAAGTTTATCTGGCAAAAAGGCCCAAACCCGTTAACGTGTATGACAGAACCCCAAATCTGTTCGGGTTCAGCTTCCCATTTTCACAAATAATATTTACTTTCGAAACCATGGGAAATTTAGTATCGCAGAAAGCCGAAAATCTGGTTGGTTCTGAAATCATCAAACTGGCCGGTGAGGTCAATCAAAAAATCAAAGAAGGGCAAACCATTTACAATCTCACCATTGGTGATTTTGATCCGCATTTGTTTTCGATTCCCAAGGAGTTAAAGCAGTATATCATTGATGCCTATACAAACAACCACACCAACTACCCGCCTGCCGATGGCACACTGGAGTTGCGTACAGCCATCGCATCATTCATCAAACAACAACAAGGACTTGATTACCCGGTAGGGCAATACCTGGTTGCAGGTGGAGGAAGGCCACTCATTTACGCCATTTACCAAACCCTGTTGGATGATAACGACAAAGTAGTATACCCCGTTCCTTCATGGAACAACAACCACTATTGCCACCTGAGTGATGCTCAAAAAATTGAAATCGAAACCTCTCCCGAAAACGGTTTTTTGCCAACAGCCGGTGAATTAAAACCTTTTGTATCGGATGCTACCCTGATTGCATTGTGCTCACCTCTTAACCCAACCGGAACCATGTTCCGTAAAGAACAATTGTTACCGGTTTGTGAACTGGTTTTGGCTGAAAATGCGAAACGAAAAGCCGAAGGACACAAACCTTTGTACGTTTTATACGACCAGATATACTGGATGCTTACCATGAAAGATATTGAACATGTGGATCCGGTAAGCCTGTGTCCTGAGATGCGCGAATACACCATTTTTGTGGATGGTATTTCAAAATCACTGGCGGCTACAGGCGTGCGTGTGGGCTGGAGCTTTGGCCCCGACCATGTTATTTCACGCATGAAGTCCATCCTCGGTCATATTGGAGCATGGGCTCCTAAGGCCGAACAAATGGCCACCGCTGCTTTCTTACAAAACACAACCGCTCTTCAATCGTATATCACCGAATTAAAAGCTAAAATCACATTAAGGTTTGACAGCATCTATGAAGGCTTTGAAGCCCTCAGTCAAAAAGGATACCCGGTAAAAATTATTGCTCCCGAAGGTGCCATATACCTCACCGCTCAGTTTGCGTTGAAAGGATACACAGATGCCAATGGAAAACAAATTGAAACCACGGATGATATCACCGCGTTTTTATTAAACCATGCACAACTGGCGGTTGTTCCTTTTACTGCTTTTGGTGTGGCCAAAGGAACCGACTGGTACCGTATTTCGGTAGGCACGCTCAAAGATCAGGATGTACCTGAAATGCTGCGCAAGCTCGAAGCCGCATTGTCTGCACTCAAACAAAGCGTTTCTGTATAAGTCAATGCCGAACCACTATGATGTAATCATTTCGGGTGCCGGACCGGCAGGCAGCACCTGCGCGTTAACATTGCGCAACAGCGGACTCAGGGTTTTGATGCTGGAGAAAGCTGTTTTCCCGCGTGATAAAATTTGCGGTGATGCGGTAAGCTCAACTGCCAAACGGATTTTACGTCAGCTCGACCCGGCCTTCGAACAGGAGCTATTGGAATTTAAACCCAAGGCTTATATCAACAAGGCTAAACTATACAGCCCTTCGCTGCAATCGCTCGAAATTGAATTTCCACTCATTGGCCATTGTATTAAACGAATGGATTTCGACAACTGGCTGTTTGAAAAAGCCTGTTCGCTCAATTCAACATTGGAAGTGTGGCAAAATACTTCGCTCAAAGATGTACGGGTAACAGATGATGGTGTTCTCATCACAACATCCGGCAACCGCACCGCAACTGCCGATGTAATTGTTGGGTGCGATGGAGCCCACTCGGTAGTGGCTAAAAAACTTGCAGGATTTACCGTAGACCGCAAACATTACTCGGGTGCTACCCGCCAATATTATAAAAACATCAAAGGGCTCACAGGCGATGCCCTTGAAGTGTATTTCCTGAAAGACTTTTTACCGGGTTATTTCTGGATTTTTCCTCTGGCCAATAATGAAGCCAATGTGGGTTTCGGGATGTTATCGGAAACCATTGCCAAAAACCATATCGACCTCAAAGCCTGTATGCATCGCATCATTCATGAGATTCCGGAAATTGCCGAACGGTTTAAAGATGCCACACCACTCGAAGATGTAAAGGGATTTGGATTGCCACTGGGATCCAAACGATACAACTTATCGGGCAACCGGTTTATGCTGTGCGGTGATGCTGCTTCGTTGATTGACCCTTTTAGCGGTGAAGGAATTGAAACAGCCATGGAAAGCGGAAAATTTGCGGCAGAACAAATTCTCACTAAACGGTATGATGCCGCATCGCTGAAGGCTTATGACAAACGTGTATACAACAAGATGGGCGAAAATTTCAGAAACCATTATTACCTGCAGAGGCTATTGGGAAACCGTCCGGGCCTCCTCAACACATTGATCCGTATCGGCAATATCCCCTATATCAAACGCAATATTCCCAAGTGGTTTTATTAATTTAGTCCACAGCTAACAGCAAACGGATAACCACTTAACTTTAAGCTAAACTGTCCTCAAACTCCGAACATCGAACATCGAACTTCAAACATCAAACTATGACATTCAAGATATACACCAAAACAGGCGACAAAGGCCAAACTTCATTGATCGGTGGTGTGCGTGTGCCCAAGTATCATTTGCGCATCGAAAGTTATGGAACAGTTGACGAACTCAACTCTTATATCGGATTGGTTAAAGAAAGCATCAGCGATGAGCGGGTTCGAACAGTTTTATACGAGATACAGGACCGTTTGTTTACCGTTGGTTCGGTTTTAGCCAGCGACCCTGAAAAATCGAAAATGAAAATACCGGATTTACATGATACCGATGTAACCCTGCTCGAAACCGAAATGGATGCCATGGATGCAAAACTTCCCGAACTCAAAAGTTTTGTATTGCCCGGTGGAAACATTGCCGCATCGTATTGCCATATAGCCCGCTGTGTATGCCGCAGGGCCGAACGGTTAACGGTACAACTGCAAACCGAAAGCGAAGTGCCGCAAATTGTGGCAACCTACCTTAACCGCCTGAGCGATTACCTGTTTATGCTATCGCGCAAAATTGTTTACGATGCCGGAGCGCAGGAAATTGCGTGGAGACCACGAATGTAATATTGAGAGGAAAGAGATAAGAGGAAAGATATAAGAGATGAGAAGAAAGACTAAAGAACCGATACTATGGACTATCGACTATGGTCTATCGACTTCCCCTACACCAAATACACCCCGTCTTTTTCAATCCTCACCAATCGCTTTTTGTACAACATGCCTAAAGATTTTTTGAATGCTTTCTTACTGATTTGAAGTGCATCGGCAATTTCATCAGGAGTGCTGTCATCGGTAAGGGCAATAAACCCATTATTGGCTTTCAAGTAGTCGTATAAAATATCTTTCAAATCTTCCAAACGCGAGAAGCCTATTTTTTGAATACTCAAATCAATCTCTTTTGTGGGCTTGATTTTTTTTACCCAGGCCTTCATCTTTTCACCCACATCCAAGTCGCGGAATACTTCGTCTTTGTAAATCAATCCTTTGTAAGCATCGTTTATTATAGCGAAATAACCCAAAAAGTGATCTTCAAAAATCAGGATATCTACTTCCTCTCCCACTTTTAAATCCACATGCTCATTCACAAAAAAACGGTTGAGCTTAGATGATGCCGCCAGCCGGTCGGTTTCTTCATCCAGGTACAAATACACCACATGGATTTCGCCAACATGCATCGGTACAATTTGTTGTTTGGCCGGAACCAGCAAATCCTTATCCAATCCCCAATCCAAAAAAGCCCCAAACGGAGCCACATCCACCACACGCAAAGCCGCAAACTGGTTGAGCATTACCAACGGCTGTTGCGTGGTTGCCACCGGCCTGTCTTCCGAATCCGTATACACAAACACCTCTACCTCATCTCCTATTTTCATTTCGGGAGTGGTAAACTTATTGGGCAGCAATACATCATTCTGCTCATCATCGGTAAGGTATAAGCCTACGCTGCTGGCCCGTAAAATGCGTAATTTGTTTAGTTGTCCGAGGTAAATCATATCTGGTACTTTCCGGCCCCGAAACTACATTTTTAATTGCTATTTATTTTTTGTTATTTACCGCAGCGTTGACCAATCAACGTTTAGCACCCTGCATGAGTGAGATTTTTAACAGCTATTCACTGGCTCCCAACCGTTGGGATGAGATGTATGCAGGCTCCGAAGTGCGTGATCCTTACCACAACGTTTTCGAATACCTGAAAGCCATACCTCAAAGTATTCTGGATGGCAAAGAAGACCTTGCCAAAAAACTGTTCATGAGCCAGGGCATTACGTTTACCGTATACTCCAGCAACGAAGGCATCGAAAAGATATTCCCTTTTGATATCATTCCCCGCATCATCACCGCGGCCGAATGGAAACACATTGAAACCGGTATCAGACAACGTTTAAAAGCGCTCAACCTTTTTTTGCAGGATATTTACCATAAGCAGCAAATTGTAAAAGACGGCATCATTCCGGCCGATATAATTTATTCGTGTCCGCATTTTTTGCGCGAAATGATTGGCGTAAAACTGCCCCACAATCTGTACGTGCATATTGCCGGCATTGATCTGATACGGGGTGAAGACGGAAGTTTCTATATTCTGGAAGACAACCTGAGAACCCCATCAGGCGTAAGTTATATGATCGAGAACCGGGAAATAACCAAGCGTATTTTCCCCGAACTGTTCACCCAAAACAAAGTACGCAGGGTTACTGATTATACAAGCATTTTGCATCAAAACCTTGTACAGCTCTCTCCCCGCAGTGTGCCCAAACCCAATATCGTGCTGCTTACTCCGGGGGTATACAACTCCGCTTATTTCGAGCATACTTTTCTGGCCCGTTTTATGGGGATTGAACTGGTGGAAGGCCGCGATCTGGTGGTGGACAATCATAAGGTATTTATGAAAACCACAACCGGATTAAAACAGGTAGATGTAATTTACCGCAGGGTGGATGATGAGTTTTTAGACCCGCTGGTTTTCCGCAGCGATAGCATACTGGGTATTCCGGGACTGATGTCGGCTTACCGCAAAGGCAATGTTGCCATTGTAAATGCCGTTGGCAACGGAGTAGCGGATGATAAGGCCATTTATGCTTATGTAACCGGTATGATACGGTATTACCTCAACGAAGAACCGATACTCAAAAACGTTCCCACATACCAGCTTGGCAAAGCCGATGAACGAGAGTATGTACTCAAAAACATCAATACCATGGTGGTCAAAAAAACAAATGAGTCGGGAGGATATGGAATGCTGATGGGACATGCCGCAACGGAACAGGAAATTGAATTGTATGTTGCAGAGATTCTCAAAAATCCGCGTAACTTTATTGCTCAGCCTATTATCAACCTTTCATCCGCTCCTTGTTATATCAACGGAAAGCTGGAGCCCCGCAGGGTTGATTTAAGGCCTTATGCCTTATGCGGACCGGATGGAATTGAAATTGTGCCGGGAGGATTAACGCGGGTAGCTTTGCGGGAAGGCTCGCTGGTGGTGAATTCATCACAGGGGGGAGGGAGTAAAGACACGTGGGTGCTGGAAGAGTGAAGAAGATGTGAGAGAACGAGATGTGAGAATTGAGAGAAGAGTCAGTTCGAGTGAACATTGGGGTGGATGTGAGTGAGCGTTTGTATCGAGAACAACTAGAAGCAATGAATAAATTAATAATAAGTAAAGAATAATGGTTATGTATTAATGTAATGTTGTTGGTAGTCACTTCGAGTAGGCTGCAAGCCGTATCGAGAAGTGTTTGGTCTCGATACGCAATGCTCTACAAATCCTCAGCAATTGCTACTCGACCGGACTGATTGCTAAAAAACAACACTTTACTAATACATAACAAGAATAATTAAGCCAAGTGTTCATTTACCCAACTCGTAATAAACAACTCGCAACCACAGTACGCAAATAAGAAAGTAAGCAGTAACCAATAACGAAATGCCCCAACCTCGAACATCAAACAACAAACAGTCATGCCCACACATTATTAACATAATTAACTCTATTAACATATTAACCAATCAACATAATTAACATCCCCAACTCCCCACCATGCTCGCCCGAATTGCCGATTCTCTTTTTTGGATGGCCCGATACATTGAACGGGCGGATGGTATTATGCGCATGCTTAAAATCAACTACAATGCCTCACTGGACAGAAGCAGCGGTGAAGACTTTAGCTGGAAACCGGTACTGGAGCTTTTCAGCCATCTGAGTCCGCACGAAATTGAGCAGATGCAATCCGACAGCAAACGGGTGATGCATTATATGATTGACGACCGTACCAATTCGAATTCTTTGTTTAACGTGATTCGCAACGCGCGCGAAAACGCGCGGGGTGTTCAGGATCATATCACACAGGAAGTATGGGAATGTGTGAACGATTTTTACCACAGCATACGCGACCCTAAAGTAGCTGAACAAATTGACAACGACCAATCCATTCAGCTATTGGATGAACTCCTCAAAAAAGGGTTATTATATTATGGCACCTGCGATATTACGATGCCCCGGGGCAATGGGTGGAGCTTTATGAATATTGGCAAGGCGCTGGAACGTGCTCTGCAAACGGTGGATTTGCTCGACAGTAAATACAGCGCCCTCAATTACGACCTGAATGCACAGGCCGAAACTCCTTATTGGAAATACCTATTGATGTCGGCCTCAGGCTTTGAGCTGTATGTAAAACTTTACCGTGAGGGCTTTCATGGCAAGCATGTGGCACACATGATGGTACTCAATACCGATTTTCCCCGTGCCATTTTATACTCGGTGATACAGCTGACCCGCAACTTTGAAAAAGTAAAAAGCGACCGCAATCTCGATAGTTACAAAGAAGTTGAATTTTTGATTGGCAAATTGCGCAGCACCATCAGATACACAGATCTTGAAAATTTATCACAAGATGAATTGCGCCACCTGCTGCTTCAAACGCGGAGCGACTTATTTGGCATTGGCAATGCTCTCAACACCTATTACTTTAACTACCACTAAACATGGCAACGTTTCAAATTCATCATATCACCCGGTATACCTACGAGCAGCCTGCCGGCTACAGCGCCAATCAGATTATGTTGTATCCGATTAAAGATGAATGGCAGCGCATCAAACAACAACGATTGTTGATTAGCGGAGATCCGGTCGTTTCGATTCACCACGATTATTTCGGAAATCAAGTCGGCACCTTTACACTCATCGAACCTCATGTCGAATTGGTTATCGACTCTCATATAACCGTTGAATCCTTCGCCCGCTTAAAACCGGAAATCACCCAAAGCGCAGCAGAACAATGGGATGAGCTAAGTAAGATGGCTGCTTTATTACCCTATGCCGATTACCTGAAACAGGAAGCATTTGACAGCCGTGAAGAGCTGCAGCAAATGATTGATGCCCGCAATCCAACACAGTACAATCCGTATCAGGTGGCACGGTATTTCTGCCAGCAGGTTTTTGAACAATGTACCTATATCAAAGGAGTCACCACTGTTGAAACCACACTGGATGAAATTTGGAATCTGAAGGCAGGCGTTTGTCAGGATTTTGCGCATTTGATGTTAGCCTTATTACGGATGGTAAATATTCCGGCCCGTTATGTAAGCGGGTATATTTGTCCGCACCACAATGGCATGCGGGGCGATGGCGCCACCCATGCCTGGGTTGAGGCTTATCTGCCTTTTTATGGATGGCTGGGTTTTGACCCCACCAATAATTGTATTGCCAACGAAAAACATATTCGCCTGGCCGTAGGCCGCAACTTCAGTGATTGTTCTCCGGTTAAAGGAATGTACAGAGGGGGTGCAGAGCATACGCTTGAAGTACAGGTTTCGGTGCAGTATGATGAAGAAAATACCATAACAGAAAAAGGAAAATTGATTCATGTAAGTGAATTAAGTTCTGCCGAAACAGGGAAACAACAAATGGAGCAAAGCCAGCAGTGAGGTGTTGGAGTATCCTGAAACAAGTTAAAAAAAAAGATGTTGATTGTACTGATTATGAACTGTCTGATCAACAATGAACCAGCAACGGATTCTAATCGTATTCTAATTTCAATGTATTGGATAGCCCGTCAATCAATTTACATTTGCAAATTGACAAACCAATATAAATGAATACGATCCTATTGATTGAAGACGAAATAAGTGTGGCGAATCTTGTAAAAAAAGGATTGGAAGAGGATGGATATGAAGTTTTGATTGCTCCTGATGAAATATTGGGCTTTGAGCTGTTAAATAAACATGCTATCCACCTTGTGATTTTGGACATTTTACTACCCAAAACAAACGGATTGGAGATTTGCAAAAAAATCAGAACAAGCCCATTTAAACAGTTGCCCATTTTGATGCTTACGGCTTTAGCAAGTGCCGAAAATGTGGTATTAGGATTGGACAGCGGTGCCGATGATTATCTGGCAAAGCCGTTTAAGCTCATTGAGCTCAAGGCCCGCATCCGAACCCTCCTGCGCAGAAAAGATGTAGTAGAAATAATCCCGCAGACTGATAATCACCGGTATATATTTGCCGATCTGGAGCTTGACGATTATACAAAAAAGGTTAACCGCGGAGGAAAAGAAATTTCACTTACTTCAACAGAATACCGGCTCTTGTTGATGTTTTTAAAGAATCCTAAAAAAGTGATTTCCCGTTCCGACTTATTAGATGAAGTATGGGGAATTAATTTTGAAATAGGAACCAACGTGGTTGATGTTTATGTTAATTATTTGCGAAAAAAAGTAGACCGTGATAATCCCAATAAGCTTATTCATACGGTTATTGGAATGGGCTATTCATTAAGAGAATCCGAATGAATATTCAGCGTAAAACCATACTCCTTCTTGTAAGCATCTTTGTGGTGTACACACTGGTATTTAGTGCGTTTATCTACTATTCCATTTCAAACCATTCGGTTGCCGATTTTTACAAACGCCTCGAAATCAGAGCCGCCATTACGGCAAAAATTGTGCTTGAAGAAACCACGGATATCAGCACCATTAAGGAGATGCACCAGGAATATCTGGAGAAGCTTCCAAACCAAAAGGAATACATCGTTGAAATCAACAAAAAGAACGAGTTTATTTACCACACAGCATTGCACCCTCCTGTTGAAGTTATTGAGCTGATTCTGCGAAACAGCTCAGGTAACTACCAACAGGAAAGTCTTTTTTATTCGGGCATCTTGTATAAATCAACTCAGGGCAATCTTTATATTGTGGTTGTTTCAGCCGAAAATGCTTTTTACAAAGATCATATTTCCTATCTGCGTAATTTGCTGTTTACCTCGCTGGCTTATGCTCTTTTTTTAGTGGTGCTCATTTCCTTTCTAATCTCGCGAACAATTGTGCAGCCTGTTAAAAATATCATTTCCGAAGTTGGAAAAATAAGCACGGAGAACCTGCATTTACGGCTTGATACACCGAAGCAAAATGACTTTTTGAGCAATCTTACATCGACATTTAACAGCATGCTGGACAGAATTGAAACAGCATTCGAAACACAAAATAACTTTATCAGCAATGCTTCGCATGAGTTAAATACCCCCTTAACCTCCATTATTGGCGAGGCCGACTTTGCCCTCTCCAAACCAAGAACCAGTGAAGAATACGTATTGGCTCTAACCAAAATATTAGAGGAAGCAGAAACGCTGGACAAAAAAACGAAGGCGCTGCTTTTTCTGGCACAAACAGGCTATAATGGCAAAACTCAAAAATTCGACAAAATACGTATCGATCAACTTATTCTGGATGTGATAGAGACTGTTCAGAAAATAAATACACAATTTAAAATCAGCCTTGATTTCAGCTTATTACCCGAGAATCCTGAAAAACTCAAAGTAAAAGGAAACGAACAATTACTGCATTTAGCCTTGTCTAATATTGTGATAAACGCGTGCAAATATTCGAATGAACAAACGGTTACCGTTTCACTCGGAGCATCCGATAATGTTGCAATTATAATCGTACGGGATTCGGGCATAGGCATTCCTCCCGATGAGCTGCAGTACATTTACCATCCTTACTTTCGCGCGTCCAATACCGAAAACTATGATGGCTTTGGAATTGGTTTGCCTTTGGCCCGAAATATTGTATTGATGCATGACGGTCATCTGGAAGTAAACTCTCTGCTCGGCAAAGGAACCTCTGTTCAGCTTACCATTCCATTGGGAAAATACAAACTCTAATCATTTTCTAATCTCTGCATCTAAAATCTAACATGATTCTAATGTTCCTTTAAGTAGCCTCTAATACAAGTGGTGATTCCTTTGTTGCATTAATAACACAACAAATGAAACCATTTAAAAAAGTGCTTATTCCCACCGATTTTTCAATTGCTTCGTTAAACCTGGTAAGGGAAGCAGCCGAGCAGGCGGCCGATCATAAATTGGAAATTGTACTCATTTACGGCCTTCATTTGTCGTCTTCAATTACCGAACTGCTCTTTTTCTCTAAGAATAAAGTCATCAACTCCCTTCAATCTGCCGATTTTATGGAAGCATGCAGTTTGCTTAAAAATAAATATCTCTCCAAAATAGATTCAATACATCCCGATTTATTGATAGGGAACAACAGGAACTATTTACATCATTATCTGGAAGCCGAAGGCTTTGATACGATTTATGTACCGGCCAACTATAAACTAAACGACATCAGCCGGCAATACTTTGACCCGACACCCTTGCTTTACAAAGCAGAAATGGGTGTAACAATGCTGAACTGGCCGGGGTCTTCCCAAATGCCTTTTGTTATTACCAATCAATTGTCAGACTTATTTCTACCCGGCTGATATGCGGTTCATTATCATGTCATATTGCATATTGGGCTTCTTCGCTATTGGAAGCATCTATATTATTACACATTCCCAAAATCATGAGGTATCCATACTGGGGAAATGGAAAGAAGTTGCCTGGGAATACGAAAAAGTGGATGCCGGAAACTCTGCATTTATGAATATCAACAATAATCAAAAAGCAGAAGCATGGAAAAATATCACACTCCACCAAGCTGAAGTTTGGGAGTTTATGCCGGATAAAACAGTAAAGCTTTTTAGCAATAATCAACTCATTGAAAACATGAGATGGAATATTAAAGGAAGAGGAAATATACTAGAGCTTAACCATTACAATAACCGGAAAGAAAGTTACCAAATACAAGAAATTAATGATGACCTGCTCATCATCCACTTTAACCTCGATTTACAGGTAAGAGGAATTGTAAAAATGACCTTTAAACGAATTAAATCTTAACAATGCTACGAAAATACAGTAATTACAGAACGCTTGATGACAATCTGAAACTGGGGGTACTAACTGCTTTTTCGGCAGGAATGGTGAATGTAATTTCCGTGATTGTATTTTTCGCCTTTACATCAAACGTTACCGGCCATTATGCAATATTAGCGCAAGAGATTGCACGTGGTAACTGGAACGAAGCAGCCATTGTATTTATATGGATTTTACTGTTTTTTCTTGGCAACTTTACATCCAATTTGTTTGTGGTTCATGGCAATGGAAAAGCAAGGCGTTTTTTAGCACATTCAATACCTCTTATGCTGGAAATTTTGTGCCTGCTGTTTGTTGGAATTTACCTGCAATATTTTTATTCCAACAGTTTGCAGGAAACAGAATCTTTGATTGCGATGATGCTGTTTGCAATGGGTTTGCAAAACGGGCTTACGGCTAGCATTTCAAATTTTTCGGTTAAAACAACGCATTTAACAGGTCTGACCACCGATTTAGGAATTTTATTTTCTATGTTTACAAGGGCCGAATACCGTAAGAACAGAGAGCTGATAAACAAAGCCAAACTGCTTTCGAGCATTGTAAGCTCCTATATGCTCGGTGGTATTATTGCAGGAATCGTTTATTACAAATTTCAAACAACAATCTTTTATGTTGTTTCATTAGTGCTCTGTTTTATCCTTGTGTACGATTATTACATATTACTCAAAGAAATGCGTAAAAACCGTGGAGCTATATAAGCTAACGATATTACTTACCTCTTCCCTGCAAAATAATTTTAACCGTGTATATCAGGATGCGCACATCAACTGCAAGGGAAATATTTTCGATATAGAGAATATCAAACTTAAGTCGTTCCACCATCTGCTCCACATTTTCGGCATAACCGTATTTTACTTGCCCCCACGAGGTAATACCGGGACGAACACGTTGCAACTGTTTATAATGCGGAGCAATTTTTACAATCTGATCAATGAAAAATTTACGCTCCGGACGAGGTCCGACTAAACTCATATCACCAATCAGCACATTGTAAAACTGAGGCAATTCATCCATGCGGTATTTGCGCAATATTTTCCCAACGGGCGTTACCCGTTTATCATCCTGCTGAGCAAGTTTAGGTCCGTCAGCTTCGGCATTCACATACATGCTGCGAAACTTGTAAATGAAGAACGGTTTACCGTGCAAACCAATGCGGATTTGTTTAAAGAAAACTGACCCGGGGGATGAAAATTTCACTGCAAGCATCAATACAATGTACAATGGTGAAAATAACAGCAGAACAAACAAGGCAATCAGGATATCACTCAACCGCTTAACCACCTTTTGCCATTGTGGCAAAATATCGGGTTTGATTTCAATAAGAGCGGTGCCCATCACATTCTGCATCTTCACCGAACCCGACAGCATATCATAAATATCCGGGATAATTTTAAGAATCACACTTTCCCCTTCCAGCAAATTATTGACCCGGATAATATCAGCGTGATTCGTGCTTTCAATAGCCAAAATCACTTCTTCAATCTGATGTCTGGCAATAATTGCAGGCAATTGCTCATACGTTCCCAACTGAGGCATTTTACCTGTAAGAGCGCCATCATCATTGGTTGCACTTACAAATCCTTTGAGCATATATCCCTGCGGAAATTTCTCCGTCATAAATTCATCATACAGTGCCAGCGCTTTGTGGTTGTTCCCAACCAAAATAGCCGGAAAGCCAATATGCCGGTGTACCAATAACCGTTTGATATAAGTAGCCGAAATCAAGCGAACACCCATGGTAAGTCCATAGTGCAATGCAAACAAAGTGAGCAATGAATAATAATAATCCTGATAGCCCGTAACCTTATCATCCAGCAGCAACAGGAAAAACAAAATGATTACCCCAAATGCGGTGAGCGAAAAAGTTTGAGTAAGTTCTTTGAGCCTTGATCTGCGCCATACATCAGTGTAGTTACCGGCTAAATAATAGAGAACAATCCAGTAGAGTGGAATATACAACAGCCCTACAAACAATTTTTGGTCGGTTGCCACCGGAATTTCATACCCGGCTACTTTATCAATATCAATAAATAGTTTACGGTACCAGAAAAAACCGAACCATGCCGCGCATGAAGTGAGGTAATCAAGTAATACCAATAAAATGGTGTGTATTTTTTTTGTTTGTTTCAGGTTCATATACATCAGCCTTTAAGGCCAATCAGTTTTATGTTATCAATATAAACATCGGGCACCACATTGTCGATATTATACAAGCCAATGTAGATAATATAAGTAGTACCTGCCCTCCGAGAAGAAACCTCATCCGTTAACTCTATATATACTTTTTTCCAGGTAGAAGTTGGATACAATTGAATCACAGAGTTTGCAGAACTTGCATTTCCGGTTACCGGGTCAATATAATAATAGCCGATATCCATATTGATATTGCTCTTAAAGTCAATTTCGATATAAGCCGGAGTTCCCTGACCGACCAATGAATAAGGACTGGCTATGGGTGTTATCAATTGTAACAACTGATGAGCGGGGGCTATTTCAATTTTACCACAATAGTTTCCTGTTCTCCACGCGCGGGCATCATTAACCGGCAAAATAGTATCTCCGGGCAGGTAATAGCTGGAATTGACCGTAAAGGTGCGTGAGATACGGTCAAAATCTTCTATGAACTTAAAATCCACATTAGGCAAATACCTGAACTCTGGATAAATAGTATCTATTTTCCCGGCTCTTAAATCCCGTATTTCAGTATGTGTAGCCATCAGCGGATACGCTCTGCGCTTATCGTTTTGCCCGGTAACGGCAATACCTGCATCTACCCTTATTTCGGTAAGCCCAACAGATTGAACAGGAATCAATGAAGGTAGCCCGATTCCGCCAAGCAATGCCCCCGAATTGGAAATCCACATATCATTAAACGCTTGGGAAGCGGCCCCCTGTGTATTGGAGTCGGTTACGTAGGTATAAGAAGGCACACAAACATAAGATGGAACCATAACAGCATCCTCTCCTACCATCCCGCATGAATGGAACATCATGGCCAATACAGCCAAAATGATATAAGATAACGTTGACTTCAAGATGCGGCAAATTTAGGGTTATCCCTCAAATAAACGCATTAAGAGTCGAACAAAGTGCTGGGGTGTAATTTTTCGATGATCTGATGTGCAATACGAAGCGATTGGTAAGACTGATAAGTATCCTGAGTGATACGTTTCCTGCTGAGAATTGCCTGTGCAAAATCCTCCAGCTCAAGCTTCACCACATCCTGTATCCGGGTCCGCGACTGATTGACCGGCTGCTCTTTGTATTCGCCTGTTTCGGTTTTGATCAGTCTGGTCAGATCAAACTTCTCCAGATCGAGTGTGATCAGTTCATTTTTCTGGTATACTTTGAGGCTGTCACTATCGGCTTTCTCAAAATTACCGCAGTTGATATTGGCAATGCAGCCGTTTTCAAACTCAATGCGCACATTGATAAAATCGGCATACTCATTAAATACTTTGGAAGCATTGGATACCACCTTGCGCACATTGCTGCCCACAATGGATATAAGCAAATCAACATCAAGCAATACCATTCCAAATATGATAGAGTCGTTTGAAATGCTGAGCACCTTATTCTTAAAACGATTGCACTCTATATAAGTAGGTTTTTTGACCAGCCTTCTCAATGCTTTAATCTCGGGATGAAATTTTTCTTCATGCAATATTTTGAGACAGACATTGGCCTCAATCGCAAGGTCATTCAGTTGTTTTGCTTCCCGAATATCCTCACTCAACAATCCATTCAGCATCACATGCACCGATTGCATAATTGATTGTGAGGCATATTTAAAATGTGTGCCAACCGGAGAAGCAACATCAACAGCATCGGCTCTATTAAGAAGGTCTTGCAACGATTCGAAACAGGCAATCTGAAACTCATTTGCGAGCAATTGTGCATTCTCCGCATCATGGTCAAACAATCCTACGATTTCAAAATCGGGTATCTGCCGGAGTTGCATAATATGCCTCTTGCTTAATTCATTTGCACCTATGATTCCTATCTTTATCATTCTCATCTCAAAATTGAATGCTTTCAAACGTTTTACCACCGACACTTATACACGGATAATCACTGCCAAGTATTGAAAAAAACAGAAAACTATACACATCGCCAAAGCCTTTTCACGGGTTGTTTACAACTGCCCTCCCTGCAATCCCCGTTTGTGTGTTACTTGCAGGCAATATGATAGACGATTACAAGCACAAAGGCGCCCGAAAAAAACTGATTGACCTGTTGGTAAGCAAAGGCATTACCGACACCCGGGTATTGTCGGCTATGCTGGCTGTGCCCCGCCACTATTTCTTTCCAAAAACCTTTCACTCTCATGCTTATGAGGATAAAGCCTTCCCGATTGGTGAAGGGCAAACCATTTCGCAGCCTTATACCGTTGCTTACCAAACTCAGGTATTGCACGTAAACAAAGGCGACAAAGTATTGGAGATTGGGACGGGAAGCGGGTATCAGGCTTCTATCCTGCTTGAAATGGGCGCAAAGGTATACAGTATTGAGCGGCATGAATCCTTGTCGCGCAAAGCGGCTGTGATGCTCGAAAAACTTGGATACAAACCCATCTTAAAATGTGGGGATGGCACCAAAGGCTGGATTGAAAAAGCACCCTTCGATAAAATTATCGTAACTGCAGGAGCACCCGTGGTTCCCGAAACACTGGTTGCACAGCTTAAAGTGGGTGGCATTATGGTGATACCGGTTGGTGATAACAAAAAACAGAAGATGCTCAGCATCATCAAAACATCAGAAACCGGAACAGAAACGATTGAACTAGACTATTTCGCCTTTGTACCGCTGATTGGCGAAAAGGGCTGGAAAAAATAAAAACACTTCAAACAAAAATCCCCGAACTACTGCCTTGCAATTCGGGGATTTTTGTTGTTCAATAAAGAACCAATTACTATCCTCTGTTGGGTCTGATGACAAGTTGCTGTCCCGCTTTAATCTGACTGCCTTTTAAATGGTTCCATCTTTTCAGATCATTCACCGAAACATCATACTTGCGTGCAATCGTAGCCAGATAATCGCCTTTACGTACTTTGTAAGTAACTTGAGCAGAACGTGCAGAAGCCCTTTTTTCGCTTTCAATTTGTTTGTTCACTACAATGGCCTCTGCATTCATGCGGGCACGAAATTCAGTATCGGTACTCACCTTCGTAAACAACATTGTTTTTTCGTATGGCAAGGTAAGAGCCACCTTATCATTGCTAAAAGGAATAATACCTTTCCGGAGTGCAGGATTGTACTGCTTGATTTCTTCAGAGGTCATGCCCAGCCTGAAAGCCAGTTGAGTCAATGAATAAGTGTTATCAACCAAAATCGTATCGGTATGTTTAAACACCTCCACTTCCTCATTTGGATAGATATTATGCTCGGGAGCATACTCCATTACATAGGTTGCTGCAATAAATGCCGGAACATACCCACGGGTTTCGCGTGGCAAATACTGTTGAATGGCCCAAAAGTTTTTGACACCACCCGCTTTACGGATCGCTTTATTCACATTACCCGGACCACAATTGTAGGATGCAATCACCAGCAACCAGTCGCCATAAATGCGGTACGAATTACGCAGGTATTTGATGGCCGCATCCGTTGATTTCTGTACATCCCTGCGTTCATCGTAATAGGCCGAAGTTTTAAGTCCGTACATACGTCCGGTTGGAGCCATAAACTGCCACATTCCGGCTGCCCCGACAGGAGAAGTTGCATTTGGATTCAAAGCAGACTCAATAACAGCCAGATACTTTAACTCCATTGGCATATTCTCTCGATCCAGAGCCTCTTCGAAGGACGGAAAATAATATTTACTCCAGGCCAAAACCTTACCGGTCAGTTTACGCCTGCGAACCGAATACAAGTCGATATAAGGCCTTACATACTCATTATACTCCAACGGAACTTCCGATTCAAGCAAAGATAACCGGTAAGCATACACCGAGTCGGTATAAACAGGCACATCTGTTTCCTCAAATCCGTATATATTCAGGTCGCCCTGAGATACGGCAGGGTAAAGCTTATTACGCCATTTTATGGTATTGGAGTCTATCGTGGCCAGTTGCTGCTCATCCACAGGAACCACAACACGCTGAGCGGTTGCTGTTACTGCCGGAAACAACACTCCGACTGATACAATCCATTTAAAAAAGTTTGTCATTCTTACTTTGGGGAGGCCTTTTATATAACAGGCTCAAGTAACAAAAGTATCGTATTTAGAACTTAAAAACCAAATTTGGGGCTACGACTTACTGACATTAATCACTTTCCAATGGCCATTAATTTAGCCACACCACCAATAATCCTAATTCAGAGCCCTAAAAGTGCTGTGTAAAAAAACGGGAGCAAACGGGATTAACAATTGTTTATCTGGCAAAAGCCGCCAGGGTTTGAGGAGCAAAATCTTTCTTCATAAATTTATAATGACCGGCCATCCCGATCATGGCTGCGTTATCAGTGCAGTATTCAAAAGCCGGTACAAATACATCCCAACCCCGTTTACCCCCCTCCTGCTCAAGGGCACTACGAAGTCCGCTATTTGCAGAAACCCCTCCTGCCAAAGCTATTTGCCGGATACCGGTTTGTTCGGCTGCCAAAATCAGCTTCTTCATCAAATGCGAAACAATAGAATATTGGACAGAGGCACATACATCTGCCATACATTGTTCCAGAAAACCGGGCTGGGAGCGTAACTTCTCTTCCACAAAATACAAATAGGCTGTTTTAAGTCCGCTGAAACTGTAGTTTAACTCCGGAATTTTGGGGCTGGGAAATGGATAAGCAAGCGGATTACCCTCTTTGGCATATTTATCAATCAAAGGGCCACCCGGATAAGGCAATCCCAGGATTTTGGCGGCTTTATCAAAAGCCTCACCGGCAGCATCATCCAGAGTAGAACCTATCATTTCCCCGCTAAAATGGTCGCGCATTACGGTTAACATCGTATGTCCTCCCGAAACCGTTAAACACAAAAACGGGAACTGAGGCTTCGGTTCATCGATAAAATGAGCCAGTACATGAGCCTGCATGTGATGAACTTCAATAAGCGGAATCCCAAGTGCCATGGCCATTGATTTGGCAAATGAAACCCCAACCAAAAGTGAGCCGATTAATCCGGGACCAGCCGTAAAAGCTATCGCAGAAAGTTCTTCTTTGTTGATGCCCGCATCTTTAAGTGCCGCATCCACAACAGGAACAATATGCTGCTGATGGGCGCGGGAGGCCAACTCAGGAACCACACCTCCATATCGTTCATGTACCTTCTGGCCCGCAACCACATTGCTCAATACCTTTCCATTTTGCAAAACAGCGGCAGCCGTATCGTCACATGACGATTCAATGGCAAGAATATTGATAAGCGGATTCAGATTCATCGTTGTAAAAAAAAGCAGGGTTTCTGTATCTTTGGACATTCCCACCTTGAAAAAAGCAATTAAATATCTGTTCTATTCCATACTCGCCTTCGTGGTTGGCTTTATGGTATTTACCCTCGTGGTATTTAACAGCAGCAGCTTTCAAAGTTGGCTTACACAAAAAGTAACAACCTACTTAAGCGCGCAATTTAAAACAAAGATTACGATTGACCGCATTCGTTATTTTCCGTTGAACGGATTTGCAATGAGCCGTATTTATTGGGGCGACCAGAAAAATGACACCTTGTTTTTTGTAGACGATTTACGGTTTAACCTTGGTGGATTTAACACCCGTGATCTTAAACTTACATTGAATGACGTTATTGTAAACGGAGGCTACTGCAAAATGGTAACCTACCCCGACAAAACATTCAATATTGATGTACTCTTCAATATTTTCGACCCAAACGATACGATTCCTGACACTCTCAGTCCTCCGTTTAAGCTTTATTTCAATCGAGTCGCGTGTCACAACTCCCGGTTCCGGCTGATTGACTCTACATACGAATTTGAAACCCGGGGCTTTGATGGATTCAATGAAGATTTTTACAACATAGAATTGCTGGCTAAAAACTTTTGGATTATCAAAGACTCTCTGTATTTCGATTTAAAAAAACTTGCGTGTATGGAAAGAAGCGGCTTGGAAATAAAGCAACTTGCAGCCATCACAACGATTAGCCCTACCGGGATGTTTTTTGACAGCCTGAAATTGGAAACCCCATACAGCATGATCACAAATTCGTTCAGAATGGTTTATGCCAACTATGATGAACTGGTCGACTTTAACCACTCTGTCCAAATGGAAGCTCATATTCCGAAAGCACATGTGGATATGCGCGACCTTCAGTATTTTGCTGATGCACTGATTGGGAATACGCAACAGTTTGATATTACAGGCAATGCGACCGGCAGTGTTGACAATATCCGGATCAAAAAAATTAACATCACATTTGGTGAGAGTGCATTTGCCGGCAGTGGCTCCATCAAAGGACTACCGGAACTGGATGAAACGTTTCTCGACATCAATGCAAACCAAGCATCAACCAATAAATCTGATTTGGAACGCCTGATTACCGTTGATCTTCCGAATGACCTTGACCGGCTGGGCAACATGAAATTTGAAGGCCGGTATACGGGGTTTATAAATGACTTTGTGGCTTATGGTTCCTTTAAAACCAATATCGGGTCGGGAACATCGGATTTAAACATGAAGCTTGGCGACAACAAAAACCCGCCTTCCTATTCCGGAAATCTTACCCTTACCGATTTCGACATGGGCGTTTTGACCAACCAGCCTGCTATCGGAAAAACATCTCTCACCACCACCGTAAATGGAAAGGGCTTTTCACTGGCTCAGCTTGAAAGCACCATTGAAACCAAAGTACAGTATTTTGTTGCAAACAATTACCGATACAAAAACATAGTGATGGGAGGTGAGCTCAAGCACAAAATGTTTGAAGGACAATTCGACATGGATGACGAAAATGCTGAGGTACATTTTAACGGAACCATCAACCTTAACCAAAACACTCCGTTATACAGATTTAAAGCTTCTATTGATTATGCAGACTTGAATGCCCTGAATTTTGACACAGCACAACTGGTTGTTTCATCTAATATCGACATCAACTTTGCTGTAAGCAGTCTGGATGACAATGAGGGTACAATCAACCTTTACAAAACCTTATTCGTCAAAAACGGAGTGGATTATCCGATTGAATCAATAAGCATTAACTCCTCCGTAAATGGCAGTCAAAAAACACTCTCGCTCAACTCCGACTTTATGAATGCATCGGTTCAGGGAGTATTTACGTTCAGCACTCTGCCCGGTGTTGTACAACACCTGTTTCATAGGCTTTTGCCGGCTTATATTTCAGACAAACCTGAATCAGTGAAAACAGATCAGCGTTTTACATACGCCATTGGCATTGACGATTCACATGTGATGACTGAACTGTTTTTCCCTTCGGTAAGCATAACAGATGCTTCACTGAAAGGCCGGCTCGACAACAGCAAAGGTATTCTGGAAATGAGCGGTTATGTAGAGCAGTTCAGATATGAAACGTTGAAGCTAAACGCTCTTTACATTCAACATCAGATGAATACTGATTCGGCTTCAACTAAAATCAATATTGCCACTACCGACTATAATGACTCGACCTGGCTAAAAGATTTGACTTTGAGAAATAGCATTTTTCAAAATACAGCAGCCACATATTTACGGATAACCGACACAACCGGTATCATTACTTCTGAAATTGCATCTAACACAACTTTTTCAGCCAATCAAATTCACACACTATTCTCCCCTTCATACATTACCCTTAAAAACAAAAAATTTAATATATCGGATAATGGATTTATCGACTATAACGACTTATCCGGTAAGCTAACAATACAAGATCTCAAGCTTAACCACAAGCACGAACATCTGTATGTAAACGGATTCTATGCTTCTCAACAAGACTATAACCTGTCTATAGGTCTCCAACATCTCGGATTGTCCAATATCAATTTGTTATATGCAGATATAAATTACACTATTGAAGGTTGGTCGAATGGCAAGATTACCATTAAAGGAGATGGAAACAACACTCTGGTGAATGCCTTCATCAGGCTTGACGATGTGATACTTGACCGCGATACACTTGGAGATTTTAGTGTAACCAGCAATTATGACGAAAAACAACAGCGACTGATTTCATACTTAAAATCACTAAACGGAAAGCTGAAAGATTTTGAAATTGGCGGGTATATAGACCTGCACAAAGCACCTTATGAAGTAAATTACAGTGTATATTTTGCCGAAAGCGACCTGAAAAGTTTTCAGGCTTTTGTGAAGGACGATGTTGCTATTTTTTACGGTCGAATAGCTGCAAAATGTAAGATAACCGGAAATACGAATAATTTGGTAATGGATGGAAACATCAATATCAATCAGGTATTAGCCCGTGTTGAATACCTTAAAACCATTTATGGATTTAACGCCCGCATACAGTTTAACAAAGATCTGATTACCATACTCCCTTTCAGTTTGGTTGATATCAACGGTAAGCAGGCCAAGGTTGAAGGAAGCATCAGCCATAAATCATTCAGCAAATTTATGTTCGATTTAAAGTTGAATGATATGAATGGTTTTCAGTTGCTGAATACAACCGCAAACGACAACAACCTGTTTTACGGAAAAGGATATGCAACAGGACGTATGACCTTAAAGGGACCTCAGGATAATCTGATGCTGGATGCAAATATTAAAAGTGCTAAAGGAACCGTTTTCAGCATTCCGCTAAGCGATAACTCGGATGCAGACGGGGATGCCCTCCTGAATTTTGTAGACAAAGACACGTTGGTAAAATCCGTAAGCATTCGTGGTCAGTCAACCTTAATTGGATTTGGAATGAATATGGTTGTGACAGTTACCCCGGATGCACAGATTCAAATGGTGTTTGATGAAATGCAGGATGATAAAATTGTTGGCTCTGGGAAAGGAACACTCCGGATGGAACTTACCAAACAAGGAGCCTTCAATATGTTTGGTGAAGTAACCATTGAAAATGGTGAATATAAATTTACGGCAGTTGATGTATTTACCCGGAAATTCCTTTTGCAGAAAGGAGGAACCATTAACTGGACAGGAGATCCTCTCCTCGCCAGAATGAATATTCAGGGAATTTACAGGGTACGCAATACCTCCGTGGCCGATATCCTGACAGCGGCTACTAAAGACCAACAGGATGCAGCCCGGCAACAACGTGTGCCCGTAGAATGTGTATTGAACCTGAAAGGAAACCTCTTAAGTCCGGATATTGGATTTGACCTGAACTTCCCCGACAATACAGCCTTGTTGGGAAACAATATTTCTTCTCTCGAAAACAGTTTGCGCATACTGCGCAGTCAACCCGACCTGATGCAACAACAGGTGGTGAGCTTAATGCTCTTCGGAAAATTTGCCCCCATTCAGGGCTTAGGACAAGAACCTAACAATAACAATATAAATGCCGGTATTAATAATACGCTAAGTGATCTGATATCATCTCAGGCCAATAACCTTATTGCGCGGGTTATACCCGGATTTGACGTAAGTGCCGATTATCAGGCCGCATTAAGTGCTAACCAAGGCAATAAGGCTATTGTTACAGCCTCAAAAAAGTTTTTGAACGACCGTTTAGAGGTTCAAACCAGTTTTGATGTGTTGGGATTTAGCGGCACCAATAACTTCACCGGGCAGATCATGGGACAATACAGCCTGCGCCCGGATGGCAATCTCAAATTGCGCGGATTTAACAGAACTGCCAACAACCCAATCTACTCACGAAACGTAACCAGTCAAGGTGTTGGATTGTATTTCAGAAGAGAATTCGACTCTTTCAGTGATTTATTGAAAAAGAAACAACCCGTCATTCCTGCTCCTAACAATTAGTTTTCATACCTCACCCTTTTACGTGGCACACTCATCAGTACCGGTAAATATTTGAATGAACGGCTGAAAGAAATTGGACTCAAAAAATAATCACCGATATTATACCGTTCATCCTTTTTTTATTTGAAAACTCAATTTTATTGTAGATGTTGCTTGGTATCTGAACGAAACTAAAAAAATGGATTTGGTTCACATTTTACTCTTACAAAATATAGATTTACAATTATGATAAAACACTTTCTGGTTTCGACATATTGGTTGTTAATATTTGGAATTTCCTCTGCCTGTGCATCCGGAGACACCACTCAACTCAAAAAATTTGAGCCGAATGAACAGGAAAAAGTAACGTATCAAACAGCTATGCAGTTTGTAGCCACTTATCATTATGCCAAACCCCAGATTAATGATGACTTTTCGGAAAAAGCGTTGAAAAATTATATCGAAACACTCGACCCCGCCAAAGTGTATTTTTTGGAAAGTGATATCAAGCGATTTGATACCTATAAACACCAATTAGACGAAAGTGTATTTAGCGGAAATATTGACCCTGCTTTTGATATTTTCAACACCTATCAGGAACGATTAGCGGACCGTATACAATATTCTCTGAGCATACTTAAACAACCGTTTGACTTTAATTTGGTTGACTCCTTTGAGACCGATAGAGAACATTCTCAATTTGCTGCTAATTATAAAGAGTATGACCGTTTATGGCAGCTAAAGCTTAAATATGAATGTTTGATTGCCAAAGCAGGCAAACCCGATTCTTCAAACAAATACTTAGAAGATGTTAGAAAACGTTACGAAAACCTGCTGAAGTTTGCCCGTAAAACCAAGGGAGATGATGTATTTCAAATATACATGAACTCCTTATTGGAAATAACCGACCCTCATACCAATTACTTCTCACCCCGCAGTGCTGAAGATTTTAACCAGAGCATGAGTCTTTCTCTTCAGGGCATTGGAGCACAACTGCAAACCGAAAACGAATACACCAAGATACGCGAAGTTATCAAGGGAGGTCCGGCAGATAAGAGCAAGGAATTGTTTACCGGAGATAAAATTATTGGCGTAGCTCAAGGCAAAGACAGCGATATCGTAAACGTTATTGATTGGAGAATTGATGATGTTGTAAGCCTTATCAGAGGAAAAAAAGGAACACCGGTTCGGTTGCAGATTATTCCGGCATCCGACCCTAATACAACAAAAACAGTTGACCTTGTACGCGATAAGATTATACTGGAAGACCAATCGGCCAAGTGCAGCATCAAAATGGTTAATAACAACGGGAAGAAGAGGAAGATGGGAGTAATACACATCCCCACATTTTACCTTGATTTTGCAGCAGCATCACGTAAAGAACCTAACTACAAAAGCACTACCCGTGACGTTCGCAAACTTATCGACTCCTTAAAACAACAGAAAGTTGACGGCCTTATCATCGACCTCCGGAACAACGGAGGCGGTTCGTTGCAGGAAGCCATTGAACTAACGGGACTGTTTATCAAAACCGGACCGGTTGTGCAGGTAAAATATGCCGATGGTAATACCAAAATTGAAAACGATTACGACAAAGAACTGGTATATGATGGACCGTTGGTTGTATTGGTAAACCGTTTCAGTGCATCGGCTTCCGAAATTTTTGCAGCAGCCATTCAGGATTACAACAGAGGTATCATTGTGGGTGAAAGAACTTTCGGAAAAGGAACCGTGCAAAACATGGTTGATTTGAATGAGTTTATTCAATACAATGGCAAAAAAATGGGACAGGTAAAATTAACCATTGCTAAGTTTTACCGGGTTAACGGAGGCAGCACGCAACACAAAGGTGTAACTCCGGATATTGAACTACCGGGCATTTTTGGCACTGACAAATTTGGCGAAGATGCAAGCCCTTATGCTTTGCCCTGGGACCAGATACCGGCCGCATCTATCGAATCCACTAAGCGTGTAAATGTAATTCGAGCAAAACTCATCGCTCAACACCAAAAACGTATTGAATCTGCCCCTGAATACAGATACCTGCTCGAGGACATTGAACTCATCAAAGCAAACAGAGCAAAACGATATGTTTCGTTGAATGAAAAAACCTATAAAGCTGAGTTGGATAAAGATGCTGAGATGAAGAAAAAACGTGAAGAGGCCCGCAAAAAAGACCGTAAAGACAATACCGAAAAACCAGATTTAATACTGGAAGAGGGTGAAAATGCCATTATCGACTGGCTGGGATTAGCCAGATAGATAAAACCTCATGAAACAAAAGCCCCCTATTGCATTTGCAATAGGGGGCTTTTGTTTAGGCACATTTCCTCATCAATCAATCCGTAACCATAAGGCAATTATTCATAACACCGTTGAATGAAACGTTTGTATCGAGAAACAGTCACTTCGAGTGAGCATTGGGCAAGCCCTTGGCAGGAGCTTGTATCGAGAAGTGCTTCCTCAATCGTATCTGATACTTGTGCCCCAATCCATCCTCTGTCTGGCTACTAGAAGTAGGCAATGAATGAGTAATTAGTCCGCCCTCAAAAAGTATTCAAACCCAATGAATATACACATATCGTG
>CAYMRD010000025.1:0-39751 GCA_964392775.1 uncultured Bifidobacteriaceae bacterium
ATGTGGCGTAATTGGTAGCCGTGCCAGACTTAGGATCTGGTGCCGAAAGGCGTGGGGGTTCGAGTCCCTCCATGCGCACAAGTAAAAACAACAAAATAAGACTGATTCGTCAGTCTTATTTTATTTAAAGCAACAGAACAATGAACGTAACGTTTGAAAAAAAGGATGCATTAAATGCAACGATTGCTGTAAACATTAACAGTGCAGATTACGCCCCTGAGATTGACCAGAAATTGAAAGCATACCAGAAGAAATCGAATATCCCAGGTTTCCGTCCGGGTGCAGCTCCTAAATCAATGATCGAAAAAATGTTCGGAACAAGCGTATTGCTTGAAGCTGTTAACGCGGCTGCTTCAAAAGGTTTGTTCGATTATATCGATGAGCAAAAATTAAATATCCTTGGTCAGCCGGTACTTACTGATGATAGCAAAATTGACGAACTGAACAAAACGGCTGATTATACGTTCAAATTTGATATCGGTTTGGCTCCTGAGTTCGAACTGAACGTAAGCGATAAAGATATCTTTACCCGCTACGAAGTGACCATCACTGACGAAATGTTGAATGATGAAATCGACCGTATGCAAAGACGCTTCGGAACATTGACGGATGAAGAAACCGTTACCGAAAATGATATCGTGTACACGCACATGAGCGAGCTGGATGAAAACGGAAACATCATCGAAGGTGGCGTAAGCAATACTTCGGTTCCGGTTTTGATTTCTTCGGTAAAAAACGAAGCGATCAAAAATGAATTCTTAGGCGCTTCAAAAGGAAAAGAGTTTGATGTAAACGTATTCGACCTGTTCGATAACAATGATACCGAAATCTCACATGCTTTAGATATCAACAAACTTACTGTTAAAGACATCAGCAAAAACTTCAAAGTGGTTGTGAACGAAATCAAACGCAACTCACTTGCCGAAGTAAATAAAGAATTGTTCGACAAAGCTTACAGCGATGGAAGTGTAAACTCTGTTGAAGAGTTGAAAGCCCGTTTAACCGAAGAGTTGAAAGGTTATTTCAGCGGACAAGCCGACCATTTGTTTGAGCATGAACTGACTGATACTTTAGTAGCTAAACAAAATATCCAACTACCCGATGCGTTTTTAAAACGTTGGTTGATGGACCGTCATGCCGATAAGTTCACTGCCGAAAACGTTGACAGCAACTACGAAAACGAAGCTCAATACCTGCGCAACCATTTGTTTGAAGAAAGAGTATTGACTACTGCAGGTGTTAAAGTGGAAGAAGCCGATATTAAGGCTGCCGCCATGAACTATACCCGCAGCATGTTTGGCGCTTATGCCAATACCGGCTTGAACGAAGAAATGCTGGAAAGCATTGTTGGACCAAGCCTGCAAAAAGACGACTACCGTTCAAAAATGATCAACCTTGCTGTTTCACAAAAAGTACGTGAAGTATTAAAAAGCAAAGTGACCGTGAATACCCAAATGGTATCATCAGAAGAGTTTTTCAAAATTGTGGCTGAACACAATGAAAAACACCACCAACACAATCACTAAGATTTAGTTGAAATAGATTTGAAAGCCTCAGCAGAAATGTTGGGGCTTTTTAGTTTAACTCCGATTGTCTATTGCTAATTGCGTATTGCCTACTTTCATTCACCGAAGCTTCAGCGTAGGTGAATTGCCTACTTCCTACTCCCGGTTTTTTGAGTCAATCAAAATCGTAACAGGCCCGTCATTCACCAAAGCCACTTTCATATCGGTTCCAAATTCACCGGTGCCAATGGGCTTGCCCAAATCCTGTTCCAGTTGTTGGATGAATTGTTCGTATAAAGGAATGGCAATCTCCGGACGGGCCGCTTTGATATACGAAGGTCGGTTTCCTTTTTTGGTAGAAGCGTGTAAGGTGAACTGACTGATTAATAAAATTGAACCGTTAATATCCATCACCGACTGATTCATCACTCCTGCTGCATCCGGAAAAATACGCAGGTTGATGATTTTAGAACTGAGCCATTGGATGTCTTCCTTCGTATCAGCATCTTCAATCCCCACCAATACCAGCAATCCGGTTTCGATGCTGCTTTTGATGGAACCTTCAATAGTAACCGAAGCTGATGATACCCGCTGAATAACAACACGCATAATTACTGATGAATATCTTCGTTGTTTAAAATACTGAGATAGCTCGCATACCGTTCTTCCCGAATCCTTCCTTCCTCAACAGCCAGCTTCACCACACATCCGGGTTCATTCAAATGCAGGCAGTTGTTAAACTTACATTGTCCCACCAGCGCTTTCATTTCTCTGAAATAATGTGAGATGAGTGGTTTATCAAAGTCTACCACACCCAACTCTTTGATACCGGGTGTATCAATGATGGAGCCTCCAAACGAAAGGTCGAACATTTCGGCAAACGTGGTGGTATGTTTTCCTTTATTGGAGTAGTTGGATATCTCTCCCGTTTTGAGATGCAAGTTTGGTTCAACGGCATTCAGTAAAGTTGATTTACCCACCCCCGAATGTCCGCTGACAAGCGTTACTTTATCTTTCAAAACCAGCTTCAGTTCTTCGATTCCGGTTTGCTGAGTGGCCGAACACAACAGTACAGTATACCCAATGCTGCGGTACAGCTCCACCGAATCATCAAGGAAGGGTTGCAGCTCATCTCCGCATAAATCGCATTTATTGAACACCACAATTCCTTTTACGTGATAGGCTTCGGCTGTAGCCAGAAAACGGTCGATAAAACCCAAAGAGGTTGCCGGCTGCACCAGCGAAGCAACAATGATGGCCTGATCGAGATTGGATGCGAGGATATGCGTTTGTTTAGAAAGGTTGCTTGCTTTGCGAATGATATAATTCCTGCGTTCGTGAATGCGGTTGATTACCCCCTGCTCCTGCCCATCTTCCATTTCAATATCAACGGCATCACCCACTGCAATCGGATTGGTATGTTTGATACCGTCTAACCTGAACTTGCCTTTGATGCGGCATTGCAACCTGCTTCCATCTGTTAGCTTAACAGTATACCAACTGCCGGTTGATTTTAAGACAATACCTTCTATCATATCCATTGATGGCTTTCGTATCCTACCCATGCCAAAACGATACCCAATACATTGCTGAGTGCAACATAGGTGATGGCTTTTAGCGGGAAACCCGATTTAAACAAGATGAGTGTTTCGGCCGAAAAGCTGGAAAATGTAGTGAATCCACCCAAAATACCTGTTACCACAAAAAGGTTAAGAGCATGATTAAATCCATTGGTGTTAAACCAGCCAAACACCCAGCCAATACATAAACACCCTATTAGATTAACCAAAAATGTATGCACAGGAAAAGCACTATCAGTCCCTGGCTTTAAAGTCAGGACAATGGAGTAACGCAACAATGCTCCCAATGCGCCACCCAAACAAACATACAACACAGATTTCACGCAACTAATATACGTTTTCGGACGCAAATCCTGCTTTTGCAATGTTGACTGCAATAAAAGAAATCGAAAAAGCAGAACAAAATCCGTAACTTTAAATTTATAATCCCCACTACGTGAAAGCCCTTCTTGATCTTGGAACCAATACTTTTCACCTGTTGATTGCAGAGTTGAAGAATGACAGCATCATTGAACACCGTAAACTTCAGATTCCGGTTAAGTTAGGATGCGGAGGAATCAATGACCGGATTATTGCGGATGATGCCTTTGAACGAGGACTTCATGCTTTAAAAGTATTCAGGAGTGTATTAAATGAATACCGCTTTAATGACGTTACGGCCTATGGAACTTCCGCTATCAGGGATGCCCAAAACGGACCTGATTTTATCAGCAAGGCCCGCAACGAATATGGAATTGAGATTACCGCCATCAGCGGAGACGAAGAAGCGGAGCTTATTTACAAAGGCGTGATGCACTCTTTTGAGTTGCCGGATGAAAACGTGTTGGTAGTGGATATTGGTGGCGGCAGTGTTGAATTTATCATTGGCCATAAGAATACGGTTCTTTGGAAGCACAGCTATGCCATTGGAGCGGCCCGGTTGCTGGAGCGGTTTCATACACGGGATCCGATAGATGATATCTCCATTATTCAATTGCAATCCTACCTCGTGCACAATATTAAACTGGTAAGAGATGCATTGCAGGAATTTCCCTGCGAAACGATGATTGGCTCGGCTGGTTCATTTGAAACACTCATAGATGTTTTAAAAAAGGATTTACAGGAACCCGTTATTCCGTTGAGTGAACACGCATCGGAGGTTAGCCTCAACTCATTCTTTCATTTTGTAGAACTGATCACACGGCTGAATGCCGCAGAAAGAGCTCAACTCAAAGGAATGGTTGACTTTAGGGTAGAAATGATTGTGGTAGCATCCATTTTGATGGATGTGGTGGTCAAACGTTTTAAGATGAAGCGTATCATCGCATCCAACTATTCACTCAAAGAAGGAATGTTATTTCAGGCATGAAGCAGGTTCTTCAACTGCTCATACACTTTACCTACAGGCAATCCCATTACATTGTAAAAACAGCCTTCAATTTTGTGCACGGCCACATATCCAAACCAATCCTGAATACCATAACTCCCTGCTTTATCAAAGGGTTTACAGGTATGAATATAATGCCAGATTTCTTCATCGGTAAGTTGGCGGATAAACACTTCACTGCGGTCATAAAAGGTGATGGTGTGTGTTGCGCTTCGCATACACACGCCCGTAAATACAGTATGATGTGTTCCACAAATTTCGGAGAGCATGGCAAATGCTTCGGCTTCCGATTCGGGTTTGTTCAGCACATGATCGTTCACCCACACGATTGTATCTGCTGTTAACAATACCTCTCCTTCAACCAATGTATGCGGATAAGCCATTGCCTTTTTATGTGCCAGGTATTCGGCAATCTGTTCGGCTTTGAGCTCTTGCGGAAACGATTCATCCACCTCAAAGGTTTGCACCTCAAAAGGGATTTCCAATCCGCGAATGAGTTCTTGTCTGCGCGGAGATTTGGAGGCTAGTATTATTTTCCCTTTCACTATTTTGTTAAATGTTGAATGTCGTCAATATCTCTGTTTCTCCCCACAGCTTTTTTTGCATTAATTAAGTCCTTTAAATGAATCAATCGAATGTTTATACCCTCCACATCCATCACTTCTGAGCGATTATATGCTTCTGTAAACTGAAGTCCTTTGCATTGCGTTAAAATATCAATGGCAACCGGACTCACACCAAAAGTAAAGACATCATAATTTTGGGAAGAAAGACCTAAAAAATCTTCTAGTTTGATAGCATCTTTAGGTAAACCAAAATGGTTAAATGCTTTGATTAAGTGATGATAGTTATCTTCTGTTGGATTAACCCAAATATCCAGATCTCCGGTACTTCTCCGATACCCATATATATTCACAGCATACCCTCCAACCAGCAAATACGCTACTTCGTTTTGGTTTAATGACTCAATAAAGTCTAAAAAATCTTGATTGAATATATTTCCCATCTAACGCTCCCGCATCGAAAAAACATCTTTTTTCATTGTTTGTATTTCATTGGGATCTAAACCAAATGCCACACAACTTAAATACCATGCAGCCTGCAACCGCTCAGAAGCCGTCTTTAATAACCAGTATGCTCTATCATTATCAGCCTCTTCAAATGATTGAGCCTTAAATACGGTTTTATCTAACTGATACATAAGTGCAAGTTACAATTGAATTCCCAAACTTTCCCCTAACTGCTTTAAATCATCCACTACCTTTTCATTTAATGGAATACCTGTTTTACGTCTTTCGGCTTCGTGCTCAAACTCCGGCTCACCCGGAATAATAACAGGCTTTGCCCCATCAATCGGTTGAGCCGCTTTGAACCGATCAATCCAGTTATCCATATTGGAAAGAAAGTCTTCTTTTGGGCGAAAAGCATCTACGCGCATGGCGCCCACAAAATGACCGATACCTTTACCGGGCAGGTTTGGCAATGGATCGAGGAAAGCCACAAATGGCGGTACCCACGGACCATAATTGGCTCCTGATAATACACCGCTGAAAATATCAACCACAGCACTCAGTCCAAAACCTTTATGTCCGGCTTGTGTATCTCCGCTCCCCAGCGGGAGCAAGAGGCCTCCTTCTTTTAAGGCATTGGGATCAGTGGTATCGTTCCCATCCTTATCCATAATCCATCCTTTGGGAACAGCTTTCTGCGCACGTTGCGCAATTTCTAATTTTCCATTGGCCGCTGTTGAAGTTGCCAAATCAACCACCACCGGTTTGTTTTGTCCGGCCGGAAAAGCAAAACACATCGGATTGGTTCCAAGCATTCGCTCTTTGGAGCGTGTAGGCGCTACCAGCGGACTCGCATTGGTCATGGCAATACCAATCATATCTTCTTCCAAAGCCATCATGGCATGGTAGGCTGCAATGCCAAAATGATTCGAGTTCTCAATGGCCACCCAACCGGTTCCGGCAGTTTGGGCTTTTTGCATAGCCAGTTTCATTGCTTCGGGGGCTACGGTCAAACCCAAGCCATTATCCGCATCAATTGTAGCGGTAGATGGCATTTCATGCACCACTTTCCAGTCGGGATTAAAATTGGCTCTGCCTTTTTGGTGCAAACGAACATAGCCACTCAACCGTGCAACACCATGCGAATCAATACCACGAAGGTCGGCTGCCAGCAATACTTCGGCTGCCCTATTTGCATTGACCGGATTCATCCCGCAAGCTTCAAATATGCGTTGTGTAAACGTGTGTAATTGTTGATGAGAAAAAACTGTCGACATATTTTTATTTGGAATCCGGAATCACCACCGGGGTGTTTCCTTTGTCTATGATGATTACTTTTAGGTTGTGTTTGTTCGTAACTTGTTCGGCTACTCTTAAAGTCCCTGCGCCAATACATCTGCCAGGTGCAATGCTTTAATGGGCAATCCCTTTTTCTTAATCACACTATCCAATTGAAGCAAACAAGAGTAGTCGGTAGAGATCACATACTCCGCACCTGTTGCCATAATATTTTCAATTTTCTGTTCCGTCAAACTCACCGATATGGCTTCATTTTTTACGGCAAAACTGCCTCCAAAACCACAACACGTTTCACACTCATTCATTTCAACCAATTCCAATCCTTTAACATTGGCCAGCAATTCGCGCGGTTGCGATTTGATCCTGCATTCTCTCAAGGCACTGCATGCATCATGATAAGTCGCTTTTCCAAACAATATCGAACCCAGATCATTTTGTTTTAAGACATCCACCAAAAACTCACTTAACTCAAATGCCTTTTTCTGAAGCTGTTTAAATTTATTGTGGTACGATGAGTTTTGAAACAGTAAATCATAAGAATTACGCATCATACCCGTACATGAACCGGCCGGACAAACCAGGTACCGATTCTGATCGAATTCACGTAAAAACTTTTCGGCCACCTCACGGGCATCATTCCAGTGCCCGGCATTAAAAGCCGCTTGCCCGCAACAGGTTTGTTCCACATTATAATTCACCTGGCATCCGGCTTTCTCTAAAACCTTAATCATGTTAAAAGCCGTTTCAGGCCTCAGCTGATCAATAAAACACGGTATGAATAAATCTATTTTCATTAAGGATGAAAGGTCTTGAAATTTTTAATACGTACCAAAAAATAAAACCCGATGATAAAATACAGAGCCAGCGCCAATATGGAGGCTCTCATATCACCGGTAATTTGCAACAGAAAACCGTAACTAAACGTTCCCAATACAATGGCCAGTTTTTCGCATACATCATAAAAGCTAAAGTACGAAGCATGATTGAGTGTATTGTCGGGAATAATTTTGGCATACGTGGAGCGGAACATTGATTGGATGCCTCCCATTACAAAACCCACAACCACTGCCAATCCATAAAACTGCTCCGGAGTTTGGATGCCATAGGCGTAAGCGCATACGCCAATCCATATTCCAACCATGATGAGTAAAGTATAGATATTTCCAATACGATTGGAAAGCCGTGAAAACAACCAGGCTCCTAAAATAGCAATGAGTTGAATGATGAGAACTGTTGCAATCAGCTGAGCGGTTTTCAGATGTAATTCCTGCGAACCAAATATGGTTGCTACGTACATTACCGTTTGCAAGCCCATGCTGGTAAAAAAGAAACCCCATAAATACCGTTTAAGATGATTGCGGTTGTTTTCGTGGTTAATTTCACTCCATACTTTTTTCAATTCCTGAAATCCTCTTGAAAAGGGTTTGGAAAAAGGTTCGGTCAAACGTTTGCCTTCAGGTAAATATTTAAAAGGTAATTGAGCCCAGCCTGCCCACCACAATCCAACCGACACAAAGGCTAACCGGGTGGCTACACCTTCATAATAACCTTTAGCCTCAGCGAATGCCTGCTCTGCTGAAAGACCGGGAGTAGCGGATAACAGCTCAGCAACTTTTCCATCAACCGGAAAAAACCAATCCGCTTTTAAAATAAGAGTAAGGTTAATCAGCAACAACAATACACTGCCGATATACCCCATTGAAAATCCTTTGGCACTTACCCTGTCAAACTGATCTTCTGAAGCGATTTCGGGAAGAAATGCATTATAATACACAATACTACCCGCAAATCCCACCAGTGCAATGATAAACAATCCCAATCCCAGAAACAGGGAATGCTGATTAAAGAAAAATAAAGACATGCACGACAGGGAACCCATATAACAAAACAGTTTCAGAAAGGTCTTTTTGTTTCCCCTCGCATCAGCAATTCCGGATAACAGGGGACTTAAAATAGTCACCAATAAAAATCCCAATGACAAAGCGTATGAATATAATGCGGTATTCATCAACTTCTGCCCCATAAATTCAATGTAATAAGGTCCCTCCGGGTTGCTCCCCGAAAGAACAGCCGCTTTTTTGCTCATCGCCTCATAATAGGGAGGAAAAATAGCAGTAGCTATGGTTAATGAAAAAACCGAGTTGGCCCAATCATACATCGCCCAGGCGTTGATTGTTTTTTTATTGTTCAGTTCCGTAACCATTGATGCAAATTAGTGGAATTGTCAGAACATTCGCTGCATGTGTTTAATTGGTGGAAAACTCGCTGTTTTAAAACGGTTAATGCACCTACCCAAACAGCCTGAGTTTAGGCATATAAAACAAAAAACGCATACACGAATGTATGCGTTTTCAATATTGAATAGCTCCGGTAAATTAAGCTGCCTTTAGAGCCTTTAATCGCAAGCGGTCTATTTTACGGTTGGCATCTCCCAAAGTTATATGCAGTTCATTCATCTCTTCCTGAGAAGGTACCTCATACATATAATCAATCATCACAGCCTCGCAAATACTGCGTAATCCACGCGCTCCAAGTTTAAACTCAAATGCCTTGTCAACAATAAGGTTAATTACCTCTTCGTCAATGGTGAGCTTGATGCCTTCCATCTCAAACATCTTTACATATTGTTTGATGAGGGCATTTTTAGGTTGCGTTAAAATATTATACAAAGCATCCCTGTCCAAAGGATTTAGGTGACAAAGCACCGGCAAACGCCCAATTATCTCAGGAATCAATCCAAAGGTTCTTAAATCCGCAGGAGAAATATACTGCAGGTAATTGGCTTCCTTTGAAGCGTCAATCTCAGGCCCGGTGGTATTAAAACCAATGGCCTGTGTTTGCAACCTGCGCGCAATCATCTTATCAATACCCTCAAATGCTCCACCACAGATAAACAAAATATTCTCCGTATTAATCTGAATCATCTTTTGCTCCGGATGTTTACGTCCGCCTTGTGGTGGCACATTGGCGACCGTACCTTCCAGAATTTTCAGCAAGGCCTGCTGCACACCTTCTCCGCTCACATCACGGGTAATGCTGGGGTTATCGCTTTTGCGCGAAATTTTATCAATCTCATCCACATACACAATCCCACGCTCGGCTGCGGCCACATCGTAATTGGCGGCTTGCAGCAACCGCGACAAAATACTCTCAACATCCTCGCCCACGTAACCGGCTTCGGTTAATACCGTAGCATCAGCAATGCAAAAAGGCACCTGTAGTATTTTTGCAAGTGTTTTGGCAAGCAATGTTTTACCTGTTCCAGTTTCGCCTACCAGCAAAATATTGGATTTTTCGAGCTCAACTTCTGAGGTTTGCTTTTGGTAACGCAGGCGTTTAAAATGGTTGTAAACGGCCACACTCAAAACCTTTTTGGCTTCATCCTGACCAATCACGTACTCATCCAAATGCTCTTTAATTTCGGCAGGTTTCAGCAATGTAATTTCTGAAACCAGTTTAGATTCCGCTTCTTTTTTTAAGTCTTCATGCACCAGCTTATGTGCCTGGTCAATACACTGATCACAGATGTAAGCAGCAACACCCGAAATCAGAAATTCCGTTTCGGCCTTGTTGCGCCCACAAAATGAGCAGTTTTCCACCTTCACTCCCTTTGCCATTATTTTTTCTCTGTTGGTTTATTTTTAATCAATACGTCATCAATCATTCCGTATTCTTTTGCTTCCTGGGCAATCATCCAGTAATCACGGTCACTGTCGGCTTGTACCTTATCAAATGCCTGACCTGAATGGCCGGAGATGATATTGTACAATTCAATTTTTAATTTCTGAATTTCACGGGCTGTGATTTCGATATCCGAAGCCTGCCCCTGAGCTCCGCCCAAAGGTTGATGTATCATTACACGGGCATGGCGCAAAGCGGTACGTTTACCGGCTGCTCCTGCACATAACAATACAGCACCCATAGATGCCGCTAATCCTGTACAAATGGTGGCCACATCGGGGTTCACCCATTGCATCGTATCATAAATACCCAAGCCCGCATATACCGAACCTCCCGGAGAGTTGATATACATTTGAATATCCCTGCGGGCATCCTGTGAATCGAGGAACAGCAGTTGTGCTTGAATGATGTTCGCTACATAATCGTCAATCGGCATACCTAAAAAGATAATACGATCGGCCATCAGGCGTGAGAATACGTCAATCTCTCTAAAGTTCATCGGACGCTCTTCTATCACCGTTCGTGTCATGTTCTCCATCGTGCTTTCGATATAGGTATCCACTTTCATGCTGCTGATTCCATGGTGCTTCACAGCGTATTTTCTGAATTCTTTTCCGTCAATCATAAGTATTGTTTGATGTGTTTAGGTCAAAAATAGTAAATGCCCTTACAGTGTCAATAGTTTTGCCAAATATATATTTCTGCCAATTTGTATGGGTTATGCTAATTGTGTTGAGTATGTTAACTGGTTAACTATGTAAAAGGCTTCCGTTACTATCAATATCTGACAATATAATACAGCATTCTCAGATTTATGACAGGAAGATAGTCTGTTTAGCCCCCGCCACACATTAGTCAATATATTTCAATGTACTAGAAGTGGTCTCAAAAACAGAACCTGACACCTGAAATGATTTTTGAGATGGCTTCTAATAACCTGTTTTGAAATTCTTCATAAAATAACAAAAGCCCCACATTTCTGCGAGGCTTTCAATATGCTATACGATTTTACTGTTCGCGCGGGTTACACAATTAACAGATAACATCCACCTAGTATTCCCAAAGATCGTGTTCCTTTTCGAACAAATCGTTTTTGATACGTTCTGCTTCGAGCAAGGCCGCAACTTTGTTGTCTTTAAACTCTTCGTAATCCTTGATACGGTTATCGTACTGATTGGCTTCTTTAACAATATAGCTGCTGAACATACGTTGTTCAAACCAGTCGTCAAAGGTAATACGAGCAGCATCATTTGAACGATTGAACACTTCCATATTAACCATAATCTCCCGAACATCATATTGGTCTGCATCATCAGGCGACTTATGGTATTTAAGTACACATAAATCCTGCTCACCCAATTCCAATCCACCCACTTTAGGATTATAAAGTGGAGCTATGGCTATTATACGAACATACATTCTTGATTCCTTTTTATCGAAAATCCAATCTTCAAGTACACGGTACTTTTTAATCTTCTCATCCGGACGGAAAGGGGTAGAGATGGTATCCAATTCGGTCAGGGTTGGATCATTCGGATCAATTGGAACTTCAACATAATCTGTATCAGATCCTAATCCCATGAATTCTTCAACTGTCATCACCGAACGCAACGAGTCATCACGATAAGGAATCAGCTTACCATCCTTAACAGCATTATACAAGATAAGGCTGAGTGGATTTTTGGGCCATTGCATACATTGGTTTTGTTTCTCACGTACATCAATAATACGCGTAACACGTTTAGCCCAGAATACATCAGCTTCACGCAGGTAAGGCCATGGAACGACCTTACGCTCCTGAACTGCCTGACGCGTGTAAATAAAGTCATCATACACGCCCTGAGCCATTGCCATATTGGCAAGACCTACAAGTGTTAAGATGGCAAAAATGATTCTTTTCATGATTCTATTATTTTACCTCCAGAGAAAGTGATGACGGAAGAACAACTGTTCCTCCCGGTCCATTTGCTTTAACCTGAAGAAGCGTGATTCGATCTCCTGTTCTGACATTATTCAATACGGCTCTGATCTCATTTGATACGTTTTGACCCGTACCTCTGAATGCTCTGCCATCTCCTTTTTTAGGCTGGTATACCAAAGTATATTCTACTGGAGTAAACTTCACACCTTCAAACGCAAAATCTTTCAAATTTGCATATACGAACGTTGCAGCTTTTAATACACCGGCCGAAACTGGTCCGCTTTGATCGATAGAGCCTAACATTGGAAGAGGTTTAGGGATCTGACGTACACGGTAATGTTGAATACCCATTTTCCGAATCTGGCCTTTGCTGTCTTTTACCGAAGCCGAAATTTCAATTTCACGGGTAGTACCCGATACTTTTAACAGGTAAGTTCCTTCTTGTTGATCTCTTACCAAGGTTCCTCCTTCGCTTGCAGAAACCTGAACCTGGCTTGGAGAATATCCCGGTACAGATACTGAAATTGGGTTATCCAATCCGATATACACTACATTCATTTTGGTTGCAGAGATTACCGCCAATGGTTTTAATGCCGTAAAGCTTGATTTAAACGGATAGGTTTCAACTTTACCGTTCGAACGTTTCGTTGTAATCACACCACTGTATTCGATTTCTCCCTCACGAGATGGATTTACAATGTATTTACCAACACCATTTTCAACTTTTACAGCGGCTCCACCTACTTTGATATCCGCTTCCTGACGGGTAGATGCCGCCAGAAAGATATCAGCAGAGTATTCGCTACCCAAGGTAATATAAGTACCATTGTTAGGAATTACTTTCGCCTCAAAGTTCTCTACGATAATGATATCATCAGTCAATCCTGCTTTCAAAATATCCAATATCTGTGATTCGGTATTTTTGATATCATTTACGGTTTTTGATAATAATGCAACCACAGCCGCTAAAGGAGTATGCTCAAACATCTCTGATTGCCAGGTTTGAGTCGATCCCTTTTCTGTATCCGTATTCAAATCACTTTTTACCAGACCTTGTTTTTCTTTTGGCAATAAAGCAATCAGCTTCTCACGGGTTTCATTGATTTTATTGCGCAAAGCTTCTCCGTTGGCACCACCATCTTTTACAATTAAGTAGTTGGCATGCATTTCGATGTTGTCAGCTCTCATCAATTCTTCTTCTGCAATCCCCTCTTTACGGCCATCCGCTTGTTCAATCAACAAGTTCTTCAAATCGGTAACATATTTAGAAGCTTCGTCAGCAATTTTTGCGGCTTCAACAGATTTTTTATAGATCTCTGCTCCTACCGCATCATCCGGGTTCTTTTGATTGTACATCTCAATACCCTTTAATGTTGCTTTGTTTTTTTCATCAATATTCACTCCGGCTTTATCCATACTCACTTCCACCATGTGGAATGCTTTCAATATCTCAGCCGATACGTTCAAGGCAAGCATCGCTGTTAACACGAGGTACATCATGTTAATCATCTTCTGCCTTGGACTTATATTTCCTCCTGCCATTTTATAATTTCTTTATTATTAATTATGAATAATCTAAAATTTAAACTGTGTAATTAAACAGGCCTAGTTACTCGAACGGTTAACGTTCATAGCGGCTAACATATTTCCGTATACGCTGTTTAATGCAGTAAGGTTACCTGATAATTTACCGATTTCGTTTTTGAAATTATCCGCTTCTTTTTGTGAATCGGCAAGACTGTTTACCACTTTAGAAAGGTTTCCAACAAATTCGTTGATTGATTTCAGGTGGTTGTTTGATTCAGCGATTTCAAGCTCGTAAACTGAGTTCAATGAAGCCAGATTCTTAGTCATTTTTTCAACCTGAACTCCATACTCTTTAGAACCTTCAGAAGCACTCACCATGCCACCCATCGCTTCTACAGCCTGAGCATAAGAGTTATTCAAACCCTGAACTGATTTAGAAGCAACTGTTACGTTTTTAGCGTACTCATCAGTTGCAACTGCTGCAGATGAAAGATCTTTCAGGTTATTAACGTTTTCGCTTAATGACTTCAAACCGGTTCCCAAGTTTCCGATTAATTCAGGTCCAACTTTAGCTTCTTCAAGCATTTTGTCTAATTGCTGAGAAACGGTTCCTTGTTGTTTTGATTTTTTGCGTGATTCTGACTCGATACCTGCAAACTCCGGGTAAACGAGCGACCAGTCATACTCTTTATGCGGAGGCTCAAATGCTGATATAATAAAGATAATTACCTCAGTACCCATACCCAAAATAAGCATAGGATCCGCACCCGGCCAGTGTTTAATCTTGAATAATGCTCCAAGAATTACAATAGCCGCTCCAATACCATAAACTTTCGCCATGAAGTTTTTAAATCCTTTGCTCTCGAAAATACTCTGTTTCATCTTTGTGTGAGGTTAGTTTTTGTTAGTTAAATTGATAAATTAATTAGGGGTGATTGATTATTATATAGTGTTATTAATTTTTATCTCTGTTTGAGCGGCCTACATAGCTCATTACACAACGGAAACCGGTGTATGAATTGGCGCTATCCTGATACTCGTAGGTACGAGTACCGCAATTGATAAAGTGAGCGATATCTTTCCATGAGCCACCGCGAATTGTTTTACGTTTCAAGGTTTCCGGTTCATCTCCTTTAGCATCGTATTGGTAGTCAGGATTCATGTCATGAGAGAACAAGTTTGCAGACTCCGCATAAGCTGAAATGGTCCATTCTGCTACGTTACCCGACATATCATACAATCCAAAATCATTCGGGAAATAAGAAGAAACACGAACCGGATACAAACCACCGTCTTGCATATAATCACCACGCATTGGTTTAAAGTTAGCCAACGAGCATCCTTTTGCATTTTTCACATAAGGACCACCCCATGGATATATGTTCTGATCGCGTCCACCACGAGCGGCATATTCCCACTCGTATTCTGTAGGCAAGCGGAAGTCTGTAACGGTAGACTCTTCCATATCATTATAGAACGAATTCAGGTGAATGGTTCTCCAACGGCAGAATGCTTTCGCCTGATTCCAGTTTACGCCCACTACAGGATAATCGTCATATTTTGGATGCCAAAAATAAACCTGAGTCATTGGCTCGTTGTATGAATACGTGTAATCTCTCATAAATACAAGTGTATCAGGATAGATTGCCACTTCTTCCATTGTACGGTATTTAGCACGGCTGGTTTTATAACCATCCTTTTGGTGCAATTGAGCCGCTGCCCGCAAATCAATATTCTCGTAACGGTAAATCAACTTACGAACATCAACTTGTTTGGTGCGGTAATAGGTTTCTTCCTGACTATAGTATAATTCTTTAATCTCATCGTTGTTGGCAACATCTTCAGATAATATTTTTGACGTGTAATTCAAAAAATGCTCCCCTGATTCTTCATCTACATCCCAGTATGCATCCGGATTTTGCTCTCCCAAGCGCTCTCGCACCATTGAATCCAGTACGCTTTCAACAAACTGGCGATACTCATTATTGGTAATCTCCGTTTCGTCCATGTAAAAGGATACGATGGACACTTGTTTGCTGGGGCTGATTTGAGCCATTGGTACATCTTGTTCGTTGCCTCCAATGTGAATAGAACCGGTTGGAACATACACCGTACCATAAGGCTGTGGATGGAACCACTGCGGACGGCCAGAAACACCGGTCAGCTCACCCTTGTCTCCGCTCGAACAAGCGATCAAGGTACTGGCTGCCAAAAAGAATAAAATCAAACGAATAGTCTTCATTTTGTTAAATGTATACTTATTTTAAGTAATGCAAATCTAAATATTGTTTAAAAATATGCAAGTCCTTTTTACCATACACAACCTATAGAACGTGTATAAGTTATTTTTAGTATTAGAGGAATCGCGGTGTAAGCCTTGGTATGACTGGTTTTTCTTTGGTTTTAACCTTCGGCTTAAAGCAATATCTTAATACCAGTTCATGTGACCCGCTGCTGTAGCTAATGATGTTACTGGTCGTTAAATCGTATGAGTAGCCAATATAGAATGATGAGAATTGGTAACCTCCAAGAATGGATATCGCATCTGAAGTACGATAAGTAAGTCCTCCTTTTATCTTTTGATTGTATACCAACATTGCATTAAAGTCGGCTGAGTTTTTGGCCACATCGCTCTTCACCAAAATATTCGGCTCAATTGCCAATGATGATGATAATTGATAAGATGCTCCGGTCATAAAATACAGGTGCATCTTCATGGGATTGTCAACCATGTAACTTGCCCAGTTGTATTTCACACTCCCTTGCGTTAAATGCGTTGCCGATAAACCACCATATACGTTGTTAAAAATCCAAAGATTCGGCATTGTATAATACACTCCCAAATCAATATCCATTGCCCTGCCGGTAACTGCCTGTTCCGGAATTTTAGAGTCGCCACTTTCCAAAGGTTTCAATTTATCACCGGCAAGTGTTTTTTGCATCAGGCCAAATCCTACCCCTCCTGCCAATACATGAGCGTTTTTAAAATGATGCCTGTATGCAAACGATAACTTTGGATTCAACGATTGCTCGAATCCTTGTTGGTCATTAATAATATTTAAGCCTAAACCAAATTTTTGTTCCTGCCCGATTGGAGTATGAATATTGGCAACAATGGTTTGAGGAGCTAATCCGAGACTGCTGCTGCCAAATCCCAGCCACTGCGTACGGTACAACCCTGTTGCACAAATCTTATCTTCAGAGCCTGCATACCCCGGATTATAAGACAACTTGTTCAGAAAAAACTGAGTGTATTGAGGATCTTGTTGCGCATATAAATTCGCAACTATTGCAGATAGTGTTAGTGCCAGTAATAATCTTTTCATGTAATCGGGTTACAAAAAACAATTGTTTTATCAATTATACAACTTATTTTTAACCACACAAGCGCAGAAAACACCAAGCATGGATAAACCAAGTTACCGACAAAAAACGGAATGGCAATAAAAAACTTACCTTTTCCCCTTGTTGCGCGCTTCTATAAATTTATCCAAAGCCATACTCATGGATGGATACTGAGTTGAAGGGGCTGATATATTAGCCGTAAGTTTCGCGTCTGCAATGGCTTTGGAAGTAGTTGCTCCAAATGACGCTATTTGCGTATTGTTCTGTTTGAATTCCGGGAAATTTTCGAAGAGTGAACGAATATCTGCCGGACTGAAAAACACGATGATATCGTAGTTTACGTGGGTAAGATCCGACAAATCGGAAGAAATAATTTTATAAATAAGAGCTTCCTTGTACTGAAACTTGTTCTTTTTCATGAACTTTTCAATATCCGGCTTCCGCCAGTCGCTGCAAGGGAACAGGAACTTTTCGGCTGGATGGTTCTTAATCACATTCAACAATTCAACTTCTGTTGCTTTACCGGTAAACACTTTACGTTTTCGAACCTGGATGTACTTAGCCAGATAATTCGCAATACTGTCGTTTACACAAAAATATTTTGTTTCGGGAGACATCTCAATTTTCTGCTCTCCACACAACCTGAAAAAATGATCAACCGAATTACGCGAGTTTAAAATGATAGCCGTAAAATCAAGAAAATTAATCTTCTGGGATTTGAACTCTTTGTGAAGTACGGGAGACACCGTAATAAAAGGTCTGAAATCAACCTTCAGTGCATATTTTTTTGCCAAATCAAAATAAGGTGATTTGTCACCTTCCGGTTTAGGTTGAGATATAAGTATACTTTTGATTTTAGCGTTTTTCAAAGGATCAAGCTGTTAAGATATTTGACAATAACAAACCACGGTAGGATTTCGAGCGCGCAAAGATAAATAAATAAATAAATTTTCGGAAAGCTGAAAAACCTGTTGCTTAGCAATGTGATGCGAACAACCCGGTATATTACACTGATAAAAAACACAGCCACAACTGTTTGAGCTACGATTGAACTCCACATTAGATTGTGATAATATACCGTAAAGATAATGAGCGGAAATATAACCAGAGCCAAAAAGTTGTTTACTGAGATGGTATTGGACACAAATCCAATTCCTAGTTTTTGCATTTTCAATAAAAACCCAAGCCCCGTGTGAAGGGTAAATTTTGCAATGTATACTGCCGTGATAATGGCGAAAACCAAAACAAACTGAACAAAGTAACCTGATGTAAAAAGTATGTTTCGAACCTCCAGCTGGTTGTTTATAAACAAGGCGGCAATGAATAGATAGATGGCAAATAATTGCAGGATAACAAACCCGAAAAACGACCGTTGATCGTCCCAAATTTTATCACTTAGCTTGAGGTTAAAAACCGACAACATAAAGACCCTGAAGTTATTTGGATTGGCAATGCGTACAAATGCAATGTATGCAAACACAAAGAGTATCACCCAGAACTTCCATGGTTCATTTTTGCGTTCTCTTGACTTAATCTCCTTGATGGTAGGAAGGTTTTTGCGTACATGTTGCTTTACAGTATAGTTTCCGGAAATGAACTGATACGGTTTAATGATCATTCTAAGTGTCGAATCATGGGAAATACTATCCAGCAATCCAAATGAGCTGATTCTGTATCTGACAGCATAAACACTATCTGCGCGCAGCGAATCAGAAACGTAACTACTGTCTGTTGAGAACAAAAACGTATCGGGCGTTTGACTGAATACCTCAGTGGTTTGCTGGGCCCCTACCCGCAACGCCAAACTTATTATCAAAGCTAAAAATACCTGTTTCAATCGCATCAAAAGTAATTAACAAATCCGAAATGCACCTTAGCCCTGTTGAAATTAATCGGGTTATTCATTTCTTTTCCTACTGCATAGAAAATTGAAAACACGCCTGTTCCTGTTTCAAAATTCATCCCTGCTCCAAAACCATACGGCCTGTCACCTGATACCGGATTTTTTACTGTATTGCGATAATAAGCTCCGTTCCAAAACAACAACACATTGGAGTTTTGCTGAATCAAATAGCGAAATTCTGCATTTCCAATTACGTATGAACTCGCGAATATAGACTGTTCATCAAATCCTTTCAACGTGCGAATTCCTCCGATTCTGAATAATTCGTTGACAAACAAATTAGAAGATTGTAAGTGCCCTCCATTTGCCTGTAACCTGATGGTTGCCCGGTTCAAAACGGGTATAAAACATTCTGCCACTCCCTGAAACTTGTATTGAACCAGCTCAAGCTTCACACTATCATACAATGAATAAGACCCTCCATCGGCAGTTGGGAAACGGATGGCATCAATTGTGGGGTTTCTGTTAATCACCTTTACGCCTACTCCACCCGTGACATCTACGCTAAAGCCTCTGCGGGGATTCAGGAAATAATCGAGACGTGTCATTTTAAATCCCAAACCCGAGGTATTGTTGGTGATATCGGACGCTGCCGGGAGTGATCTGCCCGCTTTAATCGCGTTGGTATCAACCGTAATCAGTGAGGTTGATTGTATCTGGTAAAACACCCTCACATAGTCGGTTCCAACAAAACGATATTGCACCCCAAAGTCGTTTCTGACATCCAGAAAGGATGTATCTTGTTTTAAGAGCGCTAATTCATAATCGAGTGCCAGATTGCTCCGAAAAATGTATGGGTATACGAACTTGATTCTGAGATCCTGAGAATTCCCCAAAAAGCTTCGGTAATTCAAGTCGAAACTTTTACCTGTTCCAAAAAGATTTTGCAACTTAAGATTGGCCTCTCCGGTGATGAGCATCTTGTTTCCTGAAGTTGCCCCCGGGGCTGTGTTGGGCGCAAAACCAACAACACCGTCAATACTGCTTGCCTTACGATCAGCCAGACTTAGAATTGGCATTGCCTTATTCCCGTAAAAATAAACCGCAGCCGGCTTATTGACCGACAAAAAAGGCAATTGACTGATTCGGCTTGATGACAGACGAAGTGCTTCTTCGCTGTAAGAGTTTCCGGGTTTAATACCCAAATACTTATACAAGTACCATTTTTTTACGTTTGCATCTCCCTGAATATCCATCGTATCAAAAACCATGTACGTATTTGTGTTGAGGTTAAGGGCAGCCGATATACCAAAAGAATCAACTAAAATAGAATCCAGCTTGATAGTGGCAAAAGGAAATCCATTGTTTTCCAGATACACAAGCAGCCGTTCAACCCGCTTTGCATACGCAACGGGATCTGTTTTTTTTTCGGCAAACTGTTCCGGTCTGAATCCGGCACTCCCCAATATATCCGGCATCATATTCCCCGGCCGCAGCTCAATCCACTTGTAAGCGTTGCCAAGTTCAACAAACACAATTACGGAATCACCTCTTGATACGTGCGATGCGACATCAGCCTGAAGAAAGGATTGCTTATTGCACTCCAGTAAAATCCGGTTTAATTCTATGTTAAGAGATACTGTATCAGCATGAAAAGACGTATAGGAAATTTGTTTGGCAATATCTTGTCCCTGTTTGCCCTGAGGCCAGTCTATACGAAGAAATACAGGTCTGCTCTGAGCCGGCACCCAAAGCGGACTCATCAGCAAAATCAATATTTTAAGATACCTTCGCACACTACAAAGAAATTATTATTCCCGACAAAATAACGATGGCCGGCATTTACATTCATATTCCTTTTTGTAAAAAGGCTTGCTCCTACTGCAACTTTCATTTCAGCACTTCACTGCAATACCGGCAGCAAATGACTGAAGCCATCATAACCGAAATCAGTCAACGAAAAGAATATCTGAACGGAGCAGCCATTGAATCGCTTTACTGGGGCGGAGGCACGCCTTCCATGCTGCTGCCCGGTCAGATTGATGCCATCTTTAACGCTATCCACAAAAATTTTGTTGTAGCGCCAAATGCGGAAGTCACATTTGAAGCCAACCCGGATGATGTCACACCCGAATTGCTCAACCATCTTAAAGGCACTCCGGTAAACCGGTTCAGTATGGGTGTTCAATCTTTTTTTGATGAAGACCTGAACTGGATGAACCGTGCGCATTCAGCAAGCGATGCCATTCAAAGCATTAAACGAATTCAAGACACAGGGTTTCACAGCATCTCAATTGATTTGATATACGGGATGCCAACCTTAACAGCTCAACGCTGGGCGCATAATTTGCAACAAGCTGTTGATCTGAGTTTAGAGCATATTTCATCCTACTGTTTAACCGTTGAACCCCGAACGGCACTTTACCATCAGGTAACGCACAACCGCACCAAAGCTCCTGATGAAGAACAGGCTGCTGCACAATTTGAAATGCTTACTCATAAACTGAGGGATGCCGGATTTGAGCAATATGAAATCTCCAATTTTGCCCGAAATAAAAAATATGCCGTTCACAATACCAATTACTGGAAGAACCAGCCATATATGGGTATCGGGCCATCGGCACATTCTTTCAACAAAATCAGCAGACGGTGGAATATTGCTTCCAATCAGCATTATATGAAAGCGATTGAGGAAGGCGGAATATTTTGGGAGGAAGAAAATCTGACTTTAGAAAACAGCGTTAATGAGTATATCATGACAAGTCTTCGCACACAATGGGGGCTTGACACAAGCTGGTTTAAGGCTGCTTTCGGAGAAGATGTGTTTTCAACCCTCAAAGCCGGACTGGATACCAAAATTAAACAGGGGGTACTGGCTTACCAAAACGGACATTATACCATTCCTCAACAGTCCAGATTTTTATCTGATGGCATTGCCTCTGATTTGTTTCTTTAAAATACGGGTGCTACAAAGTCTTTATTCACGCTATCAATATAACCCAGCACTTTGTCTCTGCCTTTTTTCTCGGTGGCTGATGTTTGAAAAACAGGAGGCAAAACTTCCCAGTTTTTCAATACTTCATCCGTAAAAGCTTTCATGTTTTTGGCTCTCATGCTTTGATTGAGTTTATCAATTTTGGTAAACACAATCGCAAACGGCACTTGTAACTCTCCAAGAAAATTCAGGAACTCCAGATCACTATCCTGCGGCTCAATGCGCGAATCAATCAGCACAAACAAACATTGCAGATTAACCCGGTCTTTCAGGTATTCCTCAAGCGCATCCTCCCATTCCTTCCGCAATGTTTTTGACCTGCGTGCATATCCGTATCCCGGCAAATCAACCAAAAACCAATTATCATTTATCAGGTAGTGGTTAATGGTGATGGTTTTGCCCGGATTGGCTGATACCCTTGCCAGATTTGGCTTTGACACCAGCATATTAATCAGTGAGGATTTTCCCACATTAGACCTTCCGATGAAGGCGTATTCGGGTTTATCGGGTTTAGGACAATCCTTTAAAACCCCGGCACTCTTTACAAATACTGCTTTTTTTACTTCCATTACCTAATATTATATGAATCCATACGATATGATTTTCCTCCTGCCACAAAATACACCACGCCAAAGTTTTTATTGACAATGATACTATCCCCTCCTGCCTCGTAAATTGTATTCACCTGATAAAAAACTTTTTGATTAATCACAACAGAATCGGCATACTGACCAACAGCCTTTCCGATATTCGTTATTTTTAGAGAAAATAATCTTCCCGATATGGTATAATAACACGAGTCATTCACCCTCCGCCATAAGCTTTGCAGCCCAAGGCCCGTAGCAGAGTCGGATAAATTCACCTGCAAAACCTGAAAAGCATCCAAATCGGCAGGGCATTCCGGATTTCCTTCCATCACCGATGGCGAATAGGAATATGCACTTTGGTAAAGCTTCGTTAAAAGGGAAACCGTATCGAGGGTGGCAGAAACAAAAACAACCGAATCATTTTTTTCGTAAGGAATTGCCTCAACCTGCTCATTTGTAAATTCATTGGTTACTTTCACAACTTTATCTCTACAGGGTGCGTCATAATCAGACTTACAGCCTGCTAACAAAACACTTACAAAGGCCCAAAATAGTACATTTAGCTTCATCCGGCTGCAAAGTAAAGGAAAATGCTGATGGTTAGGTTAAATCGTTTATTTTTGCCCAACTTAATGAAAACCGTCAAAGAAGTAAAACCGGACCAAACATCGGCTGCGGCTAAAAAACAGCAAGTGGAGGAAATGTTTAACAGCATTGCTTCCCGCTATGATTTTTTAAACCGTTTCCTGTCGATGGGCATCGATAAAGGGTGGAGAACAAAAGCCATCAACAGCATTTCCGATATTCAGCCGAAACATATTCTGGATGTTGCCACCGGAACCGGGGACCTTGCCATTGCTGCAATGCGTTTACATCCCAATAAAATTACCGGCATCGACCTTTCTGCCCAAATGCTGGAGGTGGGACGAAAGAAGATTTCGAATTTAAACCTCCAACAAACAATTGAATTATTGAAAGGAGATTCGGAAGCTTTACCTTTTAACGACAATAATTTTGATGCTGTAACCGTTGCTTTTGGCGTGAGAAACTTTGAGCACCTGCAGATAGGAATTGATGAAATGTACCGCGTATTAAAACCGGGAGGTAAAATTGCAGTATTGGAATTTTCAAAACCCAAAGCCTTTCCTTTCAAACAGATATACGACCTCTACTTTAAGTATATTTTACCTGTTTGGGGTGGACTCATCAGTAAAAACAAGCAAGCTTATACGTACCTGCCAGAATCGGTAAAACACTTTCCCGAAGGCAATGATTTTCTGGCATACCTTAATAAGGCCGGATTCAAACAAACCCACGTTCAACCTTTAACATTCGGAATTTGCAGCCTTTACACCGCTATCAAGTAATTATTATATTGTGTTTGCTGCTAAGCGTTGCAGCCCGGGCCCAGCCCAACAAAGTGCAGTATGACAACAAGTGGATTCACTTTGGATTTTCGCTAACCCTCAACAGCGCAATGTTACGGGTTGATGCCGATCCTAATTATTTCAAAAACGATTCATTGAAAAATATTCATCAGAAATCATTTCCCGGAATCGGACTTGGGGCTATTACCAATTTCAGACTGGGGAACTCTTTTGACATACGTGTTATGTTACCCCAGATATCTTTCACTGAACGACACCTTGTTTATAATTTCGACCACACTTCTAAAACGGTTAAAATAGAATCAGCCTATTGCGATGGCTCATTGCTCCTCAAATACAAATCAGCACGCAGAAAAAATGTAAGAGCTTATGTAATCGGGGGAGGAAGAGTAAGCTACGATCTCGCATCAAGCGTTAATCAAAACAGAAGCATGAGAGCTCCGGTTGTATCACTCATACCTCTTACCTATGGTATTGAAGGAGGTATGGGGCTTGATATTTATTTCCCGTATTTCAAATTATCTCCTGAGCTTAAGTTCTGCCATTCACTCACCAACGCACTTCACAAAGATGGCTATATATACACCGATGCTATTTACCGTATTATTCCACAGATGATCGTTTTCTCTTTACACTTTGAATAATCCTTATGCAGTATAATATTCAGGCAACCGATAAGCAGAGCAAGGCAAGAGCAGGATCACTTCAAACAGGAAGAGGAGTAATTGATACACCTATCTTTATGCCGGTTGGCACACAGGCAACAGTTAAAGGTGTTACCCAGCAAAACCTTAAAGACGATATTCAGGCGCAGATTATTCTGGCTAATACTTACCATGTGTATTTACGTCCCGGGCTTGATGTAATCCAAAAAGCCGGAGGCGTTCACCAATTTATGAACTGGGACAAACCGATGCTGACCGACAGTGGCGGATATCAGGTTTTTTCATTGGGCGATATGCGCAAGATTAAAGAAGAAGGCGTAACCTTCCGGTCGCATATTGATGGATCGAAGCACGTATTTACACCCGAAAACACAATGGACACGCAGCGCATTATTGGTGCCGATATTGTGATGGCTTTTGATGAGTGTACGCCCTACCCTTGTGATTTCGGTTATGCACGCAACTCGATGGAGATGACACACCGCTGGCTCAAACGTTGTATTAAACGTTTTGATGAAACTGAACCATTATACGGTGTAGAACAAAACCTGTTTCCCATCGTACAGGGAAGTACCTATAAAGACCTTCGCAAACAATCAGCAGAATTTATAGCTGAACAAAACCGGGCAGGTAATGCCATAGGAGGGCTTTCAGTTGGAGAGCCGGCAGAGGACATGTACGAAATGACGGAACTGGTTTGCGGGATTTTGCCCGCAGATAAGCCCCGTTACTTAATGGGTGTTGGAACACCTGAAAATATTCTGGAATGCATCAGTCTGGGTATTGATATGTTTGACTGTGTGATGCCAACCCGCAATGCACGTCATGGACATTTGTTTACTTCACAAGGTATCATCAACATCAAAAACGAAAAATGGAAAACAGATTTTAGTCCGGTTGATCCATTGTTTACACCCGAATACTCTAAAGCCTATCTTCGCCATTTAATTCACAGCAATGAAATGCTTGGCGCTCACATTGCGAGCAAACAAAATTTAAGCTTTTACTTATGGCTGGTTAAGGAGGCCCGTAAGCATATTATTGAAGGCGATTTTACGAGCTGGAAGAAATCCATTTTAAATACTATTAATACCCGATTGTAATACATGAAACTACTCGACTGGTATATCATACGCAGGTTTCTGTCAACCTTTGTATTTGCCTTAGGGTTGTTTTCGCTCATTGCCATCTTTATTGATATTTCGGAAAAGATTGATGACTTCATCAAACACAAACCGTCTTTGAATGCAATCATTTTTGATTACTACATATACTTCCTCCCCTGTTTTTTTGGAATGTTCGGACCCATCTTCGTATTTCTTTCCTGCATTTTTTTTAACAGTAAGCTGGCACAGAATACAGAGATTATTGCCATGCTTAACAGCGGCATGTCTTACCGCAGGTTTCTTCAGCCCTACTTTATTTCTACAACGTTTTTAGCGGTGGTGTTTATCATCCTCAATACACATATCATTCCGATGAGCGACAAGCACCGTTTTGTGTTTGAGGAAAAATGGGTGCGCGACCGCAAGATAACAGAAACGCAAAACATCCGCGAGCAGATTGAACCCGGAACAATGCTGCAAATGGAATCATTTAGCTATTTGGATAGTGTTGGGTACAACTTATGCATGGAGCGTTTTGAGAACAACAAAATTGTGAAACGGATTTTTGCATCCCGCCTGCTATGGAACCAAAGCAAAAACATGTGGTCGCTCGAAAACTACAGAGAGCGAATATTTAACGGAAACCAACAAGAGATTGTCAGACTACCCATTAAAGATACGGTACTCCCGATTAACCCTTCGGAGTTTATCATTAAAAACGAGTTCATATCAACCATGACCAACCCCGAGCTGAACGAATACATTCGTAAGGAAACCCTCAAGGGCTCTCCCCGACTGAGCCAGTATTATGTTGAATTATACAAACGAACCGCTTCACCATTCTCATTTTTTGTTCTCACCTTACTCGCGGTGGGTGTTTCGTCACGCAAATCAAGAGGCGGAACAGGCATGCATTTGGGCATTGGCATATTTGTAACCTTCGCCTTTTTACTTTCAATGCAGGTATTTAACACCTTTGGCGTTTCGGGCGTAATGCATCCGGCAGTAGCCGTTTGGATTTCGAACGTATTGTTTTTGTTTGTCGGAATCTGGGTGGTTTATAAATCGCCTAAATAAGATGGCGGCATCCGGCAGCAACAAACTACTGCAACTTCACACCATTATTCTGTTGTGGGGATTTACACCCGTAATCGGAAAATTCATCTCATTACAGGCAACTGATTTGGTTTGGTACCGACTGCTGTTTGCGGCCATCAGCCTTTTACTTTTTATGCTGTACAAAGGCATCAAACTAACCATACCTGTAAAAGACTTCGGCATGATATTGCTGATGGGAGCCGTTGTAGGGATTCATTGGTATTTTTTTTACCATGCCATTAAAGTATCCAATGTATCGGTTGCGCTCTCCGGGTTCTCTACCATTACTTTTTTTGCAAGCATTCTCCAACCCGTTATACTCAAGAAAAAATTCTTCTGGGGCGATTTAATTTATGGATTGCTGATGTTGATTGGCCTTACGATTATCCTGAACTCTGGCGAATTGAGTCCGGACGGTTTGGTGTATGGCATTCTGGCTGCTGTAACTGCTGCCATCTTTGGCATTTACAACGGCAAACTAATTGAACAACACAATGCAGCAACAATTACCCTGTATGAATTTGGAGGAGCCTTTGTTGTATTATCTGTAATGAAACTGATGTCGGCTACCGGAGAATTTATCCCCGCCTTAAACCTTTCCGATTTAGGTGGCTTATTATTCTTAAGCATCCTTTGCACAACACTGGCATTTACCTGGAGCGTAGAAATCCTTAAACACTTTACCCCCCTCACCGTTATCATCACCAACAATCTTGAACCTCTTTACGGTATTGCTTTTTCGTTGTTGCTATTTGGCGAAAGCGAATACATGTCGGGAGGATTTTACATCGGTGCAGTCATTATTTTGATGAGCGTATTCACGTATCCGTTCATTAAGAAAAAATATTACCGGTAAGCAGATAGCATAAAAAAAGGAAGCTTTGCTTCCTTTTTTTGTTATACATCAATACGATTGTTAACTGATTTTATCAAACCCGACATAGGGTACTAATGCCTTCGGAATATTGATACCCTCAGGTGTTTGATTATTCTCTAAAATGGTTGCCAAAATACGCGGCAAGGCTAAAGCACTTCCGTTTAAAGTATGCACCAGTTGGTTTTTCCCATCTTTGGTTTTGTAACGGCATTTTAAACGGTTGGCCTGAAAACTTTCAAAGTTTGAAGTTGAACTTACTTCCAGCCAACGTTGTTGTGCCGCGCTGTATGTTTCAAAATCGTAGGTTAAGGCCGATGTAAAACCCATATCGCCTGCACACAAACGCAAAATGCGGTAAGGCAGTTCCAGCTTCTCCAATAAGCCTTGTACATGCTTCACCATCTCATCCAAAATCTGGTATGATTGTTCGGGCGTTGCAATTTGCACAATCTCTACTTTTTCAAATTGATGCAAACGGTTCAAGCCTCGCACATGTGCGCCCCAGCTTCCTGCTTCACGTCTGAAACATGGGGAGTATCCAACGTTTTTAATCGGGAGTTCTTCTTCACGCAAAATTACATCGCGGTAAATATTGGTGATTGGAACTTCGGCAGTAGGAATCAAATACAAATCATCCACCTGTGCATGGTACATCTGTCCTTCTTTATCGGGTAACTGACCGGTTCCAAAACCACTGTCGGCATTCACCAAAAACGGAGGAACAATTTCTTCGTAACCGGCTTTCATTGCCTCATCCAAAAAGAAGTTTACCAAACCACGTTGCAAACGGGCACCTTTACCACGGTAAACAGGAAAACCTGCACCGGTAATTTTAGTACCCAGTTCAAAATCAATCAGGTTGTATTTGGTTATTAAGTCCCAGTGCGGAACAGCATCTGCACCTAAAACCGGCAAAGTACCATGTTCATATACATTGAGATTTTCTTCAGGTGTTTTTCCTTCGGGAACAATTGCATTGGGAGTATTCGGGAGGGTTACCAGTTTATTAAACAACTCTTCTTCTAACTGCCTGCTTTTTTCTTCGAGTGATTTTGCATCGGCTTTGAGTTGCGAAGTTTGTTGTTTCAACACTTCTGCTTCATCTTTTTTGCCACCTTTCATCAGCTCACCAATTTGCTTTGCGATAACATTCGCTTCGGCCTGATTGGTTTCCATATCTTTTTTGGCAGCACGTGCTTTTTCATCCAGCGCAAGCACCTCATCAATCACAGCCACAAAAGCCGGATTGCGTTTACCGATGCGTTTTTTTGCCTCTTCGGCTTGTTCCCTTAGGTATTGTAGTTGTAGCATTTAGTCGATGGTTTATAAGTCGATAGTCCACAGTTAAGACATCTTCAAAAACTATGGACTATCGGCTATTGACTTTCTTTAAGCTTCGTTGATAATCACTTTTTCCATCACATCACCCTGACGGATAGCATCAATCACGTCCAATCCTTCAACCACTTTACCAAAGCAGGTATGGTTACGATCGAGGTGAGCGGTATTGGTGCGGCTGTGGCAGATAAAAAACTGTGAGCCTCCGGTATTGCGTCCGGCATGCGCCATCGACAATACACCTCTGTCATGGTACTGGTTTCCACCTGTAAGTTCACAATCAATTTTGTAGCCCGGACCACCATTGCCGATTCCGTTCGGGCATCCTCCCTGAATCACGAAATCAGGAATCACACGGTGAAAGGTAAGGCCGTTGTAAAAACCACTCTTGGCAAGTTTTACAAAATTGGCAACAGTATTAGGAGCATCCTGCTCGTAAAATTCAATTTTCATTACTCCCTTAGCGGTGTGTATTTCAGCAGATTTAGTCATATCAGATATTTTTTTAACAGGTGCGAAAGTAGTGAAATTATTTTCATTCCATAAGATAGCGCCAAGAGATAATCGAACTTTTATACAGCATATTTTGGCAGGCGAAAAAATTTGTGTTATTTTTAGCAAATTTATAACACAATAAAATGACTCATATTCCACACCTAATTATTGATTTGGCCCTTATTCTATGCTCTGCCGGGGTTGTTACGTTATTGTTTAAAAAATTAAAACAGCCATTGGTATTAGGATATATTATAGCAGGTTTATTAGTTGGTCCGAATTTTAAATTTTTCTTCTCTGTAACCGATATTACTAACGTTGAGATATGGGCCGAGATTGGCGTTATCGTTTTATTATTTACATTAGGATTAGAGTTTAGCTTCAAAAAACTGGTCAAGGTGGGTGGGCAGGCCTCAATAACGGCCTTTGTCCAGATTATCTGCATGATTGTACTGGGCTATATATCCGGGCGGTTTTTGGGCTGGTCGGAGATGGATAGTATATTTTTAGGCGCAATCTTATCCATGTCGTCAACCACCATTATTCTGCGGGCTTTTGAAGAGCTGGGGGTAAAAGGGAAGAAATTTGCAAGCATCGTATTTGGTGCCCTTATTGTTGAAGACTTAGTAGCGATTGTATTAATGGTGTTATTGTCCACCATTGCAGTTAGTCAACAGTTTGCCGGTTCAGAAATGCTTCAGTCCATATTAAAATTAATATTCTTTTTATTGTTATGGTTTCTGGCCGGAATCTTTTTTATACCCACACTGCTTAAAAAGACAAAAAAGCTTATGAACGATGAAACCATGTTGTTGGTGTCGTTAAGCTTATGCTTTATAATGGTTGTGCTTGCTTCCCAAGCCGGATTTTCTCCTGCGTTGGGGGCATTTGTTATGGGGTCAATTTTAGCAGAAACTACTCAGGCCGAAAGAATAGAGCATTTGGTTATGTCTATTAAGTATTTGTTTGGTGCAATATTTTTCGTGTCGGTGGGTATGCTTATCAATCCAAGTATGCTGGTTGAATACGCCTGGCCTATCCTGATAGTAACATTAATTACATTATTTGGAAAGATGCTTTTTACAGGCGTTGGGGCGTTAGTTTCCGGACAACCATTAAAGCAGTCGGTTCAGGCCGGTATGAGTTTGGCTCAAATTGGAGAGTTTAGTTTTATTATTGCCACCCTGGGACTAACATTAAAAGTTACAAGTCCGTTTTTGTACCCTGTAATTGTTGCGGTATCAGGTATAACCACATTTACCACACCATATATGATCAGACTTTCAGAGCCAATGAATAATTGGCTGGAGAAGGTTATTCCTAAACGAACCTTAGATGCATTAAACAGGTATAGCACAGGAGCACAATACATTAATGCCGAAAGCGACTGGAAGATTGTACTTAAGGCATTTGTTCAGGTGGTGGTGTTTAACATGGTAATATGCATTGCAATCGTATTGGTGTTTACCAGATTTGTATCTCCGCTTTTTATCATTTGGGGATTCTGGGGTAATGTATTAACAGCCGTGCTGGCTTTTGTGGTAATGGCTCCGTTCTTATATGTACTTACTGCCCGTAAAATAAGAAAACAGGCATACACTCAATTGTGGTTATACAAATACAACCGGGGACCAATAATTGGTATGGAAATTTTACGTGTAGCTGTTGGTGTTATTTTAGTCGGGTTATTGCTCGATCAAATCTTTTCTACCATTACAGCATTGGTTGTCAGTTCATCTGTATTGTTGGTAGTAATTTTAGTATTCAGAAGAAGGTTAAATGCATTTTCAAATAAAATTGAAAAACGTTTTATGCTTAATTTGAATATGCGCGAGAGCATGCAACAAGATGCTTCTTCTGTTAATTCTGTTAATTCTGTTAATCACTTATTACCCTGGGATGCCCACATGGCCCATTTTGATATTGAAGTAGACAGTGTGTTAGTTGGAAAATCGTTGGAAAAACTGGCCTTACGAGAGAAGTTTGGTATAAATCTGGCCATGATTGAACGAGGGGAAAGAACCATCATGGTACCCACTAAAGACGAAAAATTATTTCCATTTGACAGAATTGCCATTATTGGAACAGATGAGCAGATAGCTAAGTTTGGCAGTGAAATTGAAGCCGCCAATAAAGCTCAGGTGTTCGACACCTCCGAAGGTGATGTTACACTTACTCAAATCAAAGTAAACCCTTGGTTCCCGTATTTGGGTAAAACCATTCGCGAATCTAATTTACGTGTACAGGTAAACGGTTTAATTGTAGGTATTGAACGCAAGGGCGAACGTATACTTAATCCTGATTCAACCATGAAATTTGAAATAGGAGATACTTTATGGATAGTGGGAGATAAGAAAAAGGTAAAAACCGTGCTGGGATATCCTCCTCCCGTAAAGGTATAAGATAGCAGAGAAGGTTAGCGTAATCCTGCTGTTTACTCCGCTTTAGTCTTTCAAAAAATACCCCCGAATTAAAAATAAACATTTAATTTGCACCCAAATTACACAACACATGAATTACGATTTAATAGTTATAGGCAGCGGACCCGGAGGTTATGTAGCCGCCATTCGTGCCAGTCAGTTAGGATTAAAAACCGCTATTGTTGAGCGTGAAAATCTGGGCGGTATTTGCCTTAACTGGGGATGTATTCCTACCAAAGCATTGTTAAAATCAGCTCAGGTATTTGAGTATATAAACCATGCTGCCGATTATGGCATCAGCGTAAAAGAAGCCAAACACGATTTTGAAGCTGTGATTAAACGCAGCCGCGGTGTAGCCGATGGCATGAGCAAAGGAATCGCGTTCCTGATGAAAAAGAACAAGATTGATGTGATTATGGGTTCGGGCAAACTGGCTGCTGCCGGTAAAGTAGAAGTAACCGATGCCGCAGGAGCCAAAAAAGTATACGAAGCCAAACATATCATTCTGGCAACCGGAGCCCGCAGCCGCGAGTTGCCGAATGTTAAAATTGACAATAAAAAGATTTTAGGCTACCGCGATGCCATGAATATGGCTACTCAACCAAAATCAATGATTGTGATGGGAAGCGGAGCCATTGGTTGTGAGTTTGCTTATTTCTACAACGCCATGGGAACCAAAGTAACCATCGTTGAGTTTTTGCCAAACATCCTTCCGATTGAAGACGAAGATGTATCGAAAGAAGTGACCAAATCATTCAAAAAATCGGGTATCGAAATCATGACCGACTCTTCTGTTGAATCGGTTGATACCAAAGGTGCCGGCTGCAAGGTAAAAGTAAAAACCAAAACAGGTGTGATTGAGCTGGAAGCAGATGTGGTACTATCGGCAGTGGGAATTCAAACCAACCTCGAAAACTTAGGATTGGAATCTGTTGGTGTTAAAACCGATAAAGGAAAAGTGTTGGTGGATGATTATTATGCAACCAATGTAAAAGGAGTTTACGCGATTGGAGATATCGTTCACGGTCCGGCTTTGGCACACGTTGCCAGTGCCGAAGGAATTATTTGTGTAGAACAGATTGCCGGCCATCACCCTGAGGCGTTGAACTATAATAATATTCCGGGTTGTACCTATTGTTCGCCTGAAGTAGCTTCGGTTGGTTATACCGAAAAAGCCGCTAAAGAAGCAGGTTACCAGATTAAGGTTGGTAAATTTCCATTCTCGGCATCGGGTAAAGCCAGCGCTGCCGGAGCCAAAGAAGGATTTATCAAAGTTATTTTTGATGCCAAATACGGTGAATTTTTAGGTGCCCACATGGTAGGTGCAAACGTTACCGAGATGATTGCCGAAGTTGTGGTTGCCCGTAAACTGGAAACAACCGGAATGGAAATCATCAAATCAGTACATCCACATCCAACCATGAGCGAAGCTATTATGGAAGCTGCTGCGCAGGCTTACGGAGAGTGCATTCACCTGTAATCGTTATTCAGAGCATCTGATATGCTATTGGGAAAACATATCTTACAAAAATCCGGAGCCAAGGTTTCGGATTTTTTTGTGTATTCCCTGATTGGAATCCTCTCTCTGGCTTTTTCAACCCCAGCATCTGCACAGGAAAAACCTTCCCTTCTTAAAAGGATACTGACCAAACCTACTTACGACAGCAATTATGTAGTAAGCTACTACGATAACTTTTTACATGTAACCCTTATAGCGCTCAATCAGGATCACAGGACCACCATTTCAACATCAGACCCGAATATTCATGTTTCCATGCGTCCAAACACCATGACGACCTATGGATTTGGGTTGGACTATAAATTCCTGACGATTGAATTATCGAAAGCGTTTGATGCCATCAGTAAACCTGATCCTCACAAAGGACATAGTCAAAGTTATGCCTTCCGTTTGGGTTATACCGGACGAAGAATTTTAGCGAGTGCATTGATTCAATCCCATAATGGAATGTATATCAGCAACCCGGAAGATTTTTTACCCAACTGGGACGTGAACACAAATGGATATCCCACGCGGCCCGACATAAAGAACACCTTATTATTCGGCAGCATGAACTATTTTTTCAACCATCGTAAATACTCTACCATGGCATCCTTGTGGCAAATTGACCGGCAAAAAAAATCGGATGGTTCGTTTGTCACCGGCATTACAGCATCCTTATCAAGCATCCAGGGAGATACCGCTTTGATTCCGCCTCAGTCGCCAACAACCTACGGGGAACATGGACGACTGGTAAAAGAAAGAAATTACCTGACCGGGGTCAATGTTGGGTATTGCCATAACTTCATCTACCGAAAAAAAATCTTCTTTAATATTTTTCTCATTCCGGGTGTTAATATTCAGTTTGGGAGCTATGAAACCGATGCCAACCGTTCCCAAACATATATTTCGCGAACAGGTGTACACGGTGACTTCAGAGCGACAACAGGGTATAACGGAGAGCGTTATTATTATGGAATACATTACTCAAACTATATTATACGTAATAATCTATCTGACTTTTTAGACATCAACCAATTCAATTCTTATTTACGTTTTTTTGTCGGGCGGAGATTTGATTTACAAAAAAATCGCTAACAAACCATTTATATTCGGAAAGAATGAAAATCCGGATTCATCAGTTCTCGAACCACAACTCCATACAACTGCTTCACAGTGGGGAAGAATACTTTGCCACATTAGAAAACCTGATTGAAACCGCACAAATCTGCATTCATATTCAGGTTTATATTTTTGAGAACGACCATACCGGGCAATCCATTCTTGACAAGTTAAAAAAAGCCGCGCAGCGTGGTGTACAAGTGTTTTTGGTCATTGATGCTTATGCTTCGTCAGGCATCACTCCACAACTGATTGCACACATCAGGAATGCCGGTATTTATGTAAAAACATTTGCCCCGTTGCATATCAGCAAATTAAAAATCGGCAGACGTTTACACCACAAAATTGTGTTGATTGACAACCACGTTGCTCTGATTGGAGGTATCAATATTGCTAATAAGTACAAAGGTGTTAACGAACTTCCGTGGCTTGATGTAGCTGTTCGCGTATCAGGACCGGTATGTAAAGATTTGCAAAAAATCTGCATCAGCATCTGGCCATCGCGCTTGCGCAAATTGATATTAAAGTCAACCTTCCCTTCAACCAAAGAAAACAATATCCGGCTAAGGGTTATTCAAAACGACTGGTGGCGTAAACGCATTGAAATATCGGGTGCATACAACAATGCATTCAGAAGATCCAGGCAAAACATAACCATTGTTGCAAGCTATTTTCTTCCGGGAACAACCAAACGCAAGCTGCTTATCGAAGCTGCGCAACGAGGTGTCAATGTAACCCTGGTAACAGGAGGCTTTAGCGATGTTCCGTTTTTAAAACCCGCTATCGAATACCTGTACAAAACGCTCCTTCAATCGGGTGTCAATATCTATGAATGGAACAAATCTGTTTTGCATGCAAAGTTTGCCACCATTGATGGAATATGGACAACAGTTGGCTCTCACAACCTGAATGCGCTGAGTGATTACGGCAGTCTGGAAGCCAATATTGAAATAATGGACGAATCATTTGCACAGCACACAGAACTGGAGATAACACGCATCATCGAAGAAGGATGCACTCAAATCAATGCCAATGCATTTATTGAAAATACCAATTGGTTCAAACAGGCTTACCGTTGGACAAGCTACGGATTGGTGAGATTATCGCTCGTATTGTTGTTTGCATTGATGCGTAAAGACCCCTCCTGATTACAACAACTGAGCTGAGTGCGCTTTGGTATCAACCTTGTCTATTACTTTTTCAATCACGCCTTTTTCATCTATCACAAAAGTGCTTCGCAAAACACCCATGTACTTGCGTCCCCACATACTCTTTTCGCCCCACGCCCCAAATGCTTCGGCTATTGAATGATCTTCATCTGCGAGTAAACTGAAAGGCAAGTCAAACTTAGTGATAAATTTCACATGCGATTTTACGGAGTCGGGACTCACACCCAGCACCTCATATCCCTTTTTCAAAAATGATTGATAGTTATCGCGCAGGTCGCAGGATTCGGCTGTGCAACCGGGAGTATTATCCTTTGGATAAAAATACAGGACCAGTTTTTTGCCTTTAAAATCTTTCAATGAAACGTGTTCTCCTTTTTCATTTATGCCGGTAAACACCGGAGCCTTTGTTCCTTCTTTTAGTAATGTCATTTTATGTATTGGGTTATTTTTTAAATCTATTGGGAAGATGTCAACTCCCCCACACACCCCTGCCCCTGGAAGGGGACCACCCGCACACTTCTAAAAGACTTGTGCGTGAAATTCCCTTTAGGGTTGGGTGAGCGGAGGATAGAAGAAGTTTACTTTCCAACAAACGGAGTCATTGTTTTTTAAACTCGATATCTGACACGAGTTCTGTTGTATTTCCTTTTTTATCTGCAACAATCAACTTAAAATTTTGTTTCTGACTGAAGATTGTTTTCGTATCGAACGCATACAACAACTCATCGTTTTTGGCATCGTACTCCATCAAAATCCATTTACCATTGAGAGTTGCACGATAAGATGCAATGCCCGACAATTCATCTCTAATCAGTACACGCAAACCTGTTGAATCAGCCACTACACCTTTGCTGTTTGCATTCAGTATTTTTACCACCGGAGCTACCGAATCGGCCACAACAGTGTACGTTCCAAAGTTTGATATTTTAGCCACAACACGTCCGTTTTCAAATCCACCTCCTGCGGAAGAGAAAGAGCCTGATGCATTCACTGAAGCCAAAAGCAACTTAGATGTTTGTTGTTCGGTAAACCCATCCGGTTTAATTGAAACTGTTATGGGCGAAGCTAAGGGTGTGGTTGGATAATGTAACTGAAAAGTATTGGAATAAGCATTGGCTTTTCGATCCAATACTGAAAGACCAAACTGAATGGTATCATACAATGAACCTGCCGGAATATTGATTTCAATTTCTCTGGTTTTATACCCGAAAGATTTAGCAGGAACCACTGTTGCCACACGATTAGGAATCACTGTTTCCTGAAGCATTTTTTGTTTTGCATCTGCTTTTACAATCACTTTCACCTTGTGTGTAAATCCTGCAAAATCGGCAACCTCCAGCAACAGTTCATGCGGGACGGTATCGTTCAAAGGCAGCCTGCCACGGTTGCGCAGGTAGTTATAAATCCCGATACGGTTGCCATCATCCCTGAAACATTTTTGGTATCGAACTTTTTCTAACTTGTAGCGGGCATAATCAATATGCACATTGATGCATTTGGACTGATCAAATGCAAACCGATCCATTTTATGCTCGTAGTATTTTTTGCCATCCGCCCAATACGTCATGCGGTAAATACTGTATTCCTTTTCGGGATTGTGGAGATAATCAACAGCATCAACCCCAACACCTAATAATCCGGAAGCCACACGAATCGTGTCTTTATATAACCATACCGAATCGTGCTCTGTAAGTTTAGCTGCCGTTATAGCATAAGTGCCATAAACAACGGGCGTATTTGTATTCAAACTATACAAGACTACTTTTTTTATGGCAGGTCTGTATTGATCGAATCCTTTAATGCCAAACAGTTGAGGATTGATTATGTGTTCGGTTTTGGTATCTCTTATTTCAAAGTGAAGATGTGGACCTGTACTGGCTCCGCTGTTACCACTCCAGCCAATGATTTGCCCCTTTTTTACCTGAATTTTTCCAACACCCGGAAAATGATCGAACTCAAATTTTTCCTGTTCATACTGATATTTTTTGATGTAAGAAGCCAACTCTCCTTCGGCATTTAAAAGATGACCATACACACTTGTGTAACCATTGGGGTGATTGATGTAAACAGCCTTCCCGTATCCTACCGGTGAATATTTAATGCGGGCAACATACCCATCGGCAATGGCATACACAGGCAAGCCTACTTTTTCGCTGGTGCGAATATCCATGCCACTGTGAAAATGATTATCGCGAAGCGAACCGAATGGTGCGCTCAACAGCAATGGAGTATCCATCGGGTATTGAAATACATTATTGGGGTATACCTGAGCTTCGGCCTTGCCATTCAAAAGGAAAAGAATGACCAGCATACTGCTGTACCGAAACAAGATGCCATTCATTTTTAAAAATATCATTTTCAAATAAAAGAAATATTGGGCATGATGCCGATAAACAAGACCTGTTAGTTATACACTTGCCGAAATATGAAGTGTTAACGGTTTTTCTTTTCATCGTTCCTTCGTCTTGTCAGCAATTACTGTTTTTACGAAGTCTGGAAGTTCAATTTTATTCTGCTCCGCGATTAGTCTGATAATGTCATAATATTTTACTTCATCACCGGTCCAATGCCGATCAAGTCGTCTGATTTCTTTTAGGGCAATCTGATTGTAACTTGGTTGGGCTGCCCCAATAGCATTGCATACAAATGGTTGGCTTTTTTCTTTCTGCCAATTGTCGTTTAATCTCTGTCTTTCCCTGTCTTAATTCATTCTTTTAAATACACTGACAATCAATGCAATATAATCACAATATTGTCTTATTCGTCTAAATATTCGTCTAAACCCGTCTAAATCCTAACCCAAACCTTTCCGTTTAGACGAATTCTATTTCCCGTTTTCATGGATTGTAAAAGGTTTTTGACCTTATCTTTTTTCTGGGTGTCCGAAAGGATGTCTGAAAGTTTTGGAATAATCAGTTTTTCAAAATCTGTCCTAGTACCTTCCGAATACGTTTCTAAAAACGATTCAATCATTTTTTTATAATGTTCGTCATCAAACGCCTTGTTTTTAATGTACGATGCTTTGCCATCAGTTACAGCAGCAACCGAAGCAGCCACATAATAATTGGGTCTTCGTCCTTCAATGAGGTGTTCCTTTTTTAGTGCTGTTGCAGCAGGTTCAGTAATGGTTAGCTTTTTCTGAACTCTGTCGAGAAGTACAACTTGCGAAAGTGATAAGTCTTTACGTTCAATCAGTAATTTCGAATAGTTTTCGTCAATGGCATGACCATACATTTGTAAAATTACTTTTTGAGGTTCCGAAAGCAAATAATCGGGTAGTGGGAAAAACCGGTTACGCTGAGCCACGTACATGGTATGAATTCCATAACCTAAACGGTCAATACCATAGCATTGGCAAGCCAATGATTACGGTATCTTTCAGGAGTTTTTTCACCATCTGAATATTCATCGGGATTACCCTCGAAAAAACTACCAGCATTTGAGAAAATCAGTTTGTCAATTTTTTCGGTCACCAATATTCGGCTGTGCAATGAGTAATCTTGATGAGCAATACAATTGTGCATAGCCTCTAAAACAGAACGTGTATCGTATTTATTTACAGTGGTCGAAAGCAATTCATTGTCGGGGAAAAACTTGTACTTTACGTTTCTAATATTCTGCAACACCTTGGTAGTATTCAGTAACAGAGGTGTTCCAAAATGTTCATACGCTTTTTCTTCGGTTTCCAGTTTCCAAGTTACTTCGGCAATGGCCGGAAGCAAATAATGTGATGCTTCTTCTTTGCCTAAAAGAATAATAGCGGTGTTGGTAATTTTTCCGTTAATAGTAATTTTTGCTTTATCCAAAAGAGTAACTGTGTCCCAATTGTCAATTTCGTTGTAAAACGATGCTCTTGAGCTTTTTTCCTGTTTTGTGCGGTAGTCCCGGATCATCGTCTGTCCCCCTTGGTTTTACT
>CAYMRD010000026.1:0-38763 GCA_964392775.1 uncultured Bifidobacteriaceae bacterium
TGATCGCTCAAGGTTCACTTGCGGCTTCTCCGAACTATACCTTAACATACGTATCTGATTCATTGACCATCACACCTCGGGCTATTACGATCACTTCGCGTGATTCAACTAAAGTATATGGTAGCGTTGATCCTGTATTGCCTTACAGCATTACTGCGGGTACACTTGCTTCGGGTGATGTTTTGACGGGTGATTTGAGTCGTGCTACAGGTGATAGCGTTGGTCTATATTTAACTACCATTGGTTCTCTTACTGCTGGTGCTAACTATACTGTAACCTTTGTTGCGGATACCTTCTCGGTTACACCTAAAGCTATTACTGTTAAGGCGGATGACAAGTCTAAAGTATATGGTGATGCTGATCCGGCTTTAACTTATGTGTTTACTTCGGGTACACTGGTGGGTAGTGATACGTTATCGGGAACCATTGCCAGAACTTCCGGTGAGAGTGCAGGTAAGTATTTAATCGCTCAAGGTTCACTTGCTGCTTCTCCGAACTATACCTTAACATACGTATCTGATTCATTAGCCATCACACCTCGTGCCATCACGATCACTTCACGTGATTCAACCAAAGTATACGGTAGCGTTGATCCTGTATTGCCTTACAGCATTACTTCAGGTACACTTGCTGCGGGTGATGTTTTGACGGGTGATTTGAGTCGTGCTACAGGTGATAGCGTTGGTATATATTTAACTACCATTGGTTCTCTTACTGCTGGTGCTAACTATACTGTAACCTTTGTTGCGGATACCTTCTCGGTTACACCTAAAGCTATTACTGTTAAGGCGGATGACAAGTCTAAAGTATATGGTGATGCTGATCCTGCTTTAACTTATGTGTTTACTTCGGGTGCACTGGTGGGAAGCGATACGTTATCGGGAACCATTACAAGAACTTCCGGTGAGAGTGCAGGTAAGTATTTAATTGCTCAGGGAACGCTTGCCGCTTCTGCGAACTATACCTTAACTTACATATCCGATTCTCTGACAATCACACCTCGCGCTATTACCATCACCGCCCGTGATACGGCTAAAGTATACGGTGATGTTGATCCGGTTTTACCGTTCGGCATTACTGCCGGTACACTTGCTGCGGGTGATGAACTGTCTGGTGAGGCGGGTCGTATTGCCGGGGATACTGTGGGTTCATATTTAACTACAATCGGTAATATTGGAGTTGGTGCTAATACATCTAACTACACCATAACCTTTGTTGCGGATACCTTCTCGGTTACACCTAAAGCTATTACTGTTAAGGCGGATGACAAGTCTAAAGTATATGGTAATGCTGATCCCGCTTTAACTTATGTGTTTACTTCGGGTGCGCTGGTGGGAAGCGATACTTTATCGGGAACCATTGCCAGAACTTCCGGTGAGAGTGTAGGTAAGTATTTGATCGCTCAAGGTTCACTTGCGGCTTCTCCGAACTATACCTTAACATACGTATCTGATTCACTGACAATCACACCTCGTGCTATCACGATCACTTCACGTGATTCAACCAAAGTATACGGCAGTGTTGATCCTGTATTGCCTTACAGCATTACTTCAGGTTCTCTTGCTTCGGGTGATGTATTGACGGGTGATTTGAGTCGTGCTACAGGTGATAGCGTTGGTATATATTTAACTACCATTGGTTCTCTTACTGCTGGTGCTAACTATACTGTAACCTTTGTTGCGGATACCTTCTCGGTTACACCTTTGGCCATTACCGTTACTGCGGACGGCAAGTCTAAAGTGTATGGTAATGCTGATCCTGCTTTAACTTACTCATTCACTTCGGGTACACTGGTGGGTAGCGATACGTTATCGGGAACCATTGCCAGAACTTCCGGTGAGAGTGCAGGTAAGTATTTGATCGCTCAGGGAACACTTGCCGCTTCTGCGAACTATACTTTAACTTACATATCCGATTCTCTGACAATCACACCTCGCGCTATTACCATCACCGCCCGTGATACGGCTAAAGTATACGGTGATGTTGATCCGGTTTTACCGTTCGGCATTACTGCCGGTACACTTGCTGCGGGTGATGAACTGTCTGGTGAGGCGGGTCGTATTGCCGGGGATACTGTGGGTTCATATTTAACTACAATCGGTAATATTGGAGTTGGTGCTAATACATCTAACTACACCATAACCTTTGTTGCGGATACCTTCTCGGTTACACCTTTGGCCATTACCGTTACTGCGGACAGCAAGTCTAAAGTATATGGTAATGCTGATCCCGCTTTAACTTATGTGTTTACTTCGGGTGCGCTGGTGGGAAGCGATACGTTATCGGGAACCATTGCCAGAACTTCCGGTGAGAGTGTAGGTAAGTATTTGATCGCTCAAGGTTCACTTGCGGCTTCTCCGAACTATACCTTAACATACGTATCTGATTCATTAGCCATCACACCTCGTGCCATCACGATCACTTCACGTGATTCAACCAAAGTATACGGTAGCGTTGATCCTGTATTGCCTTACAGCATTACTTCAGGTACACTTGCTGCGGGTGATGTTTTGACGGGTGATTTGAGTCGTGCTACAGGTGATAGCGTTGGTATATATTTAACTACCATTGGTTCTCTTACTGCTGGTGCTAACTATACTGTAACCTTTGTTGCGGATACCTTCTCGGTTACACCTAAAGCTATTACTGTTAAGGCGGATGACAAGTCTAAAGTATATGGTGATGCTGATCCGGCTTTAACTTATGTGTTTACTTCGGGGGCGCTGGTGGGTAGTGATACGTTATCGGGAACCATTGCCAGAACTTCGGGTGAGAGTGTAGGTAAGTATTTGATCGCTCAAGGTTCACTTGCTGCTTCTCCAAACTATACCTTAACATACATATCCGATTCATTAACCATCACACCTAAAGCGGTTACCGTTACGGCTGCGGCCAAATCAAAAGTATATGGTGATGCCGATCCGGCCTTAACATACACCAACACTCCGCTTGCATTTACGGATGCATTTACCGGAGGTTTATCGCGCTCTACAGGTGAGAACATCGGTAAGTATGAGATTGCTCAGGGAACACTTGCTTTGAGCAGCAACTATACATTAACATACATATCCGATTCACTGACCATCACACCTCGTGCTATTACCATCACGCTTCCGAATATCACCAAACGTTACAAATCGCAATATGTGTTTGCAAACGATGGCAGGTTACTGAATATCTTATTGGGAGCATTCCTCAATGGTGACTCTATAAAAGTTGCATCATTGAACAGCACAGGATCCCCTTCGTCTGCCGCTGTTGGAACATACGCAATCAATATCGACCCGGGCAGTCTGGTAATTGAAGATTCATTACACAATAATGTTACTGCCAATTATAGCTTCTCGTTTATTGCCGGAACATTAACCATCAACCAGCGCGTGGTAAATATGTCGGTTATCAAAACAGCCGGTAATACGAATCCTGAAGCGGGCGACAGCATCACGTATACAATTGCCATTCACAACAACGGACCATCAACCGTTGATAGCGGAGAGGTTATTGCGGTTCACGAACAACCTGAAACAGGATTGGTGATTGACAGTATCTACAGCACATTTGGAACATTCAACCAATCAACAGAGGAGTTGATATTGAATGATTCATTTGCATCAGGCAATACCGTTACTGTGATTGTAAAAACGCATTTACCGGTTAACTACAACAAAGATTCTGTATCGAATGCCGTTTGGGTTCAACTTCCTGACGATATCTTTACCACAGGAGATTCAACCGATACCAACACGGTTGCCATCAAACCAACCATCATCGCAACAAATGATGATTTCACTTCCGACTCTGTTGACGGAGCCAAAGGAGGAATGGCTGGAAATGTGTTTGCGAACGACTCGCTGAATGGTGCCATCATTACACGAACCTCATCTGACTTAACCATTTCTGTGATAAACAATGGAGGCATCAACGGTGTTCAAATTGATTCAATTGGTAACGTAATCATTCCTGCCGGAACATGGGAAGGTGCTTATTCGGTTGTTTACCAGATTTGCAATGCAAACAACCTCTGCGATTCGGCTACTGTTTCAATCAAGGTGAAACGCGGATTATTGGTTACAGCAACTTCTAAATGTATGAACGATGTACCATACCTGCATTATAAAGTTACGCCAAACTTTACGCCTGTTGATGCGCAACCTGTAACCCTTACCTGGCTCAATGGAAATGGTTCATTGCTTGCAGCGCTCAATCCTTCATCAAACAATCCTCTTGAGGCCGACATTCTATATGCAGGAACAAAACCTGATATCAATGGCAACCCTACAAGCTGGCCGGGATGGTGCTTTAATGATGGTGTATGGCGTCAGTGTGATGATGGTTTCTTAGGTGTTCGTCTAAACGCGAAACTTGTATTCAGCGTAAATCCTAAAGATACCCTAACCTTCTCTTATCCTCCGGCAACTCCGGGTTGTAATGCCGTTCCGCCTGCGCTGTCGAGAATGGATGTGCGTAAACGTGTAATCTCAACCGGTACTTACCAAAATGTTGGAGATACCATCCAGTATGCCATTGTGGTTGAGAATACAGGTAATGTAGATTTGAATACGATACAGGTAATTGACAGCAATGCAACCTTCGTTAGCCCTTCAACAGCAATCATCGACACGCTGAAAGTTGGCGATTCAGCTGTGGTTACAGCTCGTCATATTATCACTCTTGCTGATATGCAAAACCATTTGGTAAACAACACGGCCTACGCATCTGCTACTGATACCGGAAATGTTGTGATTAGCGATACTTCGAATACAACATCAACAACCGTTAGCAGAAGCATCAACTTAACTGTTAACAAAGCGGCTGGTATCAATAAGGCACAAACAGGAGATTCCATTCCTTACAGCATAAGCATTACCAACAATGGTCCATCGGCAATTGAATCGGGTGAAGTGATTACCATTCTCGACCAACCGGCACCGGGACTGACACTTGGAGCTTTCCATACCGCAAATGGTTCTTACAATACAACATCGGGGGCGTTAACGTTGAACAGCCGTTTCGTTCAGGGACAAACAATTGTTCTGAATGTTAAAGCATTCCTGGACTCAAACTATAATCTCTCATCAGTAACCAATACGGTTAAGGTAAAACTACCGGTGGATATCACATTCTCCGGAGATTCATCAGACACGGCTGTGGTTATCGTTTCGTATGATACATTAACCGCTTCGATTGGTTTGGCAAAAGAAGCTTCAACACCGAAAGTATACAATGATGGAACGCAGGAAATAACGTATACCATTGTGGTTAAAAACTATGGCAATACCGAATTGGCGAATGTTGAAGTAAGCGATAACCTGAAAAAAGTATTTACCGCTCCGGCAACCTTTAGTGTAGTTGGCAATATCACAAGTTCGGGAGGCTTATTTGTAAACAACAGTTTCAATGGCAATACTGATACTGTGCTTGTTGACAAAACAAGAAGCAAATTGAATGCCGGCCAAACAGATACCATTCGCTTTACGGTACGGGTAAATCCAAATGGTCGCTATGTACCAGTGTACAATACTGCTTATGGTGCAGCAACAGACAGCAGTGGCTCTATATCAACCCGGGATGCATCCTTCCCGGGATTGAATCCTGATCCAAACAATGACAACTCACCTGCGGAAGACTCTGCTACCGTAAGTATCTTAGTTCAGCCGGCCAAACCAGCGATAGTAGTTCCGAACGGATTTTCGCCAAATGGAGATGGTGTGAACGACTTCTTCTACATTGATAACCCGAAAGGATATAAACTGCACCTTGCCATTTACAACAGATGGGGGAACCTGATTTATGAGAACTATCAATATGATAATACATGGGGAGGAACAGCAGAAAAAGGTGTTGTGATTGGAGATGCCGTTCCGGATGGAACTTACTTCTACCTACTGGAATACACGGATGAAAATGATAAACAAATCGGCCAAAATGGATTTATAACCATTAACAGATAACAACCATGAAATTAAAATTATTCATCATCGTTTCGTTTCTGTTTGTTCAGTACAATTTATTTGCTCAACAGGAACCCATGTACTCTCAGTACATGTTTAATACAATGGCTTTGAATCCGGCTTATGCAGGCAGCAGGGAGGTATTCAGTACCACCCTGCTTGCCCGCGCGCAATGGGTAGGTATAGATGGAGCGCCAAGATCTCAAACACTGAGCATGGATGCTCCCATCAAAAACAAACGCATTGGAGTAGGATTGATTGCGTTCAACGACAAAATAGGACTTACCCAGAATACAGGAGCTCATGGCAGCTATGCGTATCGCATCCGCCTTAAAAGAAGCACCCTTTCAATGGGATTGAAACTCGGCATCGTACAATACGCGGCCAACCTTAACCAGGCTATTTTAAGCACCGGAAACACCAGTGATGACAAAGGGTTTCAGAACAATGTAAGCACCCTTATTCCAAGTGCGGGTGCCGGTATTTATATCAATAGCGATAAGTATTATATCGGTGTTTCTGCCCCTAATTTGTACTCCAAACAAATTGTTACCGACCAAGACATCAAAATCTATAAATACAATCACCTGTTTGTGATGAGTGGATATGTATTTAATCTGAATAATGACTTTAAACTGAAACCATCCATTTTGTTCAAATATGTTAACGGAGCACCGATGGAGCTGGATTTGAATACAAATTTCTGGATGTATGATTTGATTGGACTGGGCGTTTCATACCGTACAGGTGATGCTGTGGTTGGTATGGTAGAGATTCAGGTGAGGAATAACTTCCGCGTTGGTTACTCTTATGATTATACAACCACACAATTACAGAAATACAATTCAGGATCGCATGAGCTGATGCTCCGGTTTGAATTTGGTTTTGGAAAAGATAAAATTGTTACCCCACGTTACTTTTAATATTATTTATGATTCGTAAAATCCTTCTTACACTTATATTTTTAGCCGGTATTTTTTGTACCGGTAATGCTCAAACCACACTTGCTCTCAAAGAAAAAATTGCAGACAAGTACTACAAAAACATGAGCTACCTGCAAGCAATTGCTACCTATGAAGATATCTTAAAGGAGGATCCGGCCAATATTCGGGTATTGCCTAACCTTGCTTATTCATATCGTAAAATATCCGATATGGAGAATGCGGAACGTGTTTTTGCAAGAGTGGTTAACCTGGATACAACCAACGCGGCCAATGTGCTCGAATATGCGCAGGTTCTTGCCATCAACAAAAAATACCAGGAGTCGGCCAAACAATACGAACGGTATGGTTTACTCAACCCCAATGACAGCAGGTCTGAATCATTCAGATCCCTCTACGAGTCGGATACCCTACTCATCAATAAAAATCTGAAAGTAAATATTTCTATCTGCGACTTTAACTCCGGCCAAAGCGATTTTAGTCCCGCCCTGTACAAAAAAGGAATCGTCTTTGTTTCGAACAGAAGCTACAGCACTGCCATTAAAAGAACCTTCGAATGGGACCAGTCTTCTTTCCTCGATCTTTATTATATTGAAGACACCGCAGAAATTTTACCTTATGTTCCTGCCGACACTGCTCAGGGAAAATCTAAAAGACAAAAAATTTATTACAATGATGATGATACCCGAACCACCAGCAACGACTCAAAAACAATGGGAGTCATTAGCTACAAATACGCTGACACCTCCAATATGTTTGTTACTGCATCAACCGTTGTAAAGCCCTTCAGTAAAAAAATAAAAACGAAATTCCACGAAGGTCCGCTCGCCTTTTCATCCGACTGTAAGCAGATAATCTTCACCCGCAATAATTACAACAAAGGCCGCTCTCGTCACTCAGATGACAAAATAACAAAACTCAAATTATACTCTGCAAAAGCGAAGGACGATGGCTCGTGGACCGATGTTGAACCACTGAATATTAATAACAATAATTATTCTTTAGGCCATCCGACATTTGGAGCAGGCGATACCATCCTGTACTTTGTAAGCGATATGCCCGGAGGCTTGGGAGGAACAGATTTATACAAGAGCACATTAAGAGATGGTCAATGGACTACTCCCGAAAATCTTGGGAAAGGTATCAACACCGAAGGCAATGAGCAATTCCCGTTTTACAAAAACGGAATCCTGTATTTCTCCAGCAATGGTCATCCCGGATTGGGAGGACTTGATATTTTCAGAACACGTCTGGATGTTATTACAGTTGAAAACCTTGGCATTCCAATCAATAGCAATTATGATGATTTTGGTGTTGCCTTAAATGAATCTGCAACATCAGGATATATCAGCTCTAACAGACGCAGAGGTGTGAATGATGATGATATTTATAACATAAAACTCATTGAAACCAAATCATTCCAAATCAATATCGTTGATAGTTTAAGCGGAGCATTGATTGCAATGTCATCCGTTATTGTCACTGATTCAATGACTGGAACAACTCCTACAATTGACTCCTCGCAAACCGGTTCTTATAACGCATTACTATGGAACCAAACCGTTTATGCTCTCCGGGCATCTGCGGCAGGATACGTCAGCAAATCTGTGTTTACGAAATCTGATCTAAGCAATCCGGTTATCACTATTCCCCTTGTTTCACAAGGATGTATATTGGCAGGAACCATCACAGATAAAGACTCTCACAAACCTGTACCGGGAGCCCGGATTGTAATTATTGACAAAACAGAAAATGATACCGTATTTGATTTCATTGTACAGGAGGATGGCAAATACGAATACACCGGCATTACACCTAAACATCAGTATGATATAGATGTAATGAAAGCGGGTTATTTCAACAAACCCGCAACTACATTAACTGCAAATTTGGACAAATGTGGATTGAGTCCGCAGGGTGCTGACTATATCCGCGATTTTGAACTGGAACAAATTATTGTTGGTAAGGCAATTAAAATTGATAATATCTATTTTAATGTAAACAAATACGATATCAGAAAGGATGCTGCACTTGAATTAAACAAGATTGTTAAACTGATGCAGGAAAATCCGGATATCATCATTGAGCTGAGTTCACATACCGATTGCCGTGCTACTTATCAGTACAATATGAAGCTATCCGACAATCGGGCAAAATCATCGGCAGCTTATATTGTGAGCAAAGGCATTGACGCAAATCGAATTACAGGTAAAGGGTATGGAGAATCGAAACTTGTAAATGATTGTGGTTGTGAAGGCACTAAAGTAACAAGAGTGTGTTCGGAAGCTGAACATCAGGCTAACAGAAGAACCGAGTTTCAGGTTACCGGATTTCTATCCGATAAAAACACAACCAATCAGGGAACCAATGTCCAACCCTAAACACTAAACAGAGGCGGCCCCAAAATTACTTTTGGGGCCGCCTCGTTTTTATTTTACATCACAGCTTAGCATAAGCCGCTCTTCAATATATCCTTCAAGCTTGTCGCCAATTGCTACTTTACCAACACCTGCCGGTGTGCCTGTATAAATTAAGTCGCCTACTTTTAAGGTAAAATACTGCGATACAAAACTTACAATCTTATCAAATGAAAAAATCATTTGAGCACTGTTTCCCGCTTGGACTACTTCTCCGTTCTTTTTCAAACTAAAATTGATATTGGTCAAATCCAATTGATCAACCGGTAAAAAATCACCGAGCGGTGCTGATCCATCAAAGCCTTTCGCCAACTCCCATGGCAATCCTTTTTCTTTTAAGGTTGATTGCAGGTCGCGTGCCGTAAAGTCAATACCCAAACCAATTTCAGAATAATAATTTCGGGCAAACTTCTCTTGTATTTTTTTACCCATCTTTCCAATGCGAATCACAAGTTCTGCTTCGTGATGTACATCATTGCTAAAATCAGGATGATAGAATGGTTCTCCATTTTTAACCAAGGCCGTATCCGGCTTGCTGAAAATAACAGGGTTCTCAGGCACTGCATTGCCAAGCTCTTTCGCATGATCACTGTAATTTCTGCCAACACAAAATATTTTCATCTTACTGTTTATATAATTTTTTCTGATTATCCGAATATTGTCAACCAAACTTCTTCTATCCTCTGCACACCCTAACTATAAAGGGAGTTCCGCGCACACGTTTTTTTCAGAAAGTGTGCGGTTGCCCCCCTTTCAGAGGTAGGGGTGCGCAAGGGCAGGCCGACATCTTTCCGATAGTCAACTAATTTTTTTGCCCATAAATCTTTTTCTAAACCACAATTCAAAAGCCGGATCGATTAAAAAATATTGACCATTCCGTTTGTCAATAAGTTCATCCAAATCTAATGCTTTAAGTGTTTTCGTAACATTTGCCGATGAGCCCAGCTTATACTCCGCGATTACATCACCCGAACTAAGTCCTGTGTTGACACCATCGGCAATAGCCCGCACAACAGCAATTTTAGAATTGCTCATCGCCTCCACTTCGCGTTCAAACAAATTTGCATTTTGGTTTACCAAATCTTCGACAGACAAACTCAACTCCTCATCAGTAACCGTTTTACCGCTTCGCATCCACAGTAAATAACACAATTGCTGTATATAATATGGATGGCATTGCATTGTCTCAATTATTTTGCTAACCTGTTCCGGCTTTATTTTCTTTTTTGTTTTAACAAATGCTCCGGCAATAAAAGGTTTCCAATCTTTCTCTGCTATTTTATCTAAATATACAACATCACCAAATTTATAAAAGGGCATGCTGCGCTTTTCGAACATCTGCATAAGTAAGCTACGTTTGCTTCCATACAAACAATACGTAACATCATTATGGTGTTGCCAGTAACTCCGCAACCTTTTTTGAAACGAAAGGTTATCTGTAAAACTGGTTATGTTTTGAAACTCATCAATGCACACAACTATTTTCAGACCTTTTTCTTTTGCAATACGTGCAGGCAGGTTTAAAATTGAATCATAGTTTTTTTTAATATCCTTAACATCAAAACTAAGTTCCATTTCGTTTATGGCATTGGCGCTAATGCTGATTTTGGGTGTGCTATTTTTGAGAAAAAGCGTGGCATTTGCAGCCCACTCATTCCATTTAGTACCGGTACATTTTATAATTTCCCGGGCATAAGCTTCGTAAAACTCGGCTTCGGTGCGTATGCTGAATAAATCAATATAGGCAAACCGGTATTGTTTGTGTGCTTTATGCATTGCATAACCTACCTCTTTTACCAAACTGGATTTGCCCCACCTGCGTGGCGAAATAAGCGTTGTGTTTACTTTGTTCGCAAAATTCATAGCCAACCTCTTCTTTTCAACGCTTCTGTTTACAAACGTTTCACCAACGGCAACTTTGCCAAACGCAAAGGGAGAGTTATCATCTTCTAAAAACGATAAGTCCATAATTATTGTTCATTATAAACTCAAAGGTAATCATTTTTCAAAACTAACCAATCAGTAAGTAACTAAGTAGTAACTAACTATATAGTTAGTTTTAAAACATCAGTAGCAACAGCTATTTAGAGATATTAGTTGCCACAAACTGCATTAATTCTTTGATGTAATTATCGCTGAAATTAAACTCGATTCCGGCAGTTTTGTATATCTCTCCAATTGTTTTGGTATAACCTAAACTCAACGCTTCTTTGTATTGCTGCACTGCTTTTTGTTTATTGTTTAAATAGTTTCGCCAAACCGCAAGCGCGCCAAGTTGTGCCATTCCATACTCGATATAATAAAACGGAACTTCAAACAGGTGCAATTGTTTTTGCCACGTGTAGGCCTGCACTTCCTCTAACCCGCTCCAATCCACCAAACCTGTTCCAAACTCTTTGCTTAGCTGAAGCCAATAAGTCCTGCGCTCTGCTGCTGTATGGGTTGGATGAGTATAAATCCAGTGCTGAAACTTATCAATGGTGGCAATCCATGGAAGGATTTTGATGATGCCTTCCAGATGCTCTTCTTTGGCGCGATTGAAATCGACAGGGTTCGTGTAGAACTCATCCTGTCCATCATAGCTGATAAGCTCCATGCTCATCGAAGCCAGTTCAGCAACTTCACTCGGACATTGCTTAAACGCAGCCAGCTCCAAATCCTTACTTAAAAATGAATGTACCGCATGACCACCTTCGTGTACCATCGTTTCCACATCGCGGGTTGAGCTGGCAGCATTCATAAAAATAAACGGCACACCTGTTTCTGCCATCGGATAATTGTAACCGCCCGGAGCTTTACCCTTGCGGCTTTCCAGATCCAACCGCTCCATATTGTCCATCGTTTCAATGCACCATGCAAAATAATCATCCACCTTGCGGAAACATCTTACCGTGCGGTCAATCAAATCCTTTCCGCTGGTAAAAGGTTCGAGGGCTTCACGGTTGCGGGTATCTACTTCCATATCCCACGGACGTAAATCATACCCCAATTCTTTTTTGCGCTGTTCGGTAAATTGTTTGACCAATGGCATCACCTCCTGTTGTATCGCATCATGAAACGCAAAACAATCCTGTGGGGTATAATCAAAACGGCCCATGGCTGCAAACATATAATCGCGGTAATTGGCAAAGCCTGCATTTACAGCAACCTGATGCCGCAACTTCACCAACCTGTCAAACAAATCATCCAGTTCTTGCTGATGCGCCAGGCGCTTTTCACTTATCTTTTTAAACACCTCTTCTCGTTTCGTACGTTCAGGTGATTTTAAAAAATTAGCTGCTTGTTGTAAGGTGAGTTCTTTGCCATCAATATTCACACTCATACTTCCAACAATGGCTCCATACTTCTGACTTTCGGTAGCTATCTCAGCAAACAACGGAACGTTGGCTTCGCGGAAGAGTTCTATATCTTTTTTTACACCACGCAGGTAGATAAAATATTTGTCTTTATCCAGTTGAGCAACAAATGGACATTCCATCAGTTTTTTATTCAGCTTATCCGACAACGGTGAAATATTGGGTTCGATATCGTTTACAAAAAACAAGTACGCTTGTTCCAATTCTTTGTTTTCGGTATCACACGTCATACGCACATAACGCCACGCCATATCCTCACTCAAAAATGCATCCAGTTCACTTCTGTCTTTTAACCAATCTTCCAATTGTTCTTTTGATTGAATATCTCTGCTGAGTAATTGAGTAAAATAAGGTTCAATGATATCCCAGGCGCTTACTTTTATTTTTTCGGGCAGAAATCTGCGTTGCGTTTTTACGATCATAATCCTATAGTTTAAAGGTGAAAGGTATAAAAAAACGCCACTATTTGCATAGCAGCGTTCTAAAAACCATTACGGTTAATTGATTAATTTTTTCTTTTGATAACACGCTCTGCAGCTTCAACAATATTCACTGCATCCAAGCCGTATTTGGTCATCAACTGATCAGGTGTTCCGCTCTCGCCAAAACTGTCGTTTACCGCTACCATTTCCAACGGAGTTGGCAATTCGCGAGCAAGCAATTGGGCAATGCTGTCACCCAAACCACCATTCATCTGGTGCTCTTCGGCTGTTACCACACAACGTGTTTTGCGCACGGAGTTTAATATCGCCTGTGCATCCAGTGGTTTGATGGTATGTATATTGATAATTTCTGCATTGATTCCTTTTTCAGCCAGCTTATGTCCTGCTTCAATTGCTTTCCATACCAGATGTCCGGTAGCAAAAATCGAAACATCAGCACCTTCATTCAACATCACTGCTTTTCCAATTTCAAACTTCTGATCAGCAGGTGTAAAATTAGGAACAGCCGGACGACCAAAACGTAAGTAAACCGGACCTTCATAATCGGCAATCGCCATAGTTGCCGCTTTGGTTTGATTGTAATCGCATGGGTTGATAACTGTCATGCCCGGAAGCATTTTCATCAAACCGATATCTTCCAAAATCTGGTGGGTAGCACCATCTTCACCCAGTGTTAATCCTGCATGTGATGCACAAATTTTTACATTCTTACCCGAGTACGCAACACTCTGACGAATCTGGTCGTATACACGTCCGGTTGAGAAATTAGCAAAGGTTCCGGTAAACGGAATTTTTCCGCCAATGGTTAAACCTGCTGCCAAACCAATCATATTGGCTTCGGCAATTCCTACCTGAATAAAACGCTCCGGAAAATCTTTCTGGAAAGCATCCATTTTCAATGATCCGGTTAAGTCGGCACATAACGCAACAACATTGGGATGCGTTTTGCCAAGCTCGTGCAAACCTGCTCCAAATCCGGAACGGGTATCTTTTACGTTTTGTACTTCAAAAGTTTTCATATCTGTCGGTGTAATTTAATTCAATGATAAATTGGTTGCCGAACCGGAGGTAATGGTAAACTCTCTTTCAAAAGTTTGATTCGAACGGTAGGCACCTTTAGCTCTGTATACAATTTTATATCGTCCCGGTTGTATCAGTATATTTTGGTTGCGGCTTTCAACCGGCAATTTATATACCCATACCATTTCGTTTTTTACCATTTGGTAAATATCGGCATAATAAGGTTGTGTTACGGCTGTAATAATCAATCTTCCCGGTTGTGGTATTTCTATGGTTGTGGTATAACTCTGCTTAATCTCTACGTCTTTCTGGATGATGCGGGGAACACTCAAAATTTCCAAATCATACTTCCCAACCAGATATTTTTCAGAAACATTCGCATCCTGTACATGCAAGGTTTTGGATTGGTTCTGCTGACGCACAATATATTGCAGTTTGCTGTAGTTAGTTGCTCCCAGCACCTTAAGCATTAATGTTCCCTGAGGTGCATCTACACCAATCGTTGTATGCTTGCCCGGAGTAATTTCAATACCACTTTTTTCTACAGGAGGAAGTGTATGCACCACCATGCGGTATTTATAGATAGGGTCCAGTGGCAATGTATCCGGATTCCCTTTTTCGTTCAGGGTATGAATATAGTTGTACACCATCGCTCCCGAGTGCATATCGTAAAAGCTCATGTTTACATTGGTTTCGGTGGGCTTGCTGTTTACATCCAACAGGTTTACCTGAACAGTTGTATTGTTAAGCGCCTGACTCACTACAACATTCAATACATTGTCAAAATCAGCTTCCGTATTGGCATCATAATAACGCCCCACACATTCAAATGCTTTGCGAAAGTCCGCTGTACCACCAATACCTACAATAAAGGGGCGCAGAATAACTCCGTTAGCCTGCAAGGCCTCCGATACCGCACAGGGGTCGCCCTGACATTCTTCAATTCCATCGGTAATCAATACCACCACATTGCGAACATTGGATTCTTTGGGAAAATCATAAGCCGCCTGTTGCAATGAATACGCAATGAGGGTTGTTCCCTTAGGTACAATTTTAGCAACTTCCTTTTTAATGGCCCCATGATTATGCGGAGAAAAAGGAACTTCCAGTTTGGTATCCTTGCAATCATGTTTTGCCGGAGGACTCGTATGTCCGTATACCCGTAAAGCAACCTCAACATCTTTGGCCCGCTCAAGGCTATCCATCAATTTTGTCAGGATACGTTTAGCTACATTGATACGGTTGTCTTTATCCATACTTGCATACATACTCCCTGATGCATCCAGCAAAAAAAGAATACGTGTTTTTACTTTGGCTTGTGCATACACATGACCGGAAGTCAGCGTAAACAAGCCCAAAAGCAAGATTGATAAGTATCTGTAAATAGAGCGCAATCGAAACGGATTAATAATCACCTAGAGTTTGTGGCAACTGACCAAGAGCATTTTCCAATTCAGCATCATTTGGCGCAACGCCATGCCATTTGTGGGAACCCATCATAAAATCTACAGGATAACCCATTTCGGTTTTCATCATCACAAAAATTGGTTTTCCTTTTCCGGTAGCTGCTTTTGCCAGAGCCATCGTATCAAGGATATTTTGCATATTATGACCGTCCATGTGCATCACCTCCCAGCCAAATGCTTTTAGTTTTGCCTCAATATCCGATCCTATACCCATCACTTCATGGGTTGATCCGTCAATTTGTTGTCCGTTAAAGTCTATTGTTACAATCAGGTTGTCTACTTTATGGTGAGCAGCAAACATGAAAGCTTCCCAGTTTTGTCCTTCCTGAATTTCGCCATCTCCCATCAACGTATACACCAGCTTCTTGTCACCGTTCATCTTTTTAGCAAGAGCCGCTCCGATTGAAACGGAAACTCCTTGTCCCAATGATCCCGTAGCAATACGAATACCCGGAAGATGCTCATGCGTAGCCGGATGTCCTTGTAAACGCGAACTCAATTTACGGAATGTCGCCAGCTCACTCACCGGAAAATATCCCGAACGGGCTAAAACACTATAAAAAACCGGTGAAATATGTCCGTTTGATAAGAAAAATACGTCCTCATTGCTTGCCTCCATATTAAAGGATGGCTGATGATCCATAATTTCAAAGTAAAGTGCCGTAAGAAAATCGGCACAACCCAATGAACCTCCCGGATGACCGGATTTTACTCCGTGTACCATTCTAAGAATATCTCTTCTTACCTGTGATGCAATTTCGTTGAGTTTTTGTGTATCAGCCATGAGTGCTTTGATTTATAAATTTATAGTTCGCAAAATTAATCGAATTGACCAAATAACCGCATCCTTTGAACAAAAACAAAAAAGCCCCGCACAGCTTGCTGAACGGGGCTTCTAATAAATATTTGACAAGTATCAGATTATCGGATTACAGCTCCATAAATGGGAGAAGGCATACGCAACAAAGGAGCCTCTTCTTTCTCACTAACCGGTTTTGTGGTGTAGTAAATTGTGTTTTGATTAACGTTCAGCATTGCCGAGGGAGTAGATTTCAAAGAAGCTTTGCCAGACTTCACTTCTTTTACGGTCATATACACCTTTGTTCCCGCTAATGACGGTTCGTTTTTTACCACAGCTTCCTTTACTTTTACCGTTTTACGGTAAGAATACAATTTGTTTCCGCAACTGGTCAATAAGATTAATATTGAGCACATTGCCGTTAAGATTCTGAGAGATTTTTTATTTGTTTTCACTGTGACAAAGGTAATTTTGAGTATTGGCATGAACAGATAAGTTACTTACGCAGTAAGTATTTGAAATGAAGTAGCAAGTTCGCTGTACAAATGCAGAGGCTTCGTTTGGGTTATCCGAAAATTGTGGATATTCGCACCTTATTATTCCATTAGGATAGACACCTAACATGAACAAACGCACAGAGTTATCAATTCCGCCAGAGCATTGCACAACAGAAAATGACACCCTCAACTACTGTCGCAAACAACTCAACTTATCCAGCCATTCTGCTATTCATATTATTCGCAAATCATTGGATGCCCGCAGAAAGCCCATTCGCTTTAACCTGTTAATTGAAATCCGGGAAGAAAGCACTCCGGACAACGATATTATTTGTTTTGAGTTTAAGGATGTGCGCAATGCAAAAACAGCAATTATTGTCGGGGCCGGACCTGCAGGATTATTTGCCGCACTCCAATTGATTGAGAAAGGCGTAAAACCGGTTGTCATTGAACGTGGTAAAAATGTTAGGGATCGAAGACGCGACCTTGCAAACATTACACGATTCAATACCGTTAACCCCGAATCCAATTATTGTTTTGGAGAAGGTGGAGCCGGTACTTACAGTGACGGAAAACTTTATACCCGCTCTACCAAACGGGGAGATGTGCAGCGCATTTTAAAAATGCTGGTGTATCATGGAGCCGATTCTTCTATTTTGTATGATGCACATCCGCATATCGGCACCAACAAACTACCGAGTATCATTACCCGCATGCGCGAAACCATCGAACAATATGGAGGCGAGGTGCATTTCAATACAAAGCTTACCGATTTGATATTGGATGGAGATGAACTCAAAGGCATTCAGGTAAACCATGCAGATACTATTCCAACACAATACCTGATTTTAGCAACAGGCCATTCAGCCCGCGATATTTTTGAGCTACTGCACCGCAAGAATATTTTGATTGAAGCCAAACCATTTGCGTTAGGCGTGCGCATTGAACATCCGCAGGCATTAATCGACTCTATACAATATAAGTGTGATTCCAGAGGTGAGTTTTTGCCCCCGGCTTCGTATTCAATCGTCAACCAATCACTCGGCCGTGGAGTGTTTTCTTTTTGCATGTGCCCGGGAGGCATTATTGCTCCGGCTGCAACCAACCCCGGTGAAGTGGTTGTAAACGGATGGAGCCCAAGCAAACGCAACAATGAGTTTGCCAACTCGGGATTGGTGGTGAGCATTGAACCCAAAGACTTCAAACCTTTTGAACAGCATGGCCCATTGGCTGCCATGAAATTTCAAAGCATGGTTGAACAAAAGTGTTTTGATGCCACACAATCCTTGCAGGCTCCGGCTCAGCGGGTGCTCGATTTTGTAAACAAAAAAACATCCGCACAACTACCCGGTTGTTCTTATTTACCCGGCATACAACCCCACGACCTGGATAGTATTCTCCCAACATTTGTAACAGCCAGCCTGCGGGATGCTCTATCCGTTTTTGGTAAAAAACTCAAAGGATATGTGAGCAATGATGCTGTTATGGTAGCTACCGAATCACGAACCTCGTCACCGGTTCGCATTCCGCGCAACAAAGAAACTTTGCAACACCCCCAGATTAAAGGCTTATACCCTTGTGCCGAAGGTGCGGGCTATGCCGGAGGAATTGTAAGTGCCGCCATGGATGGAGAAAGATGTGCTCTAAATATTGCAGCATCTATGTAAACACTTCAAACTGCATTCAAACGTTATCAAACAAATCTGTTTGTAAGCATGTTATATAAAGTATCCATCATGAAAAATATTCGTATCTTATCCGTCACAAGTATTCTTGCGGTTATCTTTACGCTTTCGTGTACCAATAGAACAACTGTTAACTCAAACACTACATCAAAAAACAATATCATGAATTTCCCTGTAAATAAAACAGAAGAAGAATGGAGAAAACAGCTCACAGAAGAGCAGTTTTATGTAATCCGCCAAAAAGGAACCGACAGACCTTATACCGGAAAATACGACCAGTACTGGGAGGCAGGAACATACGTGTGTTCTGCATGCGGAAACGAATTATTTACTTCTGACACTAAGTTTGATGCCGGTTGCGGCTGGCCCAGCTTTTACGAAGCGTTGGACAAAACCCGCATCATCGAAAAACAGGATTTTGCCCACGGCATGGTTCGCACCGAAATTTTATGTGCCAAATGTGGTGGTCACCTTGGTCATGTATTTGATGATGGCCCTCGCGATAAAACCGGATTACGGTATTGTGTAAACTCTACTTCCATCAATTTTCATAAAACTGATTCAACATCTAAATAAAGCGAGATAGTCACTTCGGGTAAGCATTGGGCAGGCAAAGCATGGAGCTGTATCGAGAAGTATTTGCTAGCACTAAAAGCTTAGTGATTACTTTTTTGCACTTTGCGTTCTTCCTTTGTGGCCTTTGCGGTTAATGACCCTCCCCGTGCCATCGACCTCGCCTGACAAAGTCAGACGGCTCAGGCACCCTTACCCGCATTCGTTGCGACCGCTGCGCCAACCGCTGTGTACGCTGCGGCTTATCTCCCTTTTCGAATTTCGTATTTAATTATTCGAATTTTAATTTAGGTTTGAAACTATGGATAACCGCAAACTTCTACTCCTTGTTTTAGGTATATTTTTCATTGATGCTTCCCTGCACCTGCTCAACTGGATGGAATATATTTCACTCCTTCCTGTTGCCCTGCATGGCATCCGCTGGATAACAATGTTAGCTTTAGGGTGGTACTGCGTGCGTTCCCGCTCGTTTACCGCTTCTATCCTATTGGCTATGTTTGTGGGAGTTGAAATAGCCGATTTTTTTCCGGACGCGGCCAAACAACTCCGGGTATTCAGCGATGTATTTTTGAGGCTTATCAAAACCATTATTGCTCCGCTCCTGTTCTCAACATTGGTGGTGGGCATTGCCGGCCACAGCGACCTTAAACAGGTAGGACGAATGGGATGGAAATCCATTTTGTATTTCGAAATTGTAACAACCCTTGCGCTGTTAATTGGTTTGGTGGCCATCAATATCTCAAAGGCCGGTGTGGGCTCATCCATCCACGCTCAAACCGAGCAGGTAGAAAAAGCCAATAAACTGCTTGAGCAAAAACATTCTCACGATGTGATCTTGGATATATTTCCTGAAAACATTGCCAAATCGGTTGCCGATAATCAGATTCTACAAATCGTAGTGTTTAGCATTTTGTTTGGGATTGCACTCGCTCAGCTTAAAGGCCCGCGCAAAGATAAAATGGTAGAAGCCATTGAAGGCTTGGCCGAAGTGATGTTTAAATTCACCAACCTGGTGATGTATGTTGCTCCGCTAGCCGTTGGTGGCGCCATTGCTTATGCCGTAGCCAGCATGGGGTATGGCGTATTGCATGATTTGCTTAAACTTCTTCTTACTTTATATGTGGCCTTGTTTGCATTTATATTAATCGTTTTGGTTCCAATAGGTTTATTGGTCAAACTTCCGTTTAAACGATTCATTGAACATATTTCCGAACCGTTATCCATTGCCTTTGCCACCGCAAGCTCCGAAGCCGCTTTGCCCAAAGCGATGGAGAACTTAGAGAAAATGGGCATCCCACGCAAAGTGGTAGCCTTTGTATTGCCAACGGGTTACAGCTTTAACTTAGATGGTACAACACTATACCTTTCATTGGCTTCTGTATTTGTGGCACAGGTATGTGGTATCGACCTTACCATTGCCCAACAAATTCAGATGTGTGTGATTTTGATGCTCACCAGCAAAGGTGTTGCAGGCGTAAGAGGAGCATCTTTTCTTATTTTGGTAGGAACCGTTGCTTCCTTAGGTTTAGATCCTCAAAAAGCATTTGCCATTTTAGCCATTGATGCATTGATGGATATGGGACGTACTTCAGTGAACCTCATTGGAAACTGTTTGGCCACGTATGTAATTGCCAAATGGGAAGGGGAGATTTGATTACGAATCACACCATTCATCATGTGCTCAATCCATACAAAATCTGCTCGAACGATACGTTCTCGCCAATGGGCTCTGGAGGAGCCCAATCTCTATAGAAAAAATTGAGCAACAAAGCCAGCGCTCCGTAGGTGCGCAATCTTTGTATATGCTACATCTTTCTTGCAGAATAAAACAATAGCGTGTGATAGGGTATAATTACCGACATCTCTCAAATAATCCAATCTAAGATTTCGCTCCTCTGGAGCTCCCTGCATTACGTTATATTGAAACTATAGAGGTTAGCCTCCTCCGGAGGCTGGAACATTAACCTAGCCCATATCCATCATACCAGCATCTTCCGATACCCAATTTGCTTCTTCCCCTTTTATCCTTATCTTCGCCATACCGTGTATAACCTATTGCAAAATAGCATCTTAAACCTGCCCGAATGCTGTGACTGCAGCATTCCATACACAACTATGGGCTAACGCGAAGCAGGACGTTTCGGGACCCCCAATATTTCAAACTAATTTTAGTAATCTTGTACCGCTTAGGCATCTTGTTCGCCTGAGTATATTTATCATTATATGAAACGTTATCAATTAATAGATCAAAAGCTGTTTATCGACAACCGCAAACGATTCACAGCACAACTAAAACCAAAATCACTGGCCATTTTTCAAAGCAATGAGATTTGGCCCCGCAATGGTGATGCATCATTCGACTTTAAACAAAGCAGCGATATGTTCTGGCTCACCGGTATCGACCAGGAAGAATGTGCCGTGGTGATTTTCCCGGATTGCCCGGTTGAAGCCTACCGCGAGGCTTTGTTTGTAAAACGCACCAACGAACATATTGCGGTATGGGACGGACATAAATACACCAAAGAAGAAGCAATAGCCGCTTCGGGCATCAAAAATGTTTTTTGGATGGATGAGTTCGACAACCTGATGCGCGCGGTAATTAATATGGCTGATACAGTTTACCTGAACAGCAACGAAAACGACCGTGCCAGCAATACAGTACAAAGCAAAGATTTGAAATTTGCCCATCAGATGCGCGAGCGTTTCCCACTGCACACCTACGAACGTGCAGCTCCTATCATGCAACGCTTGCGCTCCATCAAATCGCCACTCGAAGTGGAGTATATGAAGCTGGCCATCGAAATATCGCATAAGATGTTTTTGCGTGTGCTTAAATTTATCAAACCGGGAGTAAAAGAATATGAGGTTGAAGCGGAAGTGATTCATGAGTTTATCCGAAACGGAGCCAGCGGACATTCATTTACGCCCATTGTAGCTTCGGGTAAAAATGCCTGTACCCTGCATTATGTAGACAATGCAGATACCTGCAAGGATGGTGATTTATTATTGCTTGATACCGGTACCGACTACGGTAACTATATCAGCGATATGACCCGCACCTTCCCTGTAAACGGACGTTTTACACCTCGCCAGAAAGAAGTGTACAATGCCGTATTGCGTGTGATGCACGAAGCTAAGAAAATGCTTAAACCGGGAGTGCTGCTGATGGAATACCATGATGAGGTATGCAGGGTGATGGAAAAGGAACTGGTAGGCTTAGGTTTAATCACTGCTGACGACATCAAAAAGCAAAACCCAGCAATGCCTGCTTTCAAAAAATACTACATGCACGGAACCTCACACTTTTTAGGCTTGGATGTGCATGATGTAGGAATGCGTTACGAACCCATGCAGGCCGGTATGATGTTCAGTTGCGAACCGGGCATTTATATTCCCGAAGAAGGAATCGGCATCCGTTTGGAAAACGAAATTCTGATTACCGAAACAGGCTGTATCGACCTCATGGAACATATTCCGATTGAAGCCGACCATATCGAGCAATTGATGAACAGCTAAAAACAAAAACTCCCGCAGAGAATCATCTCGCGGGAGTTTTTAGTTATATAGAAAATTGTATTGATTAAAACTTATAAGTAACTCCCAGATTAATACCAACTGCGGTAAACGTTTCGTTATAACCCGGACGATTATCAAAATTGTATATGATCACATGTTGTTTAACCACACAGTTAAATTTCAAGTCATCACTAAATGCATAGTCAACACCCAATCCCGGTGATATAAAAGGATTGTATGCCATGTCTTTTTCAGGAAGACCATCTCCCTTTTGAGAAACCAAAGCAACCCCAAAATCCATATCCAAATACGGGCGAATCTTTTCAGTAGTAAAATACACCTCAGCTCCAACTGTTATTGGAATAATCTGCATCGTTGCATTTTCCACTTCTTTTTCCACTCGGTCAACCAATACCGTTTTGTAATTCATTAACGAATACCCCGCTCCAATGGTTCCAACCAAATGATCATCAAAACTATATTTAGCCTCTACTCCGGCACCCAAAAATCCAGGTTTAAGGGTTCCGTTGTATTTACCGGTTGGTAACCACATATTATACTGCGCTTGAAATACCCACTGAGCCATTGATACTGAGGCCGTAGCAGACAACACGATTAAAAGAATAAGTCGTTTCATTGAAAGTAAAATTTAGGGCAAAGTAAATAAATACACTCTACAAACAAAATATTTAGTAGTATAGTTGCATCAACAAAACGAAAATTCACACTAAATGAAACAACTATCTCTCTCAGCAGCAATCTTATCCCTGTTCTTATTCGGACAATGCAAAAGAGAATGCGCCAACCTGCCTGATGGCAAGGTTATGCTCAAAGCCAGCGAAGTAAATAGCCTGGCGTACAAAGGGCAAGATAGCATCTTCTTTTGGGAGGATGGGGTTATCAGACTGTTTGAGAGCGGAGAACGTAAACAATACTTTAATATCCATACCCCAAACACCAGTTGCAGTTCAACGTTGGAGCTTGAAGGAACCCAAACCCTGCTCAAAGACTCTTCCTCCTTAATTGAGATTTACCATAACCAAAGCGTTTATTCATCGGATACAACAAGCTCTTTCATTACCATCACATACAGAGGCAGAAACTTTGGATTTCCTTATTCCTATCTCGGTCGTCCTTCATCCTTATCACCCATGAGCATTAACGGCAAAACCTACTCGAATGTTTACCGTGAAAAGTCTGCGAACGACTCTCTTTATTATAATAAAACGAATGGAATCATCCGAATAAAATTAGAAGACGGTCATCTTTTACAATTACCTTGAAAATAAAAAAGCAGCCAATTGGCTGCTTTTTTATTTTCAAGATTTTGTTTGAATTAGAACTTGTAGCCTAAACGTACAGCTCCTGAAGAAACACCAAACAAACTCATTGCGCTTCCTCCAAGTGTTTTCACTTGAGTTGCAGCCACACCACCAACTGTTTCATCGATAGTTCCATCACCGGTTGAAGTCATGCTAAACACGCCCAAACCACCTTCAACACCCATATAAATGGCATCAGTGAAGTAGTAGTCAGCACCCAAAACTAATCTTAAACCAAGACCGAATTGTGAACCCGTTACTGTTTTTGAACTGTTATCAGCAGCAATAGTACCCCCCAAATCAGCTTTGTCGTTCTCATTTGTTGATGAGCTATTAAAAGCGATTGGCAACTCAGCTCCTACGAATGGAGACAATTTGTCTGTTCCGGCAAAGTGTTTTTCAATACCAGGAGCAATTGAAAATGCAAAACCTGAAGATACATCGTTAGTGTTGGTAATGTCTGTACCACCAACATTTGCAGAAGTTTTAGTAGAAGTTGATCCTGAACCTAAACCCACTTTCAAACGTACAGCCATATCATCGGCCATAAAATAACGGAAGCGAAGTTCAGGAGCACCAAGCATGTTAGCACCATTTCCATAACTAATGGGGGCACCACCAGTTTGGAAATTCAAGTTAAATTCAACCGTTTTGTCTCCGGCTGCAGGTTTTTGTGCGAAAGCAGCTACACCCATAGCCACTAATGCAAGAGAGAGAATCGTTTTTTTCATAAGTTGATTTGTTTTTGATTTACGATATCAAACTTAGCAGGTTCTACCTAAAAAGCAAATAGTATATTTATGGTTTTCGGTGAATAAACCTAAAAAAATGGCTAGTTTCCTACTAAATTATACACTTTGACTAGGTTATCAACAACTTAAGCACGAATATACGCGATGATAAAATCGGTGAATAACACTTAATGTATACGGAGTTCAAACCATTATGATTAACCAACCCTGCGTTTTCCTTGTTAATTGCTCCCTTTGCTATACGACTACCCCAAATACGTTGGTGTAGCTATATGGTGCGGGTTTAAAACCATGCAGGATTTTAGCCGCGGTTTCAGCCAATCATAAAACTGCGCATGCTGATGGAACCCATCTGCATTTCTTCATACAAATACTGAATTTCATCTTGGGGTTGTTGCAAGGCTGCGGCATACAACATGGGTAAATAATGCTCGTTGGTTGGCACCGACAATTGAGCCGATTTGCCCATCTTCTCATACGCAATCAAAGGAGCATGATTTCTTGTATTCAGGTATTTTTTCACGTTGTCGTCAAACTCCTGCGCCCAGTCAAAAGCACTGTTATTCGGATGGTTCCAGTCCAATACCCTTAGGTTGTGAACGATATTCCCGCTCCCCAATATGAGTATGCCTTTGTTTCTGAACCGTTGCAATTGTTGAGCAAGCCTGTAATGGTATTCAGGTCCCTGAGCAAAGTCCAAACTCATTTGAAATACCGGAATGTTTGCATCGGGATACATCTGTTTCAGAACAGACCAGGCACCATGATCCAATCCCCATTCGGTATCATGCATCACGTTGGCTGCTGTAATCTCCGAAGCCACCATCTTTGCCAGTTCGGGAGCTCCCGGAGCAGGATACTGAACATCAAACAAGGCTTGCGGGAAACCACCAAAATCGTGAATGGTTTTAGGAGCAGGAGAAACCTGAACATACGTTCCCCGCGTTTGCCAGTGTGCCGAAACAACCAATATGGCTTTAGGTTTAACCAATTCCGACCCCAACTTATTTAACCGTTGGGTATAGGCATTATGCTCAATGGCATTCATGGGTGAGCCATGCCCGATAAACAATACCGGCATTGCGGGTGTGCTTTTTTCGGAAAGCACTTCATTCCCGAACGCTTTTAAATCGAGTGTACTCATTGCTACCATTCCTCCTAAACTTTTGATAAACTCACCACGTTTCATATTTGACTCTATTCGATTGGATTGGCCGCTTTTTGATTGATAATGGCTTGTGCAAACCATTTGTACTCATTGATAAAACGGGTCATTCCTTTTTTAACTGTTTCATCAATAAGGTTTCCGGATTCATCAAAAGCCTGATGCACCATCGGAACCAACAATTTTACCGGCATGGGATACGCAAATACATGCAAAATTAAAATCTGCAATTGCAACGATGCCTGTACGCCTGCAAACTTCCCGTCCGATACGCACACCACACCAATTGGTTTGCGTTTGTACTCGGCATAAAAATGATCGAAGGCATTTTTAAACGTACCGGGCAGGCTTCCATTGTATTCGGGGATAACGAAAATGATTCCGTCTGCCGCCTTTAACTTGCTGCTAAACTCCAACAATTTTTCGGGAGGGTTGGGATGATAAGCAATGCGCTCCTCAAATACCGGAAAGGGATATTGAGCAATATCCAAAAAGGTAATCTTCAAACCGGCATCCAATTGTAAACGTTTCACCAATTCGGCTGCAACCTTTTCGGATTGCCTTCCCCAGCGGGTTGTACCTAAAACTACTGCTATTTCCATCATACCAAGTTAAAACAAAATAAGCATGATATGTTTCAACCATGCTTATTAAACGACTAAACTATGAAATGTTCATTGCTTCAATACAGATGAACATATCGTATTCGTTTTAGCTGCCTGCAACAACGCGCACCTTGATGTTAAACTCATTGTCGATGGCTTTGTCGCCAATACCTTCAAAAAACGATTTTGAACCATAACGAATATCCCACAGTGTACGGTCAATCATAAAATCGGCATTGGCTGTAACCGAATTTCCTTTTACCACAATAATGGCCGGGAACTTAATTTCTTTGGTAATCCCTTTGATGGTAAGGTCGGCCGTTACCATATAGTTTTCGGCTGTTTTATTTCCTTTGATGGCTTCAACGTTTTTAATCACTAAAGTTGACTTGTTGTTTTTTTCAACAGAGAAAAAGTCATCCGATTTTAAGTGACCTTCCAACTTCCCTTTGTACTCACCCTGCAAGTCGGTAACAACGATGGAGGTCATATCCATTTCAATTGTCCCGCCTGTCAATACACCTTTTTCAATATTGATTGTACCTCCTGAGAAGTTAACGGTTCCAAAATGTTCTCCTGTTACTTTTTTAGCGTGCCATTTAAAGGTACTGGCTTTAGTGTCAACAGTAACTGTTTGTTGTTTGTTGGCGTTCGGTCCGCCTGCAACTGCTGCAAATCCCATTGCAGCAAAAGCGATAATCATAGTTGTTCTTTTCATGTTTTTTTTAATTGAATATTGTTCTGAGTTTATTTAATAATGTATTGAGCTGTTCGGCTTCTTCTTTGTTTATTAAGGCTGATTCTCTCTCCCATTGGTTAACCTTTACATCTAATGCTGAAAGCAACTGCAAACCTTCTTCTTTCATAAAAATCTCCACCTGCCTGCGGTCATTCGGACAACCTTTACGGTCAATCAATCCTTTCTCTACCAGTTTTTCAACCAATCGTGAAGCGTTTGAGTTTTTGTCCAGCATTCGTTCCTGAATGGCATTCACTCCAATCGGGGTTCCTTTTTGCCCTCTTATGATTCGCAGCACATTATACTGTTCAGGTGAAATTCCATACTGTTTAAATATTCGTCCCTGACTCAACCGAATCCAATTGGCAGTAAGCAATACATTCAGAACCACCTTTTGCTGGTAACTCACAAACTTTTCCTGCCGTATTTCTTCTTCGATGGTTTTCATTCGGGTTTCGGGTGCAAATTTAACTGTACATACATCTATTGTGCAAACATATTTTTGGATATGCTCATACTACACTGATTATCAACAAATAAATTTACAAAGTGGTTTTAATCCCGCTTGTGTTTCCACCTGCGGTGGCTCCAAAGCCAGTATTCAGGCTGGTGGTTGATTTCGGCCTCTAACAACCTTGTATGCTGTTCAGTAATCCACCCTTCCGGCTTTTCGGCCGGCTTATCCGTGATGAGGGTAAATGAACTCTGGTAATAACCACGTTTGATTCGATTGATATGCACAAACACAACCGGGCGGTTGAATTTCACCGCAAGTTTCTCGGTACCTTTAAAAACGGGTGTATCCTGATTTAAAAAATCCAACCAATAACATCCCTCTTTATTGCTGGGTGTCTGGTCGGATAAAAAAGCAGTAGCTGTTTGAACATGTTTCCGTCCAAGCATCATCTTCACTGCATTATTCATGGGAATGGGATGTACGCCCCAACGGGTACGAAGCTTATACGTAAGCCATTCAAAAAAAGGACTGCTCAACGGATGGTACAAAACATCTTGTTGTATTCCGGTAAAGTGTATCTGAAAACTTTGTCCGCACCACTCCCAGTTACCATAGTGTCCCAGTACAAATATGACCGACTGCTTTTGTTCCACAAACGGATGCATAACTTCCATATTTGTAAACACAACACGTTTCTTTACCTCCTTCTTCGTCATCACAAGTAACTTAAACGATTCCAGAAACAAGTCTATCATAAACCTAAAATACCGTTTTGCAATCAATGCCCTTTCCTTCGCACTCTTTTCAGGATAGGCATTTGCCAGATTTTGATTAATCACCTTTCGTCTGTACCCAATCACGTAATAACCCAGCAAAAACAAGAAATCACAAAACAGGTAAAACAACGGAAAAGGCAACAGAGCTAACAGGTATACCGGAATGGCGAGAATGTAATAAGCTATTTTACGCATGATAAAAACAAATGTAATCTTACTTTTGCCAATGTAAATGATTAACAAAGAAATTATCCTTTCACATTGTTTGAACCTGCTTGAACAACGCATTTCCAATGCCAAACAAGCAATGCAAGAGGCGCAGGAAGCCAGCACCAGCGAAGAAAAAAGCAGTGCCGGTGATAAATATGAAACGGGCAGAGCCATGGGACATTTGAACAGCGAAATGAATGCGAAACAACTGGTTAAAGCTCAGGAAGAACTCCAATTATTGAAACGAATTGATATTGGCTTCAATCCTATAGTCCGGCAAGGCTCTTTGATTGAAACCCAAACAGCCCTCTATTTTATTGGAATAGGACTTGGTCCTATCAAAATTGCAGAACAAGAAATCATTACGCTTTCGATGCAGGCCCCTCTTGCTAAATTATTCATTGGAAAAGAAAAAGGCTCTAAAATTACCATCAACACCCAAACGCATACAATTCAGAACATACTTTAATCCTGCTTAATCGTCACCGGTTTGGTGGTATGCCCCGTGAGGCGTATTTTTGGTTCAAATTAGTTGAACTTATGACACTTTCAAAGGCAGCACTGACCCGCAATGAAGTAATGGTTTACGTTGGGGAGTCTGTAAATGATTATGCAGACGAATTTTTACGCCCAATCGAAACCAACTGGCAGGCATCCGAATTATTACCACTCACATCCGATAATACTTTTATTTCTGATTTGAAGCTTATCCAGGAACAAGCTGAAGGTCTTTCATACGACTTATTAGCTGTTTTAGTTGCCGATACCATAACAGAAGAAGCTTTACCTACATACGAAACCTGGTTATCGGGAGTAACAGGAATTGACCAACACAACAATAACGGATGGATGCGCTGGATCAGAAGCTGGACAGCGGAGGAAAACCGGCATGGGGACGTATTAAACAGATATCTCTATTTATGTGGCCGTATCAATATGAAAGAGTTTGAAGCATCAACTCAATACCTTATTGCTGATGGATTTAACAATGGAGCGAGCAATGATCCTTACAAAAATTTTGTGTACACGAGCTTTCAGGAACTGGCCACCAATATATCCCACAGACGTGTGGCAAGTCTCGCAAAAAAAGAAGGCAGCAATATCTTATCAAAGCTTTGCGGATTGGTTGCGGCAGATGAAGCACGACATGCAAAAGCCTACAAAACTTTTGTTAAGCGCATCCTCGAGCTCGATCCAAATGAAATGATGCTCGCCTTTGAATATATGATGAAGCAAAAAATTGCGATGCCCGCTCAATATCTTCGTCAGTTGGGAGAGAAAGTTGGCGTATTCAGCAACTTTAGTGATGCCGCTCAACGCCTTGGAGTTTATACTGCCTATGATTACACGGATATATTAAAGTCATTAATTGAAGAATGGGAAATCGAATCGGTTCGTGGTTTGAAAGAGGATGGTGAAAAAGCCCGTGATTACCTGATTGCCCTTCCCGACCGTTTAAACCGGTTGGCCGACAGGATGAAAATCCCTGACACCAAATACAAATTCAACTGGATTTTAGCTTAATAAACTTATGATTATATACGGAATCAAAAACTGCAGCACCATGAAAAAGGCCTTTCAATGGCTGGATGAAAACGGTGTAGCCTATACCTTTCATGATTACAAGAGCAAAGGAATTTCTCGTGAGAAAATCTTAAGCTGGCTCAAAAAAACTGACATTTCTACGTTAATCAATACGCGAGGCACAACCTTCAAACAACTCTCTGAAGAACAAAAACAAGTGATCTCCGATACAGATGCAGCCATAGCATTGATGACCGAAAAAACATCCGTTATCAAACGCCCTATAGTGGAAACCGGACATGAGCTATTAGTTGGGTTTGACCCTGAGCTTTGGGATCAGCGCATTTAGGCCAACCGGTTGTTTTTAATGTTTAAGTGGAAGTTTAAAAGGTTAAAAGACAAACCAAGCAGCTTCTAAATGAAATTTAAAACCCTATAAATAAGATAATTAAATAAATTTTACCCCAAAAAGGAGCAGAAACACTCTGTTTCGGGTTGCATTCTTGAAACTGCTGGATATATTTGTTTATAATAAACAGCAACTCATAATGCTTTTTACCACACTCAAACATCAGTATTATAAACTAACCATGCTCTCTCCTTTTACCAAAAAGGATTACAGCAGCAGTCTCCTGACAGGAGAAACCCTTGCTGTATTAAGACAGAGAATTAAAGCCTATCAATACAAAGAAATTTCTACCTCTAAAGATATTATCGGTAAAAATTTATTAATCGGGCAGAATTTAAACCAAATACTCAAACAGAACGGAAGGCCTACCTGCATTCAAAGTAACAGAACAAGTAAAATCCAGCACGATGTGGTTCTTTATAAACGAATCATCAAAGGGATTAAATCGAAGGTATTGTACAACCTTATCAATAATCAAATTGCTTCTGTTTCGTTTATTCTTCAAGCTCATACCCCCGAAGAATTGGAGAAAGTAAATCAGTTCATCATCAGTTCGTATGCAGATGAGGGATTTAATGACCTTCAACACTTAACTTGCTTCGTTGACCGTCAGGGCCACAAATTGATTTACGAAAATGCATTTGATGTCACACTCACTTTCATTAACAACTGCCCTGATGTGATCCAAAACATTAATGCTGCCCTGTTTCAAAATAATTATTCGGAAAGTAAATATTCTACCCCTGGAAGATTTGAACTATCCTTTTAGGATTGTACAACTAACTTACAAAAAGAAGAGGCAGGACTTTCATCCTGCCTCTTCTTTTTTAACGTCTGTTACGCTCAATTAACTTATACAATTCATCCAGTTTCGGTGAAAGAATAATTTCAGTTCGCCTGTTCTTAGCTCTGCCTTCTGCTGTTTCATTAGATCCCTTAGGATAAAACTCCGCTCTGCCGGCAGCTTCCAAACGTTTTGGATTTACTTTATGCTCTACACTCAGCAAACGAACAATGCTTAATGCGCGATCAGCACTCAATGCCCAGTTGTCTTCGTACTTAGCCGTTTTAATCGGAACATTATCTGTATGTCCTTCAATCAACACATCTATATCAGGATTTTTATTCAATACGTCACCTAATGTTTTGATGGCTTCCAAACCTTTATCCTCAACTGCCGCGCTTCCCGACTTAAACAAAAGTTTATCACTCATCGAAACATACACCTTACCATTTTTCATCTCTACACTAATCTCATCCGATTTAAATGCCATCAATGCTTTTTTCACCACATCATTCAATGCATTTAAAAGTGAATCCTGTTTATTGATGATCGACTGTAGCTCCGCAAGTCTTCTTTCTCTTGCCTCCAACTCCTCTGCTTTAATCTTTAATGCAGAGTTAAACCGCTCAGCATCCGAAAGACTTTTTTTCATCATCTCATTGTATTTTGCATTCATCTCGGCATACTGAGCCTTGAGAGTATTGTTCTTCTCGTTACAATCATTGTACTTTGATACTAATGCATTGTAAAGAGAGTCGAGGTAACGGTATTCCTTTCCCCGCAGAGTTGTATCCTTATTAAAAGCTACAACCAAATCATACAATGAATCACGCTGATGCATTGTTGTTTTTAGCCTCTTCGATAAAAAGAAGTTATAGGATTTCTCGTTAAATGTTTGGGGCTCCTTTGTTGGAGACTTCGGGTCAAACTGTGCGTAGCCAGTTCGACTCACCATGAGCACCAAACCGGCAAACACTAATTTTCTTAACAGCATACTTTATGGTTATTTATTACTTGCAAAGGTGTTGCTTTTACAAGATGTAATAGCGGAGAATATAAAAGAGTTATTCAGAGTGTTTTAAACACCCTGCCCAAAGTGAACATTGACGGGGACAGAGACTTCTCTAAAACAGCTTGAAACCAATCGTTAGCTGCCACATGCTTGCCCGTGTACTGTAATCTATTGTTTGTCCGGTAGCCGTGCTTATTTCCTTACCCAAACTATTGAGTCCGCCATCATAGCGTAAATCCAACGATAATCTTGACAAATCAATTCCAACACCGGCCTGATAACCAACAACCGATTTATTGAAATTATCCTCTGAAAAATTCGGATCCATTGCAGCATCACTCGCTTTTTGGTTTGCACTCATGAGAAACTGAAAACTCGGTCCTACATTTATTCTGGCAAATAAAAGTTTATACCCAAACAGCACCGGAACATCTACGTATGATAACGTATTGATGACTGCTGTTCCGTCTACATTACTTGTATGAGCTCCCTTGCGCTGAGAATACAACACTTCCGGCTGAACATAAAAACCTAGTATGCCCACTCTACTATAAACTCCACCCACAAATCCGGTTGCGCCACTATTAGCGCTATACATGGACGACATATCATTACTCAGTTCACTAAAGTTTAATCCCGCCTTCAAGCCGAAATCAAGGGTTTGAGCTTGTCCTGTGTATACTCCTAATACAAAGATGCAGATGGTGAATAGTTTTTTCATGGGATTAGATTTTTGTAAAACAAATATAACAAAAAGTCGGCTTCAGAGTTTTCTGAAGCCGACTTTAAAATTAAGATTTAGAAATATAATTAGTTTCTTACTGGCAGGAATGAATACTTGCTTCCAAGCTCTAACTGGTTCTGCGTAAAATCAGATGGATACTCCACTTTCACATCCACCATTTTTTCACCTTCCATTACAGGCACCAAACGTGGTTGAATAAATCCTTTATACGGTGCAACATCTAACTTATTGAAACGCTCTTTTACTTCTTTCAATAACTCCTGATCTACTTTTACTCCATATCCTTCTACCAAAGCTGTTGCGGCTTTATAATCACCTTCTGATTTGATACGCTGGATTTCTTTTAACAACTCACCAAACAATACACGTAGTTTTTCATAATCATTAACCTTAACGTATGTTTTACCATCACGTTTGATAAATTCAATTACATTATCTTTTTTACCTTTTTCGTAAGCCCATTTTGCATTCAGCTGACGGTTGCGCATGTGCGCTTCTTCTAAATTCTCGCCAATATTCAAACGGGTCAACTGTGTAATCAAACCACCCATGATATAGCTGTCGTATTCTGCTTTTCCGCAATCCAATGAAGGCATCACACCCATCTCAACCAGTTTAGTATCCATTACATAATACAAAGCAACCAAATCCGCACGGGCTTCTTCCAGTGTACTTGCATAGTTTTTCAATGTTTGGTCAGGGTCTCCGATTCCTTTATTGATTTTTCCCGAAGCATGTCCGATCACTTCGTGCATATCGGTATGCAAATCACCGGCAAGCGCACCGTATTGTCTGGCTCTTTCTATCTGCGCTTCGTTCTCGGCAAACTCCTTTAACAATGGACTCTTAGCCGCAACAATATTGTACGAATGAACAATATTTCCAAGAGACACCGATTTGCTTCCGTGTTGCTGACGAATCCAGTTTGCATTCGGAAGATTGATTCCGATTGGTGTTGATGGAGCAGCATCTCCGGCCTCCTGAATAACCGTAATAACTTTAGCCGTAATACCTTTTACCTCTTTCTTTTTATGCTCCGCCATGATTGGAGAATGATCTTCGAACCATTGCGCTTCTTTAGCGATAGCCGCAATACGTTTGGTTGCTTCCATGTCTTTCATCGACACAACTGATTCGAAACTGGCACGTTTTCCAATGGCATCACCATACACTTCAATAAATCCGTTCACCACATCAATACGTGAATCAACATCTGCAACCCATGCAATATTATACGCATCCCAGGTTTTCAAATCACCTGTTTTGTAATATTTAACAAGCAGCTCCAATGCTTTCTTCTGGTTGTCGTTTTCGGCAACTGTTACCGCTTTCTCTAACCAGTACACAATCTTCTCTATCGCTGCTCCATACATTCCGCCTACTTTCCAAACCTTTTCGGCAACAACACCATTTTGCTTAACCATCTTTGAGTTAAGCCCCCATGAAACCGGTTGTTCATCCTTTTCGTTTGCGCGCGAAGCATAATAGGCTTCAACCTCTGCTTGCGAAACTCCTTCGTAGAAATTATTCGCTGATGCTTTCACATTATCAATACCCGAAGCCAGATTAACTCCTTTAGGATCAACCTTTGGATCGAATACAACAGGTTTCATGGTTGCCAGAAATTGGTCAACCGTTTGTCCTTCCAATGGAAGAGCAGACGCATCCGAACCTTTCACCAATGTTTCGAAATATTCAAAACTACATTCAGGTACAAACTTCAGGTTGCTGTAATGATGGTGAATACCGTTGCTAAACCAAACTCTTTTGGCGTATACCACAAACTGTTCCCATTCGGCACCACTTTTTTCACCTTTGTATGAAGCAAAAATCCCTTCAATGGTTTTACGAATGGCTAAGTTATGTTTGTATTTTTGGTCGTAGATAATATCGCGGCCGGAGTTTGCAGCCTCATAAAGATAATAAGCCAACTCCTTTTGTTTGGGAGTTAACTCCTCAAAACCTGTAATCTCATAACGCAAAACCTGAAGGTCTGCGAAACGGTCCGATTCAACCTCAAATCCGTTCGTTCCCGACACAGATTGTTTGTTATCATTTTTGCAACCGTGCATCAGTACCGATGCCCCCAATGCTGAAATCATAAAGATATTTTTTACGTTCATATTTTAGTGTATGTAAGTGCACAAATGAAGCCTAAAAGTTGTGAAAAAACAACGGCATTACATGAGCGGCAATAAGAGAGTAGGCAATAGGGAAATAGGCAGTAGGCAATATCCTGTAAGAGAACGAATCATTGCATATAAATGTCGATTTTGAGACCATAAAAGGGGGCTGAACACCCGGCAAAATGCAGAAATTTTATTCGTATAACCTGCGCGAAGTGCACAAAAATCAAGTAATTAACTCCATCAACATTATTAACACAGTTAACATATTCCACAAAGCCATAAAACCTTAAAGCCATTTTCTTCCTACATTTGCCCCGTGATTCCATCAAAAAAGTTTTTAGATAAACTGGTACTCAAATACAATACCCCTGAGTTTATTCCCAACGACCCTGTTTGCATTCCACATCGGTTTACAAAAAAACAGGATATTGAGATTAGCGGATTTTATGCAGCCATATTTGCATGGGGGAACCGGACAACCATCATCAACAAATGTTCGGAACTTCTGAATCGTATGGATAACAGTCCGTTTCAATTCATGTCTCAGCATACCTCATCTGATCTTAAAAAGCTTGTGGGATTTAAACACCGTACTTTCAACGATACAGATTTATTGTACAGCGTTGCGTTCTTTCACCATTGGTACTCGAAACACAACTCGCTGGAAGACGCTTTTTCATCGAACATCAAAATCCATCATGAAACAACAGAACATGCATTGAATGGGTTTCGCAACCATTTCTTTTCTTTGGAAGATGTTCCCACGCGAACATTTAAACATATTGCTTCACCGGCTCAATATTCGGCTTGTAAGCGTATCAATATGTATTTACGCTGGATGATAAGGACAGACTCGTATGGCGTTGATTTCGGATTATGGAAAAAAATCAAACCTTCGCAATTAGTATGTCCGCTTGATGTGCATGTACAGCGTGTTGCCATCCACTTAGGATTGTTAACCCGAACACAAAGCGACTGGAAAGCCGCTATCGAACTCACTCAAAATTTAAAAACAATGGACGCTAACGACCCTGTAAAATATGATTTTGCATTATTCGGACTTGGCGTCAATCAAAAAACGAACACTCATGAACTACACCATTAGTATAACCGACCCGCAAAACCATTTTATCACAATGAAATGGGATATCACAAATATTCATCAGGATAGTATCCGCCTTCAGTTGCCCTCGTGGCGTCCGGGCAGGTACGAACTCCAAAACTATGCGAAAAATATTCGTAATTTTTCGATTGTTGATGAGCAAGGGAATCCTGTTGCATTTAAAAAGGTGACTAAAGATTGTTGGGAAGTGAATACCTCCGGTACAAAAACAATCACCGTAACCTACGAGTATTATGCAAACCAGCTTGATGCCGGAGCGAGTTATGTAGATACCGAATTCTTGTACCTCAACCCCGTTAACTGTTTTATGTATGTTGATGGAAGAATGGATGAAGAGTATACTTTGAATTTTGTATTACCGGAGAACTACCAGATTGCTTGTCAGCTTGAAGGCAAACACCATACTTTATTTGCCAAAAACTTCGACCTGCTGGCCGACAGTCCTCTTATTGCCAGCCCAAGTCTGCATCATTTCCAGTTTGAAACGAAGGCTTTATTTGAAAAAGAATCCACATCAACCATTCATCTTTGGTTTCAGGGAACCCCGTATGAAAACATGAGTAGAATGCTTGATGAAACCCGCAGGTATTGTGATGAACAGGTAGCCTTATTTGGAACGCTGCCTTGCAGGAATTACCATTTCCTGTATCATATTCTTCCGATAACATTCCGGCATGGCGTGGAGCATTTGGATTCAACCGTTATCGCAATGGGTCCGGCAACCGAGTGGAACAACCCCGATTTTTACGATTCGTTTATGGCCATCAGCTCACACGAGCTGTTTCATTTATGGAATGTAAAACGGATACGTCCATCCGATATGTATCCGTATGATTTTGCAAAAGAGAATTATTCAAACCTTGGTTATGTCTACGAGGGTGTCACCACTTATTATGGAGATATTATTTTGTTGCGCAGTGGTGTGTGGACATGGGAGCAATATGTAAATAGTTTTAAAGGCGATTTGCTTAAACATTTGACCAACCCCGGAAGCTTTAATTATTCCGTTGCCGAATCATCCTTTGATACTTGGCTGGATGGGTATGTGCCGGGTGTACCGGGTCGCAAAGTATCCATCTATACCGAAGGTATGCTGGCGGCTTTCATCGCTGATGTCCTTATCATCAACGAAAGCAAAGGCCGATATTCATTAGATGATGTGATGAAGGAACTTTTCGAACAAACAACCCTAAAGCATTACGAAGGATATACTCAGGCAAGCTATAAATCTTTATTGGAAAAATATTCCGGTATATCTTTCGATCTGTACTTTCAGGAGCTTATTTGGGGAAAAGGTCATTTTAACAAATGGCTGTCACAAGCTTTCCAGCTACTCGGTTTAAACGTAAAGCTGGAATCAGGTGAAATGGAACAGCAACCCAACACAACCAGCGAGCAGAAATCATTATTTACATCATGGTGTAGCTCACGGGTTAAAAAAGTTGACAAAAATTAGTATTTTCGAATCTCTAAGAATCTCTATAAAAAATGGAACATACTCATTCTGAGTCTATTAAAAACGACCTAAAGAAAGTTAATCTCTTTCAGCATTGCACGAACAGTCAAATTGAGGAAATTCTCAATGCCACTACCTGCAGCTCATACAAAAAAGGGCAGGCTATTTTTAACGATGGAAACTTTCCTCAGGGAACTTACTATGTAAGTAAAGGCGTTCTTAAACTTGTAAGAACAAACAATGAGGGTAAAGAACAGATTCTTCGTTTTGCAAAAACCGGGGACTTTATTGGTTACCGGGCTTTAATTGCGGAAGAACCTTTTGTGGCAACAGCTATTTGTATTGAAGAATCAATCGCCTGTTTTATTCCAAAGAGTGTTTTTAATAAAGTATTGGAAGAAAATCACGCGATGACCAAAGAGGTGCTGAAAAGTTTAAGCCATGACCTGGGTGTTGTGGAGGAAAGAGTTCAGAGTCTGGCACAAAAAAGTGTTCGCGAACGTTTGGCCGAAACGCTTCTTTTTTTACACCAAACCTTTAATGCTACGGGAAACAATGAAGATGGCGTGATCCATATCACATTACCGCGTGAGGATATTGCCAATATTGTAGGAACGGCAACTGAAACAATTATCCGTCTCCTTTCCGAGTTCAAACACGATAAGTATATTGAACTGGATGGAAAGAAGATTCGTATTGTGAACAAACAGAAACTGGAAAAGATCTCAACTGCTTCCGTTTAAAAACGGAGTATTGTTGCATAAAAAATCCCGTCAGTCTGCTGATTGACGGGATTTTTTATGTGCTCTGAATTTTGAAAGCCAAATGGCATTCCTGTAAAACGAAAAAACCTCCAACATTTTCATGTGGAGGTTTTTAAAAGATTACGGC
>CAYMRD010000027.1:0-34190 GCA_964392775.1 uncultured Bifidobacteriaceae bacterium
ACCCATTCCTGTTGGCTGTCTCTTTTTTTTATCAGAGATTATGAACAGGCTCTTAAAGTCAAAATTGAACAGATATGGTCTTCTCTATCGTCTAAGAGCTATGGTCTATCGACTATCAGCTATCGACTTCCTAATGCTTATAATAATTCATCAAACAAGCCAATAAGCTGCGCTCCGAAACAGTTAGCATCGCATCGGTTGTAGCGCTGATGGTATTGTTTTCGGCTTCCTGGAAGAATAGAACCATCGGTACAAACAGCTGTTTAATTTCTGATTGTTCAGGAATTGCTTTTTCAATTTCGCGGATGCTTTCGGTGATTGCTTCCTCTACTTCCTGATATTCAATCAGCGGCTCGTAAATACGGTGTTCATCCTGAAACTCATCTTCGTCAACCAGTAAAAACTCGTATAAAAAATCTTCAAGCGAAACAGCCACATCTGTATCTTTACACTCGGTGATGTACAACAAAAGATTTAGCAATTCCGAACCACGTTCAATGGTTTTATCTTCAATATCCAACCACTCTTTTGTGTCGAAATAATCTTCGTCTTGTACATGGGTAGAGAGGTGATGAACCATCAATAAGTCGAACAGAAACTCTTCCACATCGGCAAGTTCCTTATGGTCTTTCATCAGGTGGTCGAAGGTTTTCACCTTATCTAAAAACGGCTCTTCGCTTTTAAATAAATTTTCAAAATCTTCGTTGGCAACAGCATTGATACTGTCTTGGTATTGCATCATGGCCTCGAGGGCGTGTAGGGCTGAACTCATGTTAGTTGGTTGTAAATAGTTGGTCTTTGTTGATCACGGCTACAATTTTGCCGGTAAGTTTGGTATTGAGCACAGGCGAGTTTTTAGATCGCGAGGCATTGTTTTTTTCGGTGTATTCCCAGGTTTGTTTGGTGTCAAACACGGTCAGTTCGGCTTTACTGCCTTTGCTTATGGTGAGTGATTGATTGAGAATGGTGCGTGGTTGTATGGCCATCGCATTCACCAAATGCTCTACAGTGAAACCTTTGGGTGCATGTTGGTTCACCATAGCAAAAGCTGTTTGCAACATAATCATACCCGGTGAAGCATATTCAAATTCCACGTTTTTATGTTCGGTATCTTCGGGTGTATGGTCGGTTACAATGCAGTCAATGGTTCCGTCTGTCAGTCCGTCCCACAAGGCTTTTTGGTCTTCTTTACCACGCAGGGGAGGGGTCATTTTAAAATTGCTGTCAAAACCACTCAGGTCTTCATCGGTAAAACACAGGTTGGCAACGGCAACATCACAGGTAATTTTCATGCCCTGTTTTTTTGCTTTGCGAATCAACTCCACGCTGCCTTTGGATGATAGGTGCGAGAAGTGGATAGGTGCATTGGCATACTTAGCCAGTTCAATATCGCGCACCACCATCAGTTCTTCGGCAATGGATGGAATCCCTTTGAGTCCGAGTGAAGTGCTCATCTTGCCTTCGTGCATGCGTCCGCCTAAGCTTAACGATGCATCTTCGGCATGACTCAATACCAGGCCACCAAAGATGGTACAGTATTGGAGAGCGCGAAGCATCAAGCCTGCATCATATACAGGTTTATTTCCATCGGTAAAACCTGCGGCTCCGGCTTTGTGCATATCGAACAACTCATTCATCTCAGTACCCTTGCGGTTTTTAGAGAGGGCTCCATAAGGCAATAAATGCACGGGCAACGCTTCTGCTCTGCGGTACACAAATTCCATATCGGCTTTGTGTTGCAGGGTTGGATCAGTATTCGGTAAACACGTAACGATGGTATATCCACCGGCTACTGCGGCAGCGGCTGCGCTGGCCATGTCTTCTTTAAATTCAAATCCCGGTTCGCGCAAGCTGGCACGCATATCGGCAAAGCCCGGACTCACCATCGCTCCTTTGCAATCCAACGTTTTGGATACCTCTGAAAAAGCTTTTTTACTGCTGAGTTCAATCCCTTCGATTATACCATTCTGGATAAGGATATCACATTTTTTCTGGTGGAATGTTGAGTGTGCATCCACCACGGTTGCGTTGGTAAGTAATAGTTTCATGTAGTTATGGGGAAGTCCGTGGTCCGCAGCCGGCAGCCAGAGTATAAAACTGCGGACTGTGGACTATGGACTGCGGACGATCCGCTATTTTAGTAATCTTAACAAAAGTATCTCAATCCCCACAAAAACCAAAGAGAGCAATATACAAAGCCTCCAAAATGATGTTCCGTTGAGGTCGGTTTGAATATGACGCTGCAATACCGTGGGTTCACTGGCATCCATGCGGGCACCTGGATAATCTTCTAAAAATTGTTGCATCCGGTTTTTGTCCCAGGTTTGCAGGTCCGACTCGTTGCGGTTGTAATTGAGTGCTATACATTGCAAAGTTTTGGTCGAACCCGGAGTGGTGAGGTCGTACCAACCTGCAGTTTCCACAGGTTGATCGAGCAGGCAGGTGGTTTTGCCATTGCGGGTTACTGTTTGCAAAGCCAGCTCCGTTTGTTTGCCTTTGAGGGAAATGAGTTTATCACCTGTAACGGCTTGGTCGAGTGTAATCCAATGAGCATTGCCAATGGTATAATACAATGGGTCGGCCTGAGGTTTGCCGGTTCCCAGTTTTAAAAACAGCGGAACAAATACCGCATGTTGTTGCAGGTTGCTCCACTCAGGGTTCAACGGAGCTGCGCTCACCACCACATTGCCCTGCATATATGAACCTTGCCAGATAAACGGAGTTCCGTTGTTAAGTTCCATCAGCATGCTGCCGCGGGTATTTCCATTGGGCATCAACGGGTAATGATTGCTCACCTTAGGCAAATCCATGTTTTGGGGCAGGGTACGGAACACATCGCGGAATAAAGCATCCTTGGTTTGCAGGTTGCTTACACTCAGGTTTTGTTTGACAGGAGGATCGAGCACCGGCATTTTTAAAGTGCTCAGCAAATGGTTGATTGAATAGCGGTCGCCAACGCGTGAGGAAGGAATCACCACCAGTTGTCCGCCCGCAGCGACATACTTCACCAGTTCATCGACCATTCCGCTGCTCACTTCATTCGGTTCGTTTAAGATGATACAACGTGTATCGGCAAAGGCCGTATAGTTAATGGTGTTTTGAGATACCTCTGTAAAACGGTAAAATGTTTCATCTTCAAACAAGGTGTTCAAAAAACGGTTGGAGCCATTGCCGTTAATACAAAGCACCGGACTGTTGCTGATGGGTTTGATGCAGAAGTAGAGATGATCATCAAACGTAATGGGATTATCGAGCAAATGAAATTCGCCTTTGGCGGCTTCGGTTGAGGAGAGCGTAACCGTAAACATCAGGTCTTTAAACTGAGATGCTTCGCAGGTGGTGTTTTGCAATCCCTTTTGTTGGCCGTTAAGGGTAAGTGTTGCCGGAATATTTTCGACAGTGGTGCTGCCATAATTGCGAATGCGCACATAGATATCAATAGGCGTATTCGGTTGAACAGCAGGACGCGCCAGCCATACCGAGTCGATGGAGAGATTGGAACTGCTATTGCATTCAATAGGGAGCAAGTTCAGGAGCACCGATGAATCGGGCTGTGCTGTGGTGATATCACACATGCGTTGCTGGAAATCGGAAACCCAGTATACTAAACGGGTATTGTTTCCGGCCTGTTCCATAGCTTGTTTTTGATTTTTGAGAATATCAGATAACAGGGCAGAGGATGAAGAGGTTTTGATCTCATCAATCAATCCAAGCGCATCTCTTTTATTGACCAAACGCTGGTGACGGCCTTCGCGGTCGTGCGTAATGATTTGAAACTGATCGTCCGCTCCATACGAGTTGACAATAGCCCGTGCACGGCTTTTGGCATCTTCGAGTAAGGTTCCTTCGGCATTTACGCCATTCATCGAAAACGAGTTGTCGATAAAAATGCTGATGACTTTTTGTCCTTTGAGCACCAGCGAATGTTGGGAGGGTAGAAAAGGTTGTGCAAAGGCCAGTACGGCAAAAGCGATCGTGAGGATGCGGCAGAGTAAAACGAGGAGGTCTTTGAGCTTTTGTTTGGACTTGGCTTGTTCCTGAACCTGTTTTAAAAAACGCAGATCACTAAAAACGATTTTTTTATACCGTCTGAAATGAAACAGGTGTATGATGACAGGAATGGCAATAGCTGCCAGCGCGAACAAAAATGTAGGATACACAAATTGCATGGCCTGCAAAATAGGGATTTTGGATGAGAGGTGAATGAAAGATGTGAGAATTGAGGGTTAAGAGTTAAGAATTGAGAGTTAAGACTTAAGAGTTAAGACTTGAGAAGGTAAGATTAGCAGCAGTCACTTCGATTTGAACCTTGGGCGGGAATGTGTGTGTGCGTTTGTATCGAGAAGTGGTTCTATGTAAGCGTTCTCTTAGTATCAACAGTTCTCGATACGCCCCGCCACAGAAGTAACGCCAGCTACTCGAACGGACTGAACTTCTAACTATCAACCGTGAACTCTTCCTACTTCTTCATCCCCTTATACCTTTTCAACTGCTGGTAAAAAGGACTCTTTGCAACCGTTTTAAAATTACATTCATTGCTCACCGTTCCGGCTTCTTTGCAACGGCAACCTATAATATTTCCGTTTTCGGTAAAGGGTTCACATTTGTTGCAACCGGCCGAAGCGCAGGTTTTATGGGCTAGTCCGTCTACCGCAAAATACGTTCGGGTATTGATATCGTAACGGAGTTCTACTGCAATGGTTTTTGAGTAACCTCTTTGGGTTCCGGTGCCCATCAGGTAATGCCATTTGTTTACCGATTCAATATGCATAGAGGAGATTTGCGTTCCATCACCCAATGTTTGTTGCAAGGCTTTGCGCAATACCGTTGTATCGGCTGTGATTACATATTGATTATCGAGAGCTTTTCCAACCTCTATAGATTGCTGTGCAAAAAGGGTGAACGAACAAAAACTAAAAAACAGGAGGATAGATTGTTTAAGCATGTATAGGTTTAAAGGGCCGCAAACTTACATTTTTACGCCACTACCCGCCAATCATTTTTGCAACAAAATAAGCCGAAGCTGCGGCCAGTGCACCAATGGCTGTAATGCGCAGTGCACCTGCAAACGGTGGCTGACCAATGACTTTGCTCTTAAGGTACCCGAATACAAACAAACACAAGCCGGTAAAGATGCAGGAGTAGAATAATCCTTCTTGAGCCGTATCGGTAAAAAAGTATGAAGCCAAAGGAACACAACCTCCAACTATATACGATACACCAATGGTAAGGGCACTTTGACGTGCGCGGTTAAGTTCGGGTTTTTCCAAACCCAATTCATAACGCATCATAAAGTTCACCCATTTGTCCTTGTCTTTGGCCATCTCTTCCACAATAAGTTCAGTAGAAGCGGCACTCAATCCATACTCATTAAACACATCGCGCACTTCTTGTTTTTCACGTTCGGGGAAACGTTCCACCTCATCGTATTCGCGTTTAAGCTCCGAGTCGTAATGTTCAATTTCGGTTTTTCCGGCAAGGTATCCACCCAAACCCATGGCAATAGAGCCTGCCACAATCTCGGCCAAACCCGCAGTGATGATGATACCATTTGAATCCACAGCGCCACTCAAACCGGCAGCCAAAGCAAACGGAACGGTGAGTCCGTCACTCATGCCAATCACAATATCGCGTACCATTTGCGAGCCGGTGAAATGTTTTTCTTCGTGGTGATGGTGGTGGTGAGCGGGTTGCATAACGGGATATTTTTTGGGAAGATATTAATTTTCGGAAATTGTTGAAGAATGTTTCCTGTTGGGCACACAGAACTTGAAGATTTTCACGCAGAGGTGCAAAGGTCTTCCACCACAGAGGCACAGAGAATATCACCGCAAAGGTGCTGAGGAGGTTCTGCTTCGCAGAACGAGAAAATGTTCAATGAATGGGGAGGCAAGCTCTCCATCGCGAGTGATTCATCACGAGCATTGCCTCGTGGCAAAGCCTCGCGAATCAACCAATCAACAAAGCAGAATGATGAGTTGAAAGAAGAAGTTTCCCTATTAACGTATCAACATAATTAACACATCAACATCCTCCACAATCAACTATTTCTTAATCTCAATCAAAATATAAATCGGCAAATGATCACTGTATCCGTTCAGGTATTTAGGTCCGGCAAAGGTGCGTAACGGAGTACCTTTATGTTTGCCTTCTGTTTCAAGCATCCAGTCTTGCTTGTAATAAGTTACACTTTGTGGTTTGTAACACATTTTTCCGGTACAGTTCACCATATTATTGCTTAGTATAATTTGGTCGAGGGCCGACCACACATTGCGGTAGAAGTATGAACCCAGTTTTTGTTCTTTGAGTGCGTAAGTTGTATTAAACAAATCATTGCCCAACAGCTCGCCCATATTGCCACGTGCTTTCAATACTTTACTGATGCTTACATCTGTTGGCTCATCATTAAAATCACCCATTATGATTACGGGTAAGGTTGGATCGGCTTTGCTGATGCTATCGTAAATGGAACGCAACACCTTTGCAGTCGTGGCTCTTTTCGAGTCACTTTCTTTTTGTCCGCCCAAGCGCGATGGAAAATGATTCACCAATACCACAAACGACTTTTTAGATTTTTTCTCTGTCAGTTTCACGAGCAAAATATCACGTGTTTTAGATTTGGGCGCATCCTTAAAAACAACAGGGTAAGCATAGGCTGTTGCGAGTGTGATTTTTTTGGATTGATACAGCAAGGCATTATCAATGCTGCGCTCATCCGGCCCTTCAAAATGAACATAGGAATACTTCATTTTTGATAGTTGTTTGTCTTTGGTGAGGTCGGTGAGCACGGTTGCATTTTCCACTTCGCACATGCCCAGTATATCGGCTCCTTTGCCTTCATTCATGCTGCCAATAACCCTGGCTATATGGTTGATTTTATTGGTGTACTTTTCGGTATTCCAATTGTTTTTAGCCGTTGGCAAAAACTCATTATCGTTTTTGTGCGGGTCGTCAATGGTATCAAACAAATTTTCCTGATTGTAGAAAGCTATCAGCAATTGTTTTTGTGCCGATGTTGTGTGAACTAAAAGGATATTTAAAAGTGCAATAAAAAGGTGTTTCATGAATGAATAAGCAAAATGAATTGGCCGAAAATAATCTAATTTTTTTATGCAGGTTCGAAACTTCTAATCGGGTATTCACGATTTGTACACAGACTAAATGTTTAACGACTATCCACTTTCAGGCAAGTAAACTTTAATGTTATAATAACATGTGACTTAATCGCAGCGAACGCAGCGCTTCACTGCATTTTTTCGCAGTGAACGCTGTGGTTAAATATTGTTGACTATAAACGGATAGTTATTAAAAAAAAACAGCGGCCTCCACTCGAATAAAACCATTGTTAATCTAATGCAAATTACTATAATATTGTACTGTCAAATTCACCCTTCATCGTATGAGATTACAATGCCTAAAGTTTTTTCTTTCAGTTTTTGTGAGCTTTTTTCTTACACAAACTGTATGGGCTCAAACATGTTCTAATTGTACGGATACATATCATAATTATACAGGCTCAATTAAGGTTAAAAATAATGAACGGGTTTGTATAACAGGAACCTTTCATGGCGATATAGAATTGTCGGGAGGTACTGTTACCATTTGTGGCTCTGCTGTTATTTCTGATATCAACTACAAAAAAGCATCTATGATGATTATGTCCGAGTCGGCCATTGTGGATATTCAAACAGTCAATAGCAATAAGGAGGTAACAATGGTCAACTATTCCGATTCGCTTATTATCCGGGGTGGGAATTTTAATCAGCCTTTTACCTTAACCAATAACGGAAAATGTTACCTCAATGGAGGAGCCTTTAACAGCAGTGTTACCTTGACGAATCATGATACGTTAATTGTGAATACTTCATTGACTCTAAACGGAACATTAACTTTTAACAATACCAGTTATTTTGTAGTTAACGGTAATTTCACTCCCAATTCTTCGTCAGTTACCATTAACAATCAATGTCAGATGCGTATCAACGGAGATCTCATGTTGAACGGTCAAACGCTTACAGTGGGCGGGGGAAATTTACATGTTAACAATGTCAATATTAATTCCGGAAAAATTATACTGAATGAATCCAGCATCCTTTATGTGAATAATTTGGCGGTGAATGGTTATATTGAAGGAACCGGTTCCCGTTCAAGTTTGGTGTGTACGCAAAATCCAAATTTGAATGGACATCCATCCATCAAAGGAAATTTGTCGTTGTGTGTACGTACCGGAAATTTTACGCCCAATTCGGGAGCCGTAGCAGCTCCTGCCACTGTTGACTGTGATAATCCGATTCCTGCATCAGCCTGCAATCCCGAAGGGTTTGGCTATGCTTTTTTTCGAATGGCACCGCAACAATCTGCCGATTGGACAAATAGTGCAACGTGGGAAATGCTCTACAGCAATGGTTGGGCAGCGGCTCCCGCAGGGCGTTATCCAACAACCGGTACGGCTGTATTGATTGGAGATGGGAAAACAATGACAGTAACGGGAAGGAGCGTTTCCATCAGTAAATTAGTATTAGGCGAATCAACAACAGGAGGCAAGCTAATACTGGACTCAATGGTGACCAGAGATTTTAATGTAGAGGATTCTGTCGTTTCAACGCCTCAAAGTCAAATCGAATTAAAAGCATCACATCTGATTTTGAATGGTCGTCAGGATGGAGATCTAAATCTTAAAGGAAGTGAGTTTGCTAAGTTAACCTTGAATCTTCAGTCGGTTAATGGGGTATTGAGAATGAACCAATCTGTTCCGGGGCAATCAAACAAGCTCCAAACGCTAACCTATCAGTTGAGTGGACCAAATCCTGTTGAAATAGCCGATACACTTCGTATTGTTTCGTCAGTGATTCCGAATGGTGGTGTTCTAAAGACTAACGATAAACTCATTTTAGAATCGAATGCAAGTTCAACGGCCTATATAGCACAGGGCGCTGATGCCGGTAATTATATTCAGGGAAAGGTAACGGTGGAGCAATATATTCCGGCAGTTGCACGCAGATACCGGTTTGTGACATCTTCAATCAATGGAGGAAACTTGCTCGACTGGCAACATGAAACGTTTGTAACGGGAAACAATGCGGCCGGTACAGCAACCGGAAACACAATAGGACAACTCAACTCGGCCGGGTTTGATGCAACCTCCAATAACAATCCAAGCTTGTTTTATTATGATGAAACACTTCCGGGAGATTTGGATGCACGCTGGGTAGCAGTTACCAATGAAACGAATACACTAAGCGATGCTCCCTTACCTGTTGGCAGAGGCTATCGTTTGTTTATCAGAGGAGATCGCAGTGATTATGGGCGTTTGGATGGCTCTGTTACCGACCAGAATGAAGTAACAATGGATTTAAGAGGCACACCTAATCAAGGAGATATTACAGTACCTGTTACCTATACAACCGGAAGTCCTTATGTTAATGATAACGGATGGAACCTGATTGGCAATCCATATCCATGCAATATTGACTTCAAAGCAATGTTTAAAGACAGTGCTTTGCATTATCCTATTTATCCGATTGTGTGGACCTTTGATGCCACCAAAAACACGTATGTGAGTTACAATGCACTTAGCGGAGCCGGGTCTTTGGAGAGTGGTATTATCCCGGCAGGACAGGCATTTTGGGTTAAAACAGACGGACCCGTGAGTCCGGTTATATTCAAGGAGCAATACAAAACAGCACAATCAGAACTTTATGTTCAGCGTTCGGATGATGTGAGAATGGATGAGCTGAAGGTGGTGCTTAATAAGGACTCGATTAATGAGGATCTGGTGGTGTTGAAGTATTTACCGGATGCGAGTTTAGAGCATGACAAGTATGATATTAGTAAATTCTGGGGAGGAGAAATGGGGCTTTCCTTTTTAAATCAGGAAGATGGGGCGTATTTAGGGATGTCTGTTCGTCCGGTTAGATTTAGAACGATTGATCATCTTCAGTTATATTTTTATGTAGCCACTACGGGTGATTATGAACTTAAATTTGATAAATCGCCAAACCGATTGGCCGGTTATACATCCAACCTTTTGTTAATTGATCAATATGTTGATACAATGATTTTGGTTACCCCTCATTCATCCTATCCGTTTACGGTAGATTTAAATACAGCCGCTTCAAAGGATCCGCTGCGATTTAAATTGTTGTTTATTCCAACAGATCCTCCACCGGCTCTCGTCAATTATTTTTATGGTGAGATGAGTGATACGTCAACGGTTTTGTTGGAATGGGGAAGCTTAAGAGAACCTATTCCAACTACCTATATTGTGCAGCGTGGATTGTCGGCTACTGACTTTATCTCTTTGGGTACAATTGGTGGTACGGGTACATTAGAAACCACAGCGGATTATTCGTATTTAGATTCAACTGTGAATGGATATGATGAACTGTATTACCGGATTGCATATTTTGATACACTGAATACAGAATTACAGTATACCCCCATTATTAGGGTGAATATGCATACAGGATTGATGGAAACAATTGATAAAAATGCGCGTAAGTATGTAGTATATCCGAATCCGGCAAATTCCATTTTACATGTACGTTCTATTAACGGACAAACAGATGTCCGCATTTCTGTTATGGATATAACGGGTAAACTATGGATGAATGACCAGGCATTAAATATGGGAAGCGTAGATATTTCAGAGCTGCCTGCAGGGTTGTATATTGTTCAGTTGGTGGATGCTGGTGGAACTACAGAACGGGTGAAGATTGTTAAAGAGTAAATTGCTTATCCTTTAACAATCTTCAACCCTTTATCACCTAAGGATGCGAGTGATGTTGTATGAACCAAACAGGGATATACACGAATTGTACATAGGCGAAATATACTGGTTTCCACTCGTATAAAACTTTGTTAATCTGTTCGTAATTACTATTATATTGTACTGTCAAATCCACGCTTCATCGTATGAAATTACAATGTCTAAAGTTTTTTCTTTCAGTTTTTGCGAGTCTCTTTTTTACACAGGCTGTATGGGCTCAAACATGTTCTAATTGTACGGATACATATCATAATTATACAGGCTCAATTAAGGTTAAAAACAATGATAGGGCTTGTATCACCGGAACCTTTCATGGAGATATTGAATTGGCGGGCGGAACGCTGACCATTTGCGGTTCTGCAGTTATTACGAATATCCATTACAAGAGGACCTCAACGTTGATTATATCACAGTCGGCTATTGTGGATATTGAAATGATTGACGGTAGAAATGCTGTTACAATGGTAAACCATTCCGATTCGCTTATCATTCGATTCGGAGATTTTGATCAGGATTTCACCTTAATCAATAATGGAAAATGTTACTTCTATGGAGCTGTCTTTAACAGAAGTTCTAGATTTATCAATAGTGGTTCATTGATTGTAAACACTACACTGGCGTTAATCTCCTCATCAATTGTTAATAATAACGGCTATTGTGAGATTAATGGTAATTTAAATCTCAACTCTTCATCTGTTACCATTAACAACCAATGTCAGATGCGTATCAATGGGGATCTTAATGTAAATGGTCAAACGGTTACAATGGGGGAGGGAAATTTACACGTTAACAATGTCAATATTAATTCAGGAAGAATTATACTGAATGAATCCAGCATCCTTTATGCGAATAATCTGGCGGTGAATGGCTCTATTGTAGGTATTGGCTCCCGCTCAACCTTAGTTTGCACTCGGAATCCTGTTTTAAACAGTACACCTTCTATTCAGGGAAACGTGTCGGTATGTGTGCAGGGTGGCACGTTCAATCCTGCTCCCGGACGCATTCAGGTACCGGCTTCGGTTGATTGTACCAATCCGATTCCTGCATCAGCCTGTAATCCCGAAGGGTTTGGTTATGCCTATTTTCGGATGTTGCCGCAGCAATCAACTGATTGGAACAATAGTGCAACGTGGGAAATGTTATACAGTAATGGTTGGGCAGCGGCTCCCGCAGGGCGTTATCCAACAACCGGTACGGCTGTATTGATTGGAGATGGGAAAACAATGACAGTAACGGGAAGGAGCGTTTCCATCAGTAAATTAGTATTAGGCGAATCAACAACAGGAGGCAAGCTAATACTGGACTCAATGGTGACCAGAGATTTTAATGTAGAGGATTCTGTCGTTTCAACGCCTCAAAGTCAAATCGAATTAAAAGCATCACATCTGATTTTGAATGGTCGTCAGGATGGAGATCTAAATCTTAAAGGAAGTGAGTTTGCGAAGTTAACCTTGAATCTTCAGTCGGTTAATGGGGTATTGAGGATGAATCAATCTGTTCCGGGTCAATCAAACAAACTCCATACGCTAACCTATCAGTTGAGTGGGCCAAATCCTGTTGAAATAGCCGATACCCTTCGTATTGTTTCGTCAGTGATTCCGAATGGTGGAGTTCTAAAGACTAACGATAAACTCATTTTAGAATCGAATGCAAGTTCAACGGCATACGTAGCCCAAGGCGCTGATGCCGGTAATTATATTCAGGGAAAGGTAACGGTGGAGCAATATATTCCGGCAGTTGCACGCAGATACCGGTTTGTGACATCTTCAATCAATGGAGGAAACTTGCTCGACTGGCAACATGAAACGTTTGTAACGGGAAACAATGCGGCCGGTACAGCAACCGGAAACACAATAGGACAACTCAACTCGGCCGGGTTTGATGCAACCTCCAATAACAATCCAAGCTTGTTTTATTATGATGAAACACTTCCGGGAGATTTGGATGCACGCTGGGTAGCAGTTACCAATGAAACGAATACACTAAGCGATGCTCCCTTACCTGTTGGCAGAGGCTATCGTTTGTTTATCAGAGGAGATCGCAGTGATTATGGGCGTTTGGATGGCTCTGTTACCGACCAGAATGAAGTAACAATGGATTTAAGAGGCACACCTAATCAAGGAGATATTACAGTACCTGTTACCTATACAACCGGAAGTCCTTATGTTAATGATAACGGATGGAACCTGATTGGCAATCCATATCCATGCAATATTGACTTCAAAGCAATGTTTAAAGACAGTGCTTTGCATTATCCTATTTATCCGATTGTGTGGACCTTTGATGCCACCAAAAACACGTATGTGAGTTACAATGCGCTTACCGGAGCAGGCTCGCTTGAGAGTGGTGTTATTGAAGCGGGGTGTTCGTTTTGGGTGAAGACCGATGGACCGGTAGCTCCAATTGTGATTAAGGAACAATACAAAACTCAACAAAGAGAACTTTACAGGCAACGGGTAGATGATGTGAGAACAGATGAGGTGAAAATGGTTTTGTATAAAGACTCAATTAATGAAGACCCGGTGGTGTTAAAGTATTTGCCGGATGCACAAGCTGAACACGATCAGTATGATATTACTAAATTCTGGGGAGGCGAAATGGGCCTTTCCTTTTTGAATCAGGAAGATGGAGCCTATTTAGGGCTGTCTGTTCGTCCGGTTAAATATAGTAGCATTGATGACCTTCAATTGTATTTCTATGTAACTGCTTCGGGGGCATACCAATTTAAATTTGATAAATCGGCAACCCGGTTGTACAAGAGTTTAACCAACCTGCTGTTGCTCGATCAATATCTTGATACAGTGGTTTTGGTTTCATCGCAATCTTCTTATCCGTTTTCTGTTGATTTAAACATGGCCGCTTCAAAGGATCCGTTAAGATTTAAATTGATGTTTGTTGCCCCGGAACCGCCACAAGCTTCACTCAATTATTTTTATGGAGAGATGAGTGATACGTCAACGGTTTTGTTGGAATGGGGAAGTTTAAGAGAACCGGTTCCAACAACGTATATTGTACAACGCGGATTGTCATCTAATGAATTTACCTCTCTGGATACCATTATTGGTACGGGTACAATGGAAACTGCTTCGGATTATGAATATTTAGACACTGCGGTGAGTGGTCACGGAGAGTTGTATTACCGGATTGCGTATTCAGATACAATCAACACAATATTACAATACTCACCTGTTATTAAGGTAAATATGAATACCGGATTGATGGAAACGATGGGTGAAAATGCGCGCAAATATGTGGTGTATCCCAATCCTGCAAGTTCCATCTTATATGTACGTTCTATAAACGGACAAACAAATACCCGGGTTTCGGTAACAGATATCACCGGTAAACAATGGATTACCAATCAAATATTGAGTGGTGGTGCAATAGATATTTCAGAACTTCCTTCCGGGTTATACATTGTTCAGATAGTGGGGCAGGATGGCGCTTCTGAACGAATGAAAATCCTGAAAGAATAGCCGATATTATCCCTTTACAATCTTCAATCCGTTATCATCCAATGATGCAAGCTTGTATTCAAATGTGAGTCCGATATTGTGCGCCCGTTCTTTGGCTGTATTGGCTACTTCACCTTCAAACAAACTGTCTACGGTTTGGTCAAATAATTCAAGCCATGCTTTAAAATGTTCGGCTCCGATGCCCAGTCCGATATGTTTATCAAAAGGACTTCCGCTATACGTTTGCGTGTATAACAACAAGGTTCCCCAAAAGCGGTACATCTTTTCCAGATGAGGTTCCCAGTTGCTGATTTTACTTGCAAATACGGGTCCTAGTAAAGCATGTTCGCGTATATGACTGTAAAAGGTATCAACCAGTAATTTGATGTCACCGGTTGTTTGTATATCGTGTTTCATCACACAAACCTTGAAAATTAGAAGCGTATTAACTATGACTTAATTCAGTTGCAGCGAGTGCAATTGCTGCGGTGTTTTGTTGTTGCATACAATCAAAATGTCCCTTCGGACAATTATTAAATCCAATCTTGCTACAAGGTCTACAGCTCAAATTTCTAACTTCCATCTTCCAACTTCTAACCTCCGTATTTCCATAATATGCCGTCATTCCAAACTCTGGAACCGTATTGCCCCACACCGAAACAATCGGTTTCTTAAAGGCTGCTGCGATATGCATCAAGCCTGTATCATGTGTGATTACTGTGGTTGCTTGTTTAACCACCAGAGCTGATTGTGCCAGTGATAATTGGCCACACAAATTAATCACATGCGCACCGCTTTCGCGTGCTATCTGTTCTCCATTTGATGAATCTTCTTTGCCTCCCAGCAATACAATGGTAGCTTTGGTTTGTTTGCAGATATCAATGATTTTTGGGTTGGGCAATCGCTTGGTGGCATGTTGCGCACCTATGGCAAAAGCAATATAAGAGGAGGGGAGTGCATTGGGTATTGTGATTCCATCAGGTAAAAAATAATCAAGACCTTGTCCGTCATTCAATACACCCAAAGGAGCAACCGTATCCATGTAGCGGTCTACAATATGTTCAGTCGGTAAGGTATTGTGTTTGAGTTTTACGAGGATTGATTTTTCGATATTCAGTTTATTAAAGCTGTATGCTGTACTATCCAGTATGCCTTTTAGAATGCGGGTTCGCAGGTTATTGTGCAAATCAATAATACACTCAAATCTCAGCGATTTAAGTTCAAGTGCTTTAATCAATAAAGGTTTGTCGAGCAGATGAAGTTGGTCGATATACGGATTGTGTTCCAGTACCTGTTTAAATGCAGGTTTGGTCAATACATGCACTTCCGCACCGGGAACCTGTTGTTTCAGGCATCTGATAACAGGCGTGGTGAGTACAATATCACCAATGGAACTGAAGCGGATGATGAGGAATTTGCGCACGCAATCGGGTTTGAGATACGAATAACAGATTTATTTGGGTTTTTTCCCGCTGAAATATTGGGTTATTTCGGCAAGATTCATGCTGTTGAGGCACATCTCTTTGTACAAGCCGCCTTTACGGGCCGAACACACACCAAAATACATATCGTGGTATCCTTCTTTTTCGTGCGCATCGGGATTGATGGAAATTTTCACGCCTTTGTTCAGCGCATAATCTATCCAGCGCCAATCCAAATCCAACCGGTAAGGATTGGCATTCAGCTCAACCACCACACCATTGACTGCACAGGCATCAATCACCACAGCATGGTTAATCGGATAGCCTTCACGCATCAGCAATAAACGCCCGGTGGGGTGACCTAAAATAGTGGTATACGGATTTTCAATTGCCTTCAATAAACGTCCCATCGCTTTTTCTTCCGTCATCTTTAGGTTGCTGTGAACCGAAGCAACCACAAAATCAAAAGTCTGTAATACTTCATTATTGTAGTCCAAAGAGCCATCGTTGAGAATGTCACATTCAATGCCTTTAAACACTTTGAATGTTCCATCGGCTCCTAATTTTTTGTTTAAAGATTCTATCTCCGCATGTTGTTTGATGATGGTTTCTTCTTTCATGCCGCTGGCGTAAAAGGCAGCTTTGGAGTGATCGCAGATGCCCAGGTATTCATATCCCAGTTGTTTGCAATACGAGGCCATTTCTTCGAGGGTATGCTGTCCATCGGAGTAGGTACTGTGGTTGTGCAGGATGCCTTTCAAATCGGTTAATTCAATCAACTTAGGAAGACGATTCTCGGATGCCAGTTTGATTTCCGAAAACCCTTCACGCATTTCGGGTTCGATATAAGATAGCCCAATACTTTGGTAGGCTTCTTGTTCAGATGAAAATGCAATGTTTGAGTAGTTTGAGTGTTGTTGAAGCTGTTTCAAATGTTCTTCGGCAGCGGTTGTTTCAAACAGGGTTTGTGTAAAATCAGAAGGTTCGCACCAATACAGTTTTACAGGAATGGTTTGCCGGTACACAAACGAAATGATATTGCCATTCAGCTCCAGTTCTTCGGGTTGAAACGTTTCCGAAATGTATTCACCTAAAACGTTTTCGTCACCCTCAATAGCCACACAAAACTCAATAGCCTCAAGGGTGTCACATTTACGTCTGATGGCTCCCGTCAGGTTTGCTTCTGTTACATCATCATATTGATTAAGCAACTCAAGAATTTGTTTAGCCACAGGTTCAATGCGTGCATAATGAAACTGGTGTGCACTGGCAAACATAAATTCAATTTGCTGAATGATGTTTTGCTGTGTCTTTAATCCGAAACCTTTGGCTTGTGCCAGACGGTTTTCGCGGCAGGCATACAATAGGTCTCCGATGTTGTCAATCTCAAGCACTTTCCAGATATGCGCAATCTTCTTAGGTCCGATGCCTTTAATGCGCATCATTTCCATTACACCTGTTGGGGTAATGGCCAGCAGTTCTTCCATTTCGGCAAAGGTTCCGTGTTGGTTCAGCTCTTCAATTTTGGAAGCAAGGCTTTTGCCCACGCCATCAATTTTTTCAAGCTCGGCCAGTGTTTTTCCTTCCAGAGGAATCAGCAATTTATCAATCTTAAACGAGGCCGCATTGTATGATTTTATTTTAAACTCATTGCCTCCGTGCAGTTCGGTGAGGTTGGCAAACAGCTTGATGATATCTGCAATATCTGAATTAGACATATCGTTGGTTTTAGCTCAGCTTGTGCTGAGGGGGCAAATTACGGCATCCGGTTTAAATTGGGAAATGGAGTAGTTGGTACACGAAGATATAAGTGAAGAAAGAGCACGAAGGCCAAGTCGTGCGGCATTTTTTTCTTGGTCAAATGCGTATACGAAGTTCTCGAAAGGTTTGTTGGAACGACCTTCGTGTTCTTATATCTTTCTTTTCTTCGAGTCTTTGTGTACAAAAAATATGCTACTCGTAGGAGAAAAACTAAAAGGTAAGTTCTCCGGTTTCGAGGGCTTTGTCAAACTCTACCCAAATCATGGTGAGGGGTTCTTTGGTGTACAAAATCATCACCCGTTTTTCTTTTCCGGTTTTAGGGTCATCAAATACCCGCAGGGCGGCTACTTTGTATTTTTTGTTGCTGTACTCGCAAGGCAAACGTTTGGTGTCAAAATCTCCGGGGGCAAAAAAGTTTTCAAATACGCCTTCACCGGTGGCCGAGTCGATACCGATAGGTTCACTTGGGATTCGGGTTTTACGGTACATGTCCATGCTTTGCAGGCTGGTTCTGCCGGCTTTGCAGGGCATTATTTTAACAAGCATACCTACTTCAATCTCTTTGTCAACCAGAGCTTGTGCCTGTGTATAAAGGCTGGTTAAAAGAATAAAAGCAATTATTGTTAAGGATTTCATTTGCGAATCAATTCACCGTTTACATATTCTTCCTGTTTGATGAATTTCCCCGTTTGGTCGTAATACTTCCAGGTGCTATCCATCTTTTCGTTTTTGTAATAACCGCTGCACTCCAGATTTCCATTTTCATGGTAGCGGGTATAAGGACCACTTTTTATGTAATAGGTAGAGTCTGTGTAATTGCCGTAACTGGTTGGGTCAGGTAAAATGGCAACCATTTGTTTATGGTGATATATTTCCTTTACTTTTTGGTTAACTCCGGCATCGTAATAGTAATATGTTTTGCCTGCAACATCGTCCACCACTTGGGCATTGCAAATAGTAAAAGCCGAAATAAAAAAGATACTCAATGCAAAGTGTTTGATATTCATTCTCAGTAATGATGTATTTACTCAAAGAAATTGTATTTCACTAAAATAAACAAGAGCACCTACTCAAGGTCGTATTGTTTGATTTTGCGATACAATGTACGTTCCGATATCCCCAGTTCGTTAGCTGCTTTTTTGCGTTTGCCATTGTATTTTTCCAATGCCATTTTAATCATTTCTACTTCTTTTTCCTCCAGCGATAAGGATTCAACAACCGGTTGCGCATCCGGAATCTCAATCATATTGGGATTGTGTGCCGGTTGCGGAGGTGTATACATATTTTGTTGCGGTGCCGTAAACACAGGGTTGTGTTGAGGAGGAGCCACAAACGAGGGAGGATAATTAGATGTAAACGATTCAGGTTGTTGCATGGATTCTGTGGGTTGTCCGTTTTGCAGCATCCCAAATACAATTCCTTTCAGGTCGTTCATGTCTTTGCGCAAATCAAACAATACCTTGTAAAAAATATCCCGCTCATTGATTCCGTTTTTATCGCTTCCTCCATCAAATAACATAGGTACTGATGAACGTTCAGCCGGAAGCACTCTCGTCAACTCCGCTGCTGTAATATTTTTATCATCATCCAATACAGATAACTGTTCGGCAATATTTTTCAGTTGACGAATGTTTCCCGGGAAGCGGCTGTTGATTAATATTTGTTGCGCTTCGGCATCCAATACAATCGGTTTCGATTTGTATTTTTCGGCAAAGTCGGATGCAAATTTGCGAAACAATAAATGGATATCTTCTTTACGCTCACGCAAGGGCGGAACCTTAATCGGAACAGTACTCAAACGATAATACAAGTCTTCGCGAAACTTTCCGTTTTCGCTTAAGGTCAACAAATCTTTGTTGGTGGCTGCCACCACACGCACATCCGTTTTTTGTGTTTTGGATGAACCTACTTTGATAAACTCACCACTCTCGAGAATACGCAACAAACGGGCCTGTGTTTCCAACGGAAGTTCACCTACCTCATCTAAAAAAATGGTTCCTCCGCTTACCGTTTCAAAATAACCTTTGCGGGTATCGTGTGCTCCGGTAAACGAACCTTTTTCGTGTCCGAACAATTCCGAGTCGATGGTTCCCTCGGGAATAGCACCGCAGTTCACGGCTATAAACGGTCCGTGTTTACGGTTGCTCAAAGCATGAATGATTTTTGAAAACGCTTCTTTACCCACACCACTTTCTCCGTTAATCAATACAGAAATATCGGTTGGAGCCACCTTCACGGCAGTTTCCAAAGCAATATTAAGCAGCGGGGAGTTCCCTATAATTTCAAATCGTTGTTTAATGTCTTGTATATTCATGAAATATTTTTTATCGTTTCAACAACTGATTTGAAAGAATCACTTGTTAAACGGTTTGTTTCATCGTTGGATAAAAATTCGTTATAACCCTTTTGAATGTAATTCTCAGCCGTGGAGCTGATGACGTATTTGTAGTCACCAAACATAATGTTGAATCCCGTTGATAAATCAAACCTGTTATTTAAATCACCAAGGAATTCTTTATACGATATTCGAAAGTTAATATAACTAAATGCAGTTAGTTTTATTGTTCCCAGTTCATCAATTATTTCATCAATTGATTTAGACATAATGTTATTTCGTCCGTCTGATTCCAGCTGAAAATAAGTTTCCTTGAACAATTCGGCAATAATTTTTGAATGAGAATGAAACGTATTAACAGCTAATAATATTGAGTTTTCAATCACTAACGATTGGTTTTGTATATCACGTTTTATTTGAAACTTAGTTCCATTAATACTCTGTTTGAGCATTAAGAGTTCCTTTCTTAAATCGTCATCATCGTCAATATTATCTCCTTTGGCACCTCTTAGGAATAGATCGAGAGAATCAACTTGAAGTTTAGAAATGTAATCGACAAAAAAATCAGTATCACCTCCATCTGCTTGCTGTAGGGCTCTGTAGTATTCTTCTTTCTTCTGTGTTTTGATGATAACAGGAGGGAAGCCAAATTTCATTAATGTGAGATTCATTAATATTCTTGAAAGGCGTCCGTTACCATCATCGAAAGGATGAATGCGGATGAATTTGTAATGTAGTAAGGCTGCTAATTCAACGGGATGTAATGCTCGTTCTTTAATGGAATCATTAAACCAATCCATTAAATCATTCATCATAGCCGGAGTCTCCTCTGGTTTGGCAAAGTAGAATGTTTCACCAGTTTTGGTTATAACATGATTCGGTTGGGTTTTATAACTGCCAACGTTAATTCGTCTGCTTACTTTTTTGCCGTCAGGAGTAATAGCTGCTTTGTCATAGGGCTCATGTAAAATGATTTGATGAAGTTCACGAATAAATGTTTCATTCAAATCACGTCCATCTTTTACCACATCTTCCAGCATTTCCAGTGCAGTATTGTGACCTTTTATATCTAAGTGGTCTTTTAATGGTTTTCCATCGGCAGTAATACCATGCAATAGAAATGTTTTGGTTTCGCCAAAGGTTAAGCTGTTTCCTTCAATATTATTAGAATGATAATTCCAGTCTAAACGAAATTTTTGCTGTATGCGTCCTTCTGTATCTTTATCCAAAGGTCGTAAAGCATCAATCTCAGCTTTGAGTTCATTAATGCGATCTTTCAAGTTCTCATTCATGGGCTTACTTATTTTAATAAATATCTTAATCAGCTTTCCTAACAACCTTCCCAAACAAACTCGTCATGGTTACCCGTTCAATCAATACATCTACATAATCGCCTTTGCCATAACCTTCGCCCGCAGGGAATACCACCAACTGGTTTTGGTCATTGCGTCCTTTTAAATCAGCTTCCGAACGTTTAGAGAATCCATCAATCAATACCTTATAAGTTTGACCGATATAGGCTTGTTTGTTAGCTAAGCTGATGCTGTTTTGAAGGGCTACCAACTCTGCAAGTCGTCTGCCTTTTACTTCTTCCGTAACATCATCATCATACTTGCGTTCGGCCAGAGTTCCCGGACGTTCGCTGTAAGCATACATAAAGGCATACTCAAATTTGGAGTCGCGGAATAAGCTTAATGTATCCTGAAACTCTTCTTCCGTTTCACTGCAAAAACCTACAATCGCATCGGTGCTGATGCCCACATCGGGTAAAACTTCGCGGATACGAGCCAAACGTTTTACTAGCCATTCCCTGTCGTAGGTACGGTTCATCATTTTAAGTACGCGCGAGTTTCCGCTTTGAACCGGGTAGTGAATATAGTTGCAGATGTTATCGTACTTTTTAATGGTAAAGAGTACCTCATCGGTAATATCTTTAGGATGGGATGAAGAGAAACGAACACGGAGAAGAGGAGAAATCAAGGCAACTTTTTCCAATAATTCGGCAAAGTTGCACAGTGTATTTCCGGCTTCATCGGTCCATTTGTATGAATCCACATTTTGTCCGAGCAAGGTTACTTCTTTATAACCATTGTTAAACAATTCGGTGGCTTCGCGCACAATGCTTTCCGGCTCGCGGCTGCGTTCACGCCCGCGGGTAAACGGCACCACACAAAACGAACACATATTATCGCAACCGCGCATGATGCTTACAAAAGCAGTAACGCCATTGCTGCTCAGACGCACCGGTGTAATTTCGGCATAGGTTTCTTCGCGGCTCAGCAATACGTTCACTGCTTTTTGCCCTTCTTCTACTTGTTGAATCAGCTTTGGAATATCACGATAGGCATCCGGTCCAACTACAATATCCACCAATTGCTCTTGTTCGAGCAGTTTTGATTTAAGGCGTTCGGCCATACAACCCATCACTCCGATAATCATTCCCGGGTTTTTACGTTTGTTGCCTTTCATCTCTTTGAGGCGGCCCCAAATCTTAGCCTCCGCATTGTCGCGGATGGCGCAGGTATTCAAAAACACCACATCTGCCTTCAACGGATCATCAGTGGTTTTAAAACCTTCGCCCTGCATAATGCTGGCCATTACCTCACTGTCGGCCAGGTTCATGGCACAACCATAAGTTTCAATATATAAGTTGCGGGTGGCGGTTGCCGGTATGTTATCAGCTACGATTCCTTTCATGTAATCTCTCGAATTGGGCTGCGAAGATAAGATTTTTTATGACAGAGTGGCAGGTTTTTCCGACTCTCTTGGTTCGTTCACCGACAATTTATTTTGTTGAAAGCATCTATCAATGTAAGTTTGAGGCCTTATGAAAGTACTCGTAACCGGAAGCAATGGTTTGCTTGGACAAAAGCTCACCGATTTTTATAAAACACAATCTCATATTCAGCTTATAGCCACCGCAAGGGGAGCTGATCGGTATCCAGCGCCTGAAGGATATGTATACGAATCATTAGATATTACTCAATACGAAGAGGTGAAAACCATCTTGGCCAAACACAAACCCGATGTGGTAATCAATACAGCCGCCATGACCAATGTGGATGCCTGCGAGAGCGACCATGCGGGATGTGATGCCTTGAATGTGGATGCAGTAAAATATTTGGTAAAGGAATGTAATGCCAACAACGCTCATCTGGTGCATGTATCTACTGATTTTATTTTTGACGGAACCCACGGTCCGGTAACCGAAGATGAAAAACCAAAGCCGTTGAGTTACTACGGGCAATCGAAATATTTGGCCGAGATAGAGGTGCAACAAAATTGCGCCAGTTGGAGCATTCTGCGTACTGTATTGGTATACGGAGTGGTGAGCGATATGAGCCGCAGCAATATTGTATTATGGGCCAAAAGTAATTTGGAGCAAGGTAAAACCCTTAATGTGGTGGGCGATCAGTTTAGAACCCCAACTCTGGCCGAAGATCTGGCTCAGGGATGTGCGCTGGCTGCCGGGAAAAAAGCTAAAGGCATTTACAATATCAGTGGACGTGATTTTATGAGTGTGTTTGATTTGGTTTACCGTGTGGCTGAATTTTGGAAATTAGATAAATCGTTATTGAACCTTTCAACCAGCGAGGGTATTAAGCAACCCGCCAAACGTCCGCCTATTACCGGTTTCATCATTGATAAAGCCATTAAGGAACTAGGCTACAAGCCACATTCATTTGAAGAAGGCTTGGCTTTGTTGGATACACAGTTGGTAGTGAGAAGTTGATATGTGAGCACACTGCTTCAACTAGTCATTCTTCTTTGCCTACTGCCTACTTTTTCCTTTGCCTACTGATATAATTATCCGCACATTTGCAAATCATTTAATTTACACATTCGCATTATGGATTGGGGCGCAAATTTTTGGGTTTGGATGGCAACGGAAACATTTTTTGGAATTTTCGTAGCCGCTTTATTATATTACTTCTTTGTTTACGAACCCCGTAAGCGTAAGGAGAATGAGAATAAAAAAAATTAAACAATTCTTTAAAACATACCTCTATTTTTCACAAGGAGAACGGAAGGGTATTTTAGTTTTGGGCATGCTGCTGGTAGTATGTATGGTGCTGCCTGCGGTGTTTCGGGCATTTTCCTCGATGCCTGAAATTCTCGTCACTGATTTGCCTGTTCAGCAAGTAGCTGTTGGTGTTTCGGATACCGAAACATACGCTCAACAACTCTTTACATTTAATCCCAATACGGCCAGCGAAGATGAACTAATGGCATTGGGTTTCTCGGCCAAGCAGGCACAAACCATTCAACATTACCGTCAAAAAGGAGGGAAGTTTAAGTCGCCTTCTGACCTTGGTAAGTTGTATGGAATTTCTCCCGATTTATTGCACAAGTTAACCCCCTATGTGGTTATTCCTGTTGTAGCTGATAAGCATATTAACGACTCTGTTTTTCATAAAGCAGAAAAGCATGTGCAGGCACCTTTGGAACTTAACAGCGCAGATTCGCTAGCAGTTGTAAAATTGTACAGAATTGGTCCGGCACTAACCCATCGAATACTCGATTTCAGAAACCGATTGGGCGGTTTTGTAAACCTACATCAGCTTACCGAAATTTATGGTTTTGATGAAGACATTTTGTATGATTTAGACGGGAAGATTTTTGTTGATGCCTCAAAGGCTCGTGTCTGGAATGTAAATACAGTTACGACTGATGAGCTCAAAACGCATCCCTACTTTAAGTACAAATTAAGCAATGCTATTGTCAATTATCGCTTGCAGCATGGTCCATATCAGCAACTATCCGATTTGCGAAAAATTGTGCTGGTGAATGATTCTATTTACAGCAATATTGTTCAATACCTCAAGGTAAATTGATGCAAAACGCTTTGGTAGTGTTTGCTGTTTTTGTGTTATAATTGCCCCACTATTTCAATTAACCGTAATCCCAAACACCTATGCACGCTGCTACCCTAAGTTTTGAACATACCGAAAACCAGAAAATGGTTGCCCAAATGGCAAAAGATTTTGCCGAAAAATTCATCCGTCCACATGTGATGGAATGGGACGAAGCCCAGACTTTTCCAAAAGCCACCATGCAGGAAATGGGTAAATTGGGATTGTTGGGTGTATTGGTTCCCGAGCAATATGGAGGAGCAGGTTTAGGGTATTTCGAGTATATCACCGCTATTCAGGAAATTACCAAAGTGTGTAGTTCTGTTGGATTGTCGATGGCTGCTCACAACTCATTGTGCACCGGACATATTTTGCAATTTGGAAGCGAAGAGCAAAAACAAAGATGGTTGCCTAAGTTAGCTACTGGTGAGTGGATTGGAGCCTGGGGATTAACCGAAGCCAATACCGGAAGCGATGCCATGCGCATGAAATGTGTAGCCAAAGAAGATGGAGATCACTATATCCTCAACGGAACCAAAAACTGGATTACTCATGGTATTACAGGTGATGTAGTAGTTGTTTTGGCGCGTACCGGAGAGTTGTTGGATTCAAATGGTATTACAGCCTTTGTGGTTGAAAGAGGAACACCCGGATTTAGAGGCGGGAAAAAAGAAAATAAGCTAGGCATGCGTGCCAGCGAAACAGCAGAACTGATATTTGAAGATTGCCGCGTACCTAAGGCAAATGTTTTGGGTAAAGTAGGTGAGGGGTTTAAGCAAGCCATGAAAGTGCTTGATGGCGGACGTATTTCCATTGCAGCCTTATCATTGGGTATTGCCAAAGGAAGTTTGGAAGCAGCCGTTAAATATGCCAAAGAGCGCGAGCAGTTTGGTCAACCGATTGCCCATTTTCAGGCTATTGCCTTTAAACTGGCTGATATGGCTACTCAAATTGAAGCAGCCGAGTTATTAACCTATCAGGCAGCTGATATGAAGATGAGAGGATTGCCAATGACCAAAGAATCGGCCATGGCTAAATACATGGCTTCGGAGGTTTGTGTAACTGCAGCAACGGAAGCGATTCAAATTTTTGGAGGTTATGGATACACTAAAGACTTTCCGGTTGAGAAATTCTACCGCGACTCTAAACTCTGTACCATTGGAGAAGGAACGAGTGAGATACAAAAGTTGGTGATTGCGCGTAGTATCTTAAAAGATTAATATCGGAGGAGTCAACGGTTAATCAGCAGTTGGCGGACTGCTAACTGCGGATTTTGTGACTCCAAGCAGAATATGAAGGAAGAAGGGTTAGCAGGTAGTCAATCCGTGGATTAAAGACTGCGTGTGATTTGTTTCTCGTAGAATATTTCTATCGACTTGGAAGCGCGAAGCGCTCTTTGCGCCCTCTTTTCCTGTCGACAACTCCTCTGCGTAAGCCCCGCCCTCCGCAACGGAATACGTATTGGCGGGGCCTCTGCGTTAAAATACTTATCTCACAGAAAGCAGAGATAGACACTGATGGGAAGGTTTCTCGCAGATAGCTCATAAGAGTCCACCGCGGACTGCGGACTGATTCGCTGCTGACTCATAAAAAAGATTTGTATCACTCATAAAATGAATTACCTTTGCCGTCCCTTTAGGTAAAATCAGAGGAGACCAAAGGAAAGGAGGTGAATTAATATGATATATGTAAACGTAAAAGAAAACGAATCATTAGACAGAGCGCTAAAGAAGTTTAAGAAGAAGTTTGAGAAAACTGGAGTAGTGAAGGAACTTCGCGAACGTAAAGAATTCACTAAACCTTGTATCAAGAAGCGTCAACAAAACATTCGCGCTACTTACAAGCTTAAAATCCAAAGAGAAGAAGCAGGAATGTAATTCCCAATCTGATCTAAAATGTATAAAGTCCCGTCTGAGTTTCAGACGGGATTTTTTTGTTTCCGTCAATTTTAGTCGATGTAATTTTATTGACGGAATTTAATATAATTCAGTCAATAAAATGACTAAATTTAATATAATTCCGTCAATATACTGACGGAATTACTATGTTTGTACATTCAATTAAGGAGTATGGATATCATTAAACGAAGCATTGAAGAGCGTCTGAAAGCGGGCTTAATACCCAATAAAGTAGTTGTTTTATTGGGGGCAAGACGTATTGGCAAAACAAGTTTGGTTAAGAAGATTATTGCCGAACTGGGTCAGGAGAAGGTGCTCCAGCTTAACGGAGAAGATATGGCTACAGCCGAAATTCTGAAACAACGAACAGTTGAAAACTACAAACGTCTGCTGGGCAACTATACATTGTTGGTGATTGATGAAGCTCAAAAGATTGAGGATATTGGCGCCATATTAAAGTTGATGGTAGATGAAATTCAAGGGATCAAAATTTGGGTTACCGGTTCTTCTATGTTTGACTTAACCAATAAATTGGGGGAGCCTTTAACAGGACGCAAACTTACGTTTGACTTGTTTCCGTTGGCTCAGATGGAGTTTCAGCATTACGAAAATCTGATACAGACCAAAGCGAACTTAGAAGAACGCCTGATTTACGGAAGTTACCCTGAATTGTTGCAATATCCCAATAATGCTGATAAAGCAGGATACTTAAAGCAATTGGTAAATGATTATTTACTAAAAGATATTTTGGCCTTTGAAGGTGTGCGCAATGCCTCAAAGATGCTGGATTTGCTGCGATTGATAGCCTTTCAGGTTGGTAAGGAGGTTTCTTTGGATGAGTTGGGACGGCAATTGGGGATGAGCAAAAATACGGTTGAGAAATACCTCGATTTATTGACCAAGGTATTTGTGATTTACAAGTTGCAGGGGTTTAGCCGAAATCTGCGCAGCGAGATTGTGAAAAGCAATAAGTGGTACTTTTATGATAATGGTATCCGCAATGTGCTTATTGCCAATTTTTCACCCCTTACGTTGCGCAATGATGTGGGTGAACTCTGGGAAAACTATTGCCTTGCCGAACGGTTGAAGTTTCAATACTATACCGATCTTACCGTAAACAATTATTTTTGGCGCACCTACCAGCAACAGGAAATTGATTGGGTAGAGGAGAGGGAAGGAAAGCTTTTTGCCTATGAATTAAAGTGGAACACAGATAAAAAAGTGAAAGTACCAAGCGCTTGGAAAAATGCTTATCCTGACGCTGGTTTTGAAGTGATTCATCCCCAAAATTATCTGGATTGGATAACGGAATAAATCTCAACCTATCTTGATAAAAAGCCAAGATATGGAGGTCGCAATCATATACGTATCAACCATTCTGTAAATTCTCAAAAATCACTTTATTTTCTCAAAACAAATCTTATATTTGATCAGAGCAATCAGAGAAGGTATGTTGGTTCAGCACGTAAGAGATTTCACTCAATATTTGGCTTACGAGAAGCATTTTTCTCCGCATACCATCAAGGCTTATCATCAGGACTTGGAACAATTCAGTATCTATTTAAAAGAACAGTTTGAGGTGGAGGAGTTAGGGCCGGTTTCGCACCAGATGATTCGTAGCTGGCTGGTTGAACTGATGAATAATGGAGTGGGTGCACGCAGTGTGGCCCGCAAGCTCTCATCCCTTAAAACATTTTACAAGTTTTTACAAAAAGAAGGATTGGTACAAAGCAATCCTTTGGCCAAGGTGCAGGCTCCCAAAATGGAAAAACGCCTTCCGGTATTTGTGGAAGAAAAACCCATGCAACAATTGCTCGATGGGCAAAGAGGAATGAATGGAGAGGCCATCATTTTTGAGGACACATACGAAGGCAAAAGAAACCGCTTGATGATATTGCTGTTTTATACGGCCGGTATTCGTTTATCAGAGTTGATAGGATTAGGGCATTCAGATATTGATTTCTATAAGGGAACCGTGAAGGTACTCGGCAAACGCAATAAGGAGCGGATTATTCCCGTAACCAAGGAACTGATAACCGAACTTGAAACCTATATTGCATTCAAGCAACGGGAAGGTGTTTCGGAAGAGAGATTGTTTGTTACCGAAAAAGGACAACCACTTTACCCCAAACTCGTTTACAATACAGTTAAAGAATATCTGGGCAAAGTAACCTCTATTGAAAAAAGAAGTCCGCATGTGCTGCGCCACACGTTTGCCACCCATTTGCTCAACCATGGTGCCGATTTAAACGCCATCAAGGAGTTGCTGGGACATGCTAATCTTGCGGCCACACAGGTGTATACGCATAACAGCATTGATCGTTTGAAACATATTTATAAAAACAAACATCCACGGGCTTAAATCCTGCCTTAACTGAACACAACAAGCGGAAAGTAGGGTACTGGCAGGTTATCACGCTTTTCGGGTAAAAAGAAAGAACTATGAAAGTAGACATTCAATCCATCCATTTTAATGCAGACAAGAAGTTATTAGACTTTATTGCCGACAAACTTGAGAAAGTAAATACGTTCCACAGCGGCATTAAGAGTGCCGATGTGTATTTGCGTTTGGAGAAAGACGCTGAAAAAGAGAATAAAGCCATTGAGGTAAAACTAAATATGAACGGGATTGACATTTTTGCCAAGGAACATTCGAGTACCTTTGAGGCTGCTACCGACATGGTATTGGATAAAGTGGTGGCCCAGGTAAAAAAACACAAGGAGCGGGTGCAGGCTAAAATGACCTGATGCACACAATATACCTACTTAAAAAAGGGGTTAACAGGTAACTGTTAACCCCTTTTGTTATTTTTTCTGCCTGAAAATCATAGTCTCTCAAAATAAATTTTGAAGATTCGAAATCTGCCAGCATATTGCGGCCCTGTTACGCTTCCAAAATGAATAAGAAAAGTTTTTAAAACTTTTTTTGCTCCCAACTTGAAATACTCACATAAACCACTACATTTGCAGTCCTTTTTTACGAAAGGTGTGTAAGGGAAAGGTGAAGTTTTAAGTTCTTTTTTTAACAGACAAATTACCAAATAAGTTGGATAACAACTTGATTTAGGCCACTTTAGCTCAGCTGGTAGAGCAACTGATTTGTAATCAGTAGGTCGCTGGTTCGATTCCGGCAAGTGGCTCAATTTTTTGGTGTTTGTGATTGGAAGTATCTAAAATATACGATACCGAAAAGTTTCTGGGGAGATTCCAGAGCGGCCAAATGGGACGGACTGTAAATCCGTTGCGAGAGCTTCGAAGGTTCGAATCCTTCTCTCCCCACCAAACCTTTTTCAGGTATTTAAAAAGCAATCATAATCATCATCAAATTATTATTGCGAGAGTAGCTCAGTTGGTAGAGCGACAGCCTTCCAAGCTGTAGGTCGCGGGTTCGAGCCTCGTCTCTCGCTCTAAGAGCAGAAAGTTGAACACTGAAAAGTGTTCAACTTCTTATGCTGTTGTAGCTCAGCGGTAGAGCACTTCCTTGGTAAGGAAGAGGTCGGCAGTTCAATCCTGCTCAACAGCTCAAAGAGAAGTTCGTAGCGAGGTTACACTTGCTATCAGCAGCTCAAACAGGAGAAGATTTAGTGAAGAAGGGATTTATGAAATTGAATGAGTGTATGGGAAGTCTGCCGCTGGGTGGACTTTAGGTGTTGAAACAGGGGGATAAGGATTTCCGGCATGGGGCAGGGGAGTTGCAAAAGAAGAAACCAAATAAATAACAAATAAAATTTAACTTTTAAAACTATGGCTAAAGAAAAATTTGACCGCAGTAAACCACACGTAAACATTGGTACTATTGGTCACGTAGATCACGGTAAAACAACCTTGACTGCAGCTATCACTAAAGTATTGTCAGATGCAGGTTTGTCAGAAGCTCGTTCTTTTGATTCAATTGACTCTGCTCCGGAAGAAAAAGAGCGTGGTATTACTATTAATACTGCTCACGTTGAGTATTCAACTGCTAACCGTCACTACGCTCACGTTGACTGTCCTGGTCACGCGGATTATGTGAAAAACATGGTTACCGGTGCTGCTCAAATGGACGGTGCTATTCTTGTAGTAGCTTCAACAGACGGACCAATGCCACAAACTCGTGAGCATATCCTTTTGGCTCGTCAGGTTGGTGTACCTCGTATCGTTGTATTCATGAACAAAGTGGATATGGTTGATGACGAAGAATTATTGGAAATCGTTGAGATGGAAATCCGTGATTTGTTGAACAAATACGAATTCCCTGGTGACGAAATTCCTATCATCCGCGGTTCTGCTTTGGGTGGTTTGAATGGAGATGCTAAATGGGTAGAAAAGATTATGGAATTGATGGCTGCTGTTGATGCATACATCCCGGTTCCTCCTCGTGCTACTGAATTGCCTTTCTTGATGCCGGTAGAAGATGTATTCTCGATCACAGGTCGTGGAACAGTTGCTACAGGTCGTATCGAGCGTGGTATCATCAACTCAAACGATCCGGTTGAAATTATCGGTCTTGGTGCTGAGAAATTGACTTCAACCGTTACAGGTGTTGAGATGTTCCGTAAAATCCTTGACAGAGGTGAAGCTGGTGATAACGTAGGTTTGTTGTTGCGTGGTGTTGACAAAGAAGCTATCCGCAGAGGTATGGTTATTTGCAAACCAGGTTCAGTAACCCCACACACTAAATTCAAAGCTGAGGTTTACGTATTATCAAAAGACGAAGGTGGACGTCACACTCCATTCTTTAACAAATACCGTCCGCAATTCTACTTCCGTACCACTGACGTTACAGGAGAAATGCATTTGGCAGAAGGTGTTGAGATGATCATGCCTGGTGATAACGTAACTGTAACAGTTCAATTGATCGCTCCAATTGCGATGGAAAAGAACTTGCGTTTCGCTATCCGTGAAGGTGGCCGTACAATCGGTGCCGGACAGGTAACTGAAATCTTAGACTAATTTTAAAACTTAGATACTGAGTGTTGGTTGGGTAACCGGCCAACATTTGGTGTCTAAATACACGGGCATGGTGCAATGGTAGCATATCTGTCTCCAAAACAGCTGATCTAGGTTCGAATCCTGGTGCCCGTGCAAATGTTAAACTAACATGAACAAATTGAGAGAATATTTAAGACTGTCAACAGACGAACTGGTAAACAAAGTAACCTGGCCTACATGGGAAGACCTGCAGGAAAGTACCATTATCGTAATGATAGCATCGATAATCATTTCATTGATTATTTATGTAATTGATATCATTAGTAGTGGATCACTTGGGTTCTTCTACCAAATATTTCAAGGTTAATATTTTCTCACGTAAACATGGAAACGATGTCGCAGGAACAATATAAGTGGTATGTAGTAAGAGCCATCACCGGTCAGGAAAAGAAGGTGAAAGCTCAAATAGAGTCTGAGCTTGAGCGCTTGGGTCTGTTGGTACACGTTCCTCAGATTCTGATTCCTACTGAGAAAGTATTTCAGATTAAGAACGGTAAAAAAACCTCGAAAGAGAAAAGTTATTTCCCGGGCTATATCATGATTCAGGCCGAATTGGTTGGAGAGGTTCCTCACACAATCGAGACCATCAACGGTGTTGTAGGATTCTTGGGAGGTAAAACACCTACACCTTTGCGTGTATCAGAAGTGAACCGGATTCTGGGTACGTTTGACGAGATTGCAGAACAGGGTGAAACCATGGCTGAACCGTTTTTGGTTGGCGAAATGGTGAAAGTAACCGATGGTCCATTCAGTGGGTTCTCCGGAACCATTGAAGAAATAATGGACGATAGAAAAAAATTGAAAGTAATGGTTAAGATCTTCGGACGTGTTACACCGTTAGAACTCAACTTTGTACAAGTAGAAAAGGAAAGTTAAAAAATAAAAATTAATCAAAGATTGGGGTTACACCCGGTCAAATATCGAAGCATATGGCTAAAGAATTATCTGGATTTATCAAATTACAAATCAAAGGTGGAGCTGCCAATCCTGCACCTCCTATCGGTCCTGCACTCGGTTCTAAGGGTGTTAACATCATGGAGTTTTGCAAGCAGTTTAATGCAAGAACCCAGGATAAAGCCGGTAAAGTATTACCAGTTGTAATTTCAGTTTACAGCGACAAGTCTTTCGACTTCGTTATCAAAACTCCACCGGTTGCATCGCAATTGTTAGAGGCATCAAAAGCAGCTAAAGGTTCTGCTGAGTCAAACCGTAAAAAGGTAGGTTCAGTATCATGGGATCAGGTTCGCGCTATTGCCACTGACAAAATGCAGGATATGAACTGCTGGAAGGTTGAATCAGCCATGAAAATGGTTGCCGGATCAGCAAGAAGTATGGGTATCACAGTTACGGGTGATGCACCTTTTGAAGTACAATAAATAATAAGAATTGAACATGGCTAAGATTAGTAAAAAAAGAAAAGCAGCGTTAGCTAAGGTTGATTCGAACAAACAATATACTTTGAACGATGCCACCAAACTTATGAAAGAAATTTCATATACAAAGTTTGATTCATCTGTAGATATCGATATTCGTTTGGGCGTTGATCCTAAGAAAGCTAACCAAATGGTACGTGGTGTAGTATCACTGCCACACGGAACCGGTAAAGACGTTCGCGTTTTGGCTTTGGTTACTCCTGATAAAGAAGAAGAAGCAAAAGCAGCCGGAGCAGATTTCGTTGGTTTGGATGAATACATTCAAAAAATCGAAGGTGGATGGGTTGACGTTGATATCATCGTTACGCAACCAAACGTAATGGCAAAATTGGGTAAATTAGGTAAAGTATTGGGTCCTCGTAACCTGATGCCAAATCCTAAATCAGGAACGGTGACAACTGAAATCGGTAAAACGGTTAAAGAAGTGAAAGCCGGTAAAATTGATTTTAAAGTAGACAAAGAAGGACAAATCCACACGTCTATCGGAAAATCAACCTTTGCTCCTGAGAAACTTGCCGAAAATGCAGTTGAGTTAATTCAAACCATTGCAAAATTAAAACCATCATCAGCTAAAGGTACGTATTTCAAAGGCATCAGCCTTTCAACTACCATGAGCCCTGGTGTTACGGTTGACACTAAATCAGTTCCAGGCATTTAATCAGAAACAGTTATGAACAAAGTACAAAAAGGCGAAATAATCGAAATGCTTACTCAAAAGTTTAATGAGTATAATTTCATCTACGTAACTGATGTTGCCGGTTTAAATGCAGAAAAAACAAGTGCATTGAGACGTGAGTTGTTTAAAAATGGTATCGAAATGGAAGTGGCTAAAAACACTTTAATTGAGAAAGCCCTTGAACGCTCAACCAAAGACTACAGCAAGTTAGTAGACACCTTAAAAGGTAATACAGCATTGATGTTTGCTACTGATAGCAAAACACCTGCTAAAATCATCAAGGCATTCAGAAAAAAAGATACCATTCCTGCGTTGAAAGGTGCTTATATCGATTCAGATATATTCATCGGAGACAGTCAGCTTGAGGCATTGGTTGCTCTTAAATCTAAAAACGAACTCATCGGAGAAGTTATCGGATTGTTGCAATCACCTGCTAAAAACGTTATCGGAGCTCTTCAATCGAGCGGAGATAAACTGGCCGGAATCGTTAAGACTTTATCTGAACGTCCTGAATAATTATCAAATAAATTTAATCAATAAACAATAACAATTTAAACTTAAAACAATGGCAGATTTAAAAGCGTTTGCTGAACAGTTGGTAAACTTGTCAGTAAAAGAA
>CAYMRD010000028.1:0-30118 GCA_964392775.1 uncultured Bifidobacteriaceae bacterium
TTCTCTCAATCAATCTATAAATATAAAATTTACTGATTGCAAGTCTAAAGGAGCGAAGCCGGGACCGGGGCGTGGAGGGGGGGATGTCAGCTATCGGCTACGCAGAACGAAATGGCTATCGACTATGGACTTCTCTCACACTCCTAACCCTAAAGGAAATCCACTCGCATACTGTTCATTTTAAACGAACTGAACTATCGACTATCAGCTATGGACTTTAAGAACGAACAAGTTCGTTTTAGCATTTGTTCCCAATTACTGAACCAACTTAATTACCCAATTACTCATTTACTCACCTCCGCATACACATGCGGAAGGTTTCGGCCGAGTTCATTGTAATCCAGGCCATATCCTATTACAAATTTGTTTTCGATATCAAACCCAACAAAATCGGGTTCAATGGGGTGGCGCAAAGCATCGCGTTTAAAAAGCAGAGTGGCAATTTTAATAGTTGTGGGTGCTTTTGCCTGTAATTGCTCCAACATGTGTTTCATGCTCAGGCCAGTATCAATGATATCTTCCAAAATGAGTACCTGCCGATTGCGGATATGTTCCGGGAAGCCCATCACTGTTTGAACATTTCCGGTGCTTTGAATGCCTTCATAACTCGATACTTTCACAAATACGACTTCACAACCTGCCGGAAGTTTCCGAAGCAAATCAGCCGTAAACATAAACGAACCGTTGAGTACCGAAACGAAAACAGGCAACTCGTTTTTGTAGGCATCCATAATCTCGGCAGCCAACACTTCAATGCGCTCCGATATAATATCAGCGGTGATATAGGGCTCAAAAAAACGGTCATGTATTTTGATTATTGACATTAGTGTTGTTTACTTGTGCTTTGTTTTTCAAATATACTTTTTTCATGCAAGCACCGTTCGAATGTAATTTATGTTACTCAGCAAAGGCTCACAAAGTTCCTTTCAGATACGCCTTTAAAGATAGGTTTCTTTGGCTCTACGAGTGTGACTCGTGTGGGTTGCGTTCCATTTGGCCCCGACCATCGGATGCCGAAATAGTGGAAATGTACTCGGAAGGGTATTTTACCGAAGCCGATGCAGCCACACACCACATGAACGATGAGTATGTGAAGTTGTTGAATGCTGAAGATTATTCAAAAAGTGTACAAGAAATGCAAAAGCGATTTTCGGGTGGAACTTTTTTGGAGATTGGTTGTGCAACCGGAAATTTTTTGAATGCATTAAAAAATGCAGGCTTTACAGTTAAAGGAATTGAATTGTCGGAGTTTGCCGTACAATATGCCAAACAGCAGTTTGGAATAGATATCATCAACAAACCGTTTGACGATAAGCTGCTTGGGAAAGAGGTATTCGAAAATGAGTTTGATGTGATTTTGATGGGCGATGTATTGGAGCATTTTACACATCCAGCGGATGCGATGAAGTTAACACTCAAAATTTTAAAGCCAGGTGGTGTTGTTCAAATTCATTTACCCGGAACGCTGAATCTGCTGTCCAGCAAGTTGGCTTTTTTTGCTTACCGATTGATGGGTACTCAAAAAACAATGACCATTCCTCCTTTCCACCTCACCGAGTTTAGTCCAAAAACCATCCGTAAAATGTGTGAGCAGGTGGGATTCTCCAAAGTGGTAATCAAGCAGGATGTGAAACATCCGAGTACCATTCCGTTGAGAGGTAAATGGTATGAGAATACCATTAAAAAATATATGCAGTATCCCAACTATTACTTAACCAAATGGTTTGGCGTGGATGGAGATCGTATCTACATTGAAGCATATAAATAATACAACTTATTATTACACTCAAAAAAACATACCTTATGAAAAAACTAAATCTTCTCATTTTGGGATTATTATTTCAGTTATTGGTTTCTGCACAGGCAATAACGAATGTTACATTTCAACCTGATTCAGCTGAGGGAAAGGATACATATATTCAAAGTGGAACTTCTGCAAATACAAATTATGGAACCTATGCCAATTATGCTGCCATATCTTGGACAATCTCCTCTGTTCCTTTTACAAGTCGAAGTTTAGTAGAGTTTAAGTTGAGTTCTATACCCTCAAATGCAGTGATTACAAGTGCGAAGCTGTCACTTTATTGTAATACGACTTCGGATCAAACACAACTACACTCTGGATCAAATGCAAGTTATTTGGAAAAAGTTACTTCTAGCTGGGGAGAGTCAACAGCCACTTGGAATAATCAACCAACGACCTCAACTACCAATCGGATAACTCTTGCTCAGAGTACGAGCACAACCCAAGATTACCTCAATATTGATGTTGCAACTTTGGTTCAGGATATGGTTACGAATCCAAGTACAAACTATGGGTTTATGCTTAAGCTTGCTACCGAATCAACATATAGAAGTATTCAGTTTGGCTCCAGTGACCATCCAAATAGTAGTAAGCGACCTAAATTGGAAATCTCTTATTATGTACCTCATCAAATAAAACTTCAAAAATTTAATGGAGGAGAAAGGTTGGTGAGAAATACTGTAAACAGAATTCAATGGAATTCCTTCAACGCAACATCTAATGTAAGTATTTATTACACCTTAGATAATGGGATGAATTGGACCTCGATTACCACTATGGCTGTTGATACAGGATCATTTGATTGGATGTTGCCCAATTTGACCTCAACTCAATGTAAAATTCGAATTGCAAGTTATGAAGATCCATCAATTGCAGATACGAGTGATGCAGTTTTTAGCATAGCTACAGAACCGATTGCTATATTGTCTTTTCAACCTGATTCAGCTGAGGGAAAGGATACATATATTCAAAGTGGAACTTCTGCAAATACAAATTATGGAACCTATGCCAATTATGCTGCCATATCTTGGACAATCTCCTCTGTTCCTTTTACAAGTCGAAGTTTAGTAGAGTTTAAGTTGAGTTCTATACCCTCAAATGCAGTGATTACAAGTGCGAAGCTGTCACTTTATTGTAATACGACTTCGGATCAAACACAACTACACTCTGGATCAAATGCAAGTTATTTGGAAAAAGTTACTTCTAGCTGGGGAGAGTCAACAGCCACTTGGAATAATCAACCAACGACCTCAACTACCAATCGGATAACTCTTGCTCAGAGTACGAGCACAACCCAAGATTACCTCAATATTGATGTTGCAACTTTGGTTCAGGATATGGTTACGAATCCAAGTACAAACTATGGGTTTATGCTTAAGCTTGCTACCGAATCAACATATAGAAGTATTCAGTTTGGCTCCAGTGACCATCCAAATAGTAGTAAGCGACCTAAATTAGAAGTTTCTTATTACATACCAATGTTAATCACTCTTCAAAATTTGAATAGTGGAGAACAATTATTAAAGAACACAACCAAAAGAATTTCATGGACTTCGTTTCAAGCGTCATCCAACGTTAGTATCCAATACAGTATAAACAATGGCTCTACCTGGAATACGATTTCGGAAATGGCAGCTGATACAGGTTCTTATGATTGGTTTGTGCCGGATTCAGTATCTAACCAATGTCTGATTCGTGTTGCCAGTTATGAAATGCCTGATATTGCTGATACAAGCAATATGGTGTTTGCGATTGTAGCGCCTCCTGCATATACAATTACTTCTCCAAATGGAGGCGAAATTTGGCTTAACGATACTATTCAACAAATTACATGGACAGGTGCAAATAAAAATGGAGCCAAGATTGAATATACAACCAATGATACAAACTGGTATCCGGTAACAAGCAATGTTAGTGCGTTGTCGTCTTCTTTTAATTGGTTGCCATCTAATATAAATTCGAGTAAGGTAAAATTGAGAATTGTTGACTCTCTTTTTCCTCAATATGGAGATACGAGCGATGCTGTTTTTACTTTACGATCCACTCCTGAATTTACCTTTACCAATCCATCTGCAAGTGATTTCTGGTTTAATGGGAAGAACAAAAATATTACTTGGACGAATACGGGAACACGACTCGGTCGATTGGAGTATTCGATTAATAATGGTCCTTGGGTTTTAGTTGCCGACAGTATTATGCCAACCACAGCCAATATCAATTTCATTCCCAATGCTCCGCATAAGTCAGAGCTTAAATTCAGGCTATATGATTTAGATGTTCCATCAATCATTTGCACAAGTTCTGCAATCAATATTTACAGCAAGCCAATTATTCAGGTTGTAACTCCGAATGGAGGGGAGCGAATTGTAAAAGGTACTACCCTCCAGATTACCTGGAATACACTTTTTTCTGATAGTATTGATATATACTATAGTACGAATGACAGTACATGGCTTCCCATTGCGCTTAATGTAAATTCAAACAATGGAACGATTAACTGGAATGTTCCCGATATCTCATCGGAAGCAGTTCGTATTAAAATTTCTGATACTCGTTTTGCAACCTGTTTCGATACAACAGATGCTTCATTTGCTGTTCTTTCAATGCCGGTAATTACACTGGTGAGTCCGAATGGAGGAGAGCTTTGGTTGAATAATGGTACTTATCCGGTTACATGGACTTCTTCAAATATTAACAACCTTTCCATTGCCTACTCAACCAATGATACCAATTGGAATCTTATTGCATCTGGTATTAACGCTGCGTCTGGTTCCTACAATTGGGTACTGCCTCCAATCAACAGTTCGACAGTAAAACTGAAACTTACAGATGACTATTTTACGAATGTGATGGATACAAGTAATGCAACATTTAGTATTCTATCTCCACCAACAATTGATTTGCTGACTCCGAATGGCGGTGAGCAATGGTATGTAGACAGTACGTATAATGTTGTATGGTCGAGTGTGAATGTTGCCGGAGTGAATTTGTATTATGCCGATAATGATTCAGCTTGGATTCCGATTGCTACGAATGTTTCTTCTACGAATGTATCTAATATTTATAGCTGGCAGATTCCAACTGCATTGGTTTCAGATAAACTGAAAGTGAAAGTTGAGAGTGTGGACAATACCTCTCTTTCTGATGTTTCAGGAAATTATTTCCAAACACAAGTTGTTATTCATTCGGCATTAAAGGAAAGTGTACTAACGGCAGATCAGATTGCTATTTACCCGAACCCTTCAAATGGAGTATTTGCAGTATCAATGCCTTCACTTAAAGAATCGTATTCATTGCGGATTGTTGATGTAAGTGGTAAGTTATTGTTTGAACGTTTAGATGTTGCCGAAACTTCACATGTGGTTGATTTAGGGCAAATGCATCAGGGTGTATATTTTGCAGAGTTTACCACTGCATCAGGTTCGAAAGTTGTTAAGCGTATTTTGATTGTAGATTAATTATAACCGAATATCAAAACCGGCATTGTCTCTCAGATGATGTCGGTTTTTTTATTGCGCTGTAATTCTGTTCAGCACGCCCGCCATTTGTTTGGTGAGATTATTAAAACTGAATTGTTCAATACCCACAGGTTGGGTGCTGGGTGTATTCGCCAACCAGTTCGTATACCATTGTTTTATGGTTTGTTTGATAGCTGTTGTATCTTCATACAAACAAGTTGCTCCCGTTTGCGTTTGTGCAACAATACCGGCCACATCACAATCTGTTGGTCCCAATACCAATACAGGCTGGCGCGAACCGATGCATTCAAAAACCTTAGCGGGAATACGTCCTTTGTTATTGTACTTAATCTCCGGTTCGGGTGTATTGATCAAAACCAGTTGCACATTGCTGTTGGCTAAATAGCCAAACAATTCGCTCTTGTTAATTTGGCGATCGTAGGTAAGTTGGGGTTTGAGTCCTGCGGTTTCAATTGAAGCAAATACCGTTGGGTCCACAGCTCCTGCCAGATGAATACGCAAGTGATTGTCGAAACCCGGAATTTCTGTTTTAAGCTCCGATAAGGCCCTCCACAGTTGTTTCGGATTGCGGTCTATACCCAACATTCCGAAATGACTAATGGTAAAATGATTTCCTTTTGTGTATGATTTGCCTGCAAAGTCGGCTTCATCAAATCCAAAAGGAATATAATCCACACTACGGCCACTTAATTTTTCCAAATCGGTACACCAGCTTTTGCTCACCATCACCAGTGCATTAGCCTCGGTGATCACTTCGCGCTCCAACTTAATATGTTTGTTGCGGGCAACGGAAGTCATGTTAAACTTCTGAAAATAATCAATCTCGGTCCAGGGGTCTTGCCAATCACTTACCCATGGAATACCAAACTCTTTGTGTAATTGTTTGGCGATGATATGCATGGAGTGCGGAGGACCATAAGATATAATGGCATCCACAGGATTTTCCTTAAGGTAAGTACGCAGATACTTGATGGATGGTTTAATCCAAAATGCACGTGCATCGGGAATGAAAAAATTAGCCCGCACCCATAACCCCAGTTTATGCATCAATGAAGTTTTCTGCTCATTCACCAAAAACACATCCTTTACCTGTTCGTTTGTTTTTTTTCCTTTCGACAGGTTAAACAATCCATACGGTTCGAAGATGGGTGTTTTGAGAATCTCTATACCTTCGGGCAAATCCTTTTCGGTGCTGGGATCAATAATGGGATAACTTGCATTTTCGGGAGCATAGATAACAGGCTCCCAACCATGTTCGCGAAAGTATTTTACAAATTTAAGATTGCGCACCACACCAATGCCTCCGCAAGGCGGCCAGTAATAGGCTATGTAGAGTACTTTTTTCAAACGTTAGCGAATGTAGAGGAGAATAGGGAGATGTGCAAATGTGCAGATATGAAGATGAAAGAGACGAGAAGCGAGAGATGAGAACATTGGGGTGCCGTCAACAATTTAACCCGCAACCAGTAGGCAAAAAAGAAAGTAGGCAGTTGGCAAGGGGATGAAGAATGAATAGTAGTCACTTCGAATGAACATTGGGCGGCATTGTGCGTGAGCGTTTGTATCGAGAAGTGATTCCACAATCTTCTCTAACTTATCTGTTCTCGATACGTCCCCACCAGCAAAGCCTTCACCAGCTACTCGAACTGACTAGAGCATCCAATAACGAGATGCTCCCAATCAACTCTATGAACAAATCAACACAATTAACATTCCCCACATTCCCTATCTTTACCTCAATGAATCTATTTTCTAAATTTCTCAGCGTGCTTTGCGCCTCCGCGTTTATCTTATCGGCTCATGCCCAATACAAAATTGAGGTGCTTGATACCAATACCTTCACATTGGGCGAAGGCGTAATCTTAAGCAAAACCAGTTTCCGTGGATTGAGTGTGGTGGACGATCAAACTATTTGGGTAAGCGGCAGCCGCGGCACTATTGCACGAAGCGTGGATGGAGGCAAAACATTTGTATACACCCAACTCAAAGGATATGAGAAAAGTGATTTCCGTGATATCGAAGCGTTTGATGCAAAGCGCGCCATTATCATGAGCAGCGGAACACCGGCTTTGATTTTAAAAACAGTGGATGGCGGACAATCGTGGAAAGAAGTATTCAGGAAAAACGACTCAGCTTATTTTTTGGATGCCATGGATTTTTGGGATGATAAACGAGGCATGTTGGTGGGTGATCCTATCAATGGACATTTTGTTTTGCTGCAAACCAATGATGGTGGCGAAACCTGGAAGGAATTGGATACAACATTAACACCCCGAGCGGTGGAGGGTGAAGCTGTGTTTGCGGCCAGCGGAACGAGTTTGAGGTGTTGGGGAAAAGATGAATATGCTTTTGTTTCTGGAGGAGTGGAATCCAATATTTACAAACTGAAAATGAATAAATCTCAGTATAATAAAATCTTAGGATTAGGAATGACAAAAGGAGAAAAATCTCAAGGAGCTTTTTCGGTATCTTATCCATGTGAAGGACTATGGGTAACCGGAGGAGATTATATTGTCGATACGTCTAGCATAAATAATTGTTTTAGTGTATGGGGAAATTTATATGGAATGACTCGCTTAAAGCATGATCCATTTCCCAAAGGGTATAAGTCATGTGTCGAAATATTTGGAAAGAAAATGATAGTAGTGTGCGGTACAACTGGAGTCGAAGTTAGAATTGAACCTGTTTGGAGTAAAATCTCCTCCGAACCCTTCCACGTTGTGCGCAAAGCCAAACAAGGCAAGGCTGTTTTTTTAGCAGGGCCTACAGGTAAAATCGGACGGCTGGAGCAGTAGTCGAGACGCGATTTATCGCGTCTCTTGTAGTTTCAGAATAAAATAATTTAACGCGATTTATCGCGTTAAATGAAATGCGATAAATTCTGTATTTACTATATTTGAGACGCGATAAATCGCGCCTCAACGTGACTCTATACAATAATAAATATAGAATCGAATCCAATCGCCTCAACGGGTATGATTATACCAGAGAAGGAGCCTATTTCATCACGATCTGTGTGAGATACCATCAACACAGGTTTGGAACCATTAAAGACGGAAAACTATTACCGACACCCGAAGGAGAGATTGCCCAACAATGCTGGATCGAGCTGTTTGAGCATTTTGATACCGCAAAAATGGATGAATTTGTCATCATGCCCAACCATATGCACGGGATAATATTTATTGATGACCCGGAACAGAAGGCAGCTCATCACAAACAAATACAACAAGCGGCTTTGGAAGATGAGGAGTATTTTCTTCTTCCTCCACGGGGAGGCATCACAGGCGATAATAATGTGATGCTCACAAGGCACAGCATCGGGAAAATGCTGCGCTGGTATAAAGCTAAATGTACCTACAAAATTAGAAATGAATTGGGGAAACCTTTTGAATGGCAAGGGAATTATTATGATAATATCATTCGAAATGAAATAGATTTCAGGCGTATACAGGATTACATAATTAATAATCCGGTGAAATGGGAAGCGGATAAATTTTTTAAATAGAACCGCTAGTGATGCGATTTATCGCATCTACCAATTCAAACGCGAGCCACGCGATAAATCGCGCGACTACAGATGCCGTGTTACGGCATCCGCGATTTTTGCGGCCGGCAATTCTTCCATGCAACTGGTTCCATCCACACAACTTCCTCTGTAAAAACATTTACACGATTTATTCGGAGCAACGATCTCTCCTTTGCCAAACAAATCAAATTCGTGCTTGTTGAAGATATTGTTCATCAAAACGATTTTTTTACCCAAGGCCAACGTGATATGCATGCCCATGGTTACTTGTGTAATCACCAAATCACATTGGTCTACCAGATTGATGAATTCATATAAGCTGTAATAGCCTAAATAAATTGCTCCACTGCGTTGTTGAATTTCTTTGTTGCGCGCATCTTCGGCTTCTCCACCCAATAACAAAACCTCGGCATCGGGGTGTTGTTGTTTAACCAGTGCTACCAACTCTACCCATTTATCAATGCTCCACAAACGGGTGGTCCAGCGGCCTCCGCAACCGGTATTCATCCCAATGATTTTTTTGCCTTTGGGTAAGTTCCAGGTATAACCTTTGTCGCCATGCCTGTCCATCAAATAAGGTTCGCCCTGATGAGTGTACCCGCAGATTTCAAAAATTTCCTGCAAATAACTTTTGGTATTGGCCTGACTCACATCATCAAACATACCCGTCATAAACTTGTGTATAGCCAGCCCATTTATGGGCTGGATCTCATTGTCTTTTAAAACAAATCCAAACTTCTCTTTTGCGTCAACCACCTTGAGCAAAGCTCCGGCTTCTTTTTCCTTATCGAGGTTGATGGCAATATCCCACGTGCTGTGCCGGGCATACATCAAACTGTTGTGGTCCCATTTTAAAATTTCGTCAATCTGCGAAGACGGTAAAATATCAGGTGTCCATGTTAGCCACGTAATCTTGCATCCCGGAAACTCTTTTTTGAACTTCACCACCAAGGGGGTTGTACGAATCACATCTCCAATGGCACCAAGCTTGATGATTAAAATGCGTTTCGATACTTTTTCGTATGCAGGGCAATCACCACAGTGGTAACCATGTTGTTTATGAGGTTTGCAAGGAATATGCCCTTTGAAGTGGATGCAATCAGCTTTATAGTTCATGAGTTGTCGGTCTACCAAAAGCGGAACAAGGCCGCTTTACAGCCACAAGTATAAAGGTAAGCGGCAAAACAACCAAAAGCAGTGGTGGAGTTATGCGGCATTTTGTCAGTGACAGGCTTTTTGGTTAATAATTTGTACCTTGCCCCGATTAAACATTTACACTAAATATGAAAAGAGGAACCATCATTTTATTAGTTGTTGTAGGCGCGTTGTTATTATTGGTATTTAACGGATGCGGAAGCTACAATAACATGGTAAGCAAGCAGGAAGCTACCAGCAGCGCCTGGAGTCAGGTAGAAAATGTATACCAAAGACGTTTAGACCTGATTCCGAATCTGGTAAACACCGTAAAAGGAGTAGCCAACTTTGAGCAAAAAACCTTGGAAAGCGTGATTCAGGCCCGTGCCAGCGCTACCCAGATTAAGGTTGATGCCAGCAAGTTATCGCCTGAGCAAATTCAAAAATTCCAGTCCTCACAAGGCGAATTGTCGCAGGCTTTGGGACGTTTGATGATGGTTGCCGAGCAATATCCGCAACTGAAAGCCACTCAAAACTTTTTGGAATTGCAATCGCAACTGGAAGGAACTGAAAACAGAATTGCAGTTGAACGTCAAAAGTTTAACGAGATTGTAAAAGACTACAATACTTATATCCGTAAATTCCCTCAGGTGATTTATGCAGGTATGTTCGGGTTTGATAAAAAGGGTTATTTCGAAGCAACTGCCGGTGCCGAAAAAGTTCCTGAAGTTAAATTTGAATAAGATTATCTATCCATAGGAATAGCCACAGATTATCACAGATTGATCTGCGGCTGTTTTCTTTTTATAACGTATTCATTTTGTCGAATTCGTTGTTCGAAATCAGTGCTAATCTGTGGCGTCAAACAATTAATAAAATGTCAAAAACATTCTTTTCCGAAGCCGAACAACAAGAAATTGTTGAGGCCATTAAACAGGCTGAGTTGAATACTTCGGGTGAAATACGCTTACACATCGAGCCAAAATGCGAGGGTGATCCATATGAACGTGCCCAAAAGGTATTCGAAAGTTTGGAGATGAATGCCACCGAACTCAAAAACGGGGTATTATTTTATCTGGCTTATCAATCAAAGAAGTTTGCCATTATCGGTGATAAAGGCATACACGAAAAAGTATCGCAACAGTTTTGGGATGCCGAAAAAGAAGTATTGGTGCAGTATTTTAAAGAAGGTAAATATTCTGCCGGATTGGTAAAAGCAATTGGTGATGCCGGACAAAAACTCAAAGCACATTTTCCATATCAATCAAATGATACCAATGAGTTGAGTGATGAAATTTCGTTTGGAGGTGGGGATGAGTAAGTTGAAGAAAGTCCACGGTACACAGTCCACAGTCCACAGAAAGGTTCGTGTGTTTTTATTGTCCTTGCTCTTAACTATGGTCTATGGACTATGGTCTATCGGCTCATTTGCCAAAGACTTACCCGCTAAATCAACCACGCTGGTTAATGATTATGCAGGTGTGTTGAGCGGAGAGCAACGCAGCGCACTCGAACAAAAATTGGTTGCGTATTACGATTCAACGTCTACCCAAATTGCGGTTGTGATTGAAAACAGTTTGGATGGAGATGATCTGTTCGACTACAGTCAACGTCTGGCGACAGCCTGGGGCATTGGCGAAAAAGGTAAAAACAATGGGATACTAATTTATGTTGCGGTAGCTGATCATAAGGCTCGTATTCATGTAGGATACGGAATGGAAGCCACTGTCACCGATGCGATGAGTACCCGCATTCGCACCGAACAAATGAACCCGAATTTTAAGGCGGGTGATTTTTATACGGGACTGGATGAGGCGACTACTACCATTATTCAACTGGCATCTGGCGAATATGTTAATGATTCACCCAGAGCGGGCAAGCACAAATCGTTTTCGTGGGGTACATTTATTATTATAGCCATCATCCTTGTTGTTTTAATGAGCAGTGGCGGACGGGGTGGAGGAGGACGTAGCGGAGGCTGGGGCGGACCGGTATTTTTCGGAACCTTTGGAAGCGGTGGATTTAGCGGAGGAGGAGGCAGTGGCAGAGGCGGAGGGTTTGGCGGCTTCGGAGGCGGAGGATTTGGTGGTGGCGGTAGCGGAGGAAGTTGGTAGGGGAAGTTCGAAGTTTGTTGTTGGATTCTAACTTCATTATTCGATATTCAACATTCATTCTATTCGTTTGTTGTTCGAGGTTCAGTCCGTTCGAGTAGCTAGCGCTGGTATTGTCTGGTGCGTATCGAGAACATATAATCCCAATAGCTAGATCAAATTTAACGGTCTCTAAACTGCGGACCGATTAACTGCCGACAACAAACCTCACTTCTCGATACAAACGCTAACGCTCGTGCCCACCCAAGGTTCACTCGAAGAGACTTTCTTCATTATTCTTTCCTCTTTAATCTTAACTCTCCTTTTTCTTCTTCAACTAATCCAAACGGTTCATCTTTTACAATCATAAACCCATCAAGGTCTACTAACTCAATGCCGGAGCAAAGGTGTAAGGCAGATGAAATGCCCAACGAAGTTTCAATCATACAACCCACCATGGTGCGCATCTTGTATTTTACCGCTTCATTGAGCAAACGCAATCCATTGATATATCCACCTGCTTTCATCAGTTTCATATTAATACCGTGAAACCGGTGTTGCAGCGATTCAAAATCAGCGTGGTCGCAAACGCTCTCATCTGCTATCAAAACATAAGGCGATTGTTTTTTGAGGTAGGCATATTCAGCATCCATTCCGGCAGGCATGGGCTGTTCAATCACCTCAATATTGTAAGGTTTGAGTGCATGTAAAAACGCAATCAGTTCTTCCGGATCTTTCCAGCCTTCATTGGCATCAATGATTAAAGGTTGATTGGTTACTGCCGTTAGTGCTTGCAATAACTCGTGTGCCGACTCTGCATTTACTTTCAGCTTCAACCGTTTAAAACGTGCAAGGTTATACGTTTCAAAAAACGTAGCAATTTCATCCACCGGCATAATAGGCAACGAGAAGGATGTTGACACTTCTTGTGGAGTCTGTATGCCTAAAAAATTGGTAACACTTTCTCCCGTTTGCGCACACCGGAAATGAATATAGGCGCTTTCAATTCCAAAACGCAAAGCATTGGGTAGTTTCAACGAATCGAGCAATTCGGTTAACGCTTCAATATGAACAGGAGCGGTAGGCGCTACGGCCGCAAAACGTTCAAAGGCTTGCAACATGCCTTCGGGAGTTTCGTTGTAGCGGATATTGGGCGCTACTTCACCTTTGCCCAGATGTTTACCGTCACCAACACAGATGATATTATTGAGTTTATAATCGGTTGCGTTGCGCGATAATTTCCACGTGTACTTAAGGTTGAGGCGAATGGTTTCAATATTCCAGTTGAGCATGCGGTTCTGTTTTGCTCAAAGATGAGGTGTTTGCGGGTAAATGTGGAGGAGTGTTTTACACGTTACAAACCAAGTGTATCCATTAATTGACGCATGGCTTTGATTCCGTTCATCACGCCTTTGGTTCCAAGTCCGTTAACGGCATACAGGTTGGGATATTCAGGGTGTTTGTCAACGATGATATCGCGGGTGCGGGTGGTGGGGCGCACAGCACAAACATGAGAGGTAATGGTAAAAGGCACGTCAATCAATTCCGCAATTTTGGAAGAGAGTTCTGCCATATCTTCCGGCTTGGGTTGCTCGTTATCATTAAACCAACGATAGGTAGAACCACAGCGGAAACGGTTTTCGCCAAGTGGAACAATATAAATTCCTTTTTTGATTACCCGCTGAGGATTGAATCCGGGCGCTTCAAATTCCAGTACATCTCCTTTGCAGGGAACAATTTTCAGGTGTTTAAAATAAGGGTTGTGGTTCAACTGGTATCCTTCACAACTGATTACATGTGTGGCTTCAATACTGCCAAAGTTCCAGAATCGTCCGTTGAAGGTGAGTTGGGCATAATCCAGTTGTTTTTCGATAAGTAATTGCTCCCGTTGCAACCAATTACGGATGGCTGTCAACAAGGTCTTGATATCGACCCAGCCGCATAATTTGCTAACTTCAAATACGCCAAAAGGCTGACGAATATGAGGTTCCGGTTGAGGTGTGGATTCGGTGTATTTGTTAAAAAAAGGATGCTCTAGTTTCAGCGTATAATCATTACCCTCTTTGGTATTGCCAAATACATTGTAAATCGGTTGGCGGTGCACAATGGTTACTTCCAGTTGTTGTTCGATGTTTTGGTAAATAGATAATGCGTCTTCGATCAATCGTTCAGCATCAGTCATCACCGTAAACCTTTTGGTATTGATGGGATTGAACATGCCCGCAGCCACCTTGCTCGAAGTAAGCGGAGCTCCATTATCAACCACCGCTACCCGTACGCCTTTGGCAGCCAGCATCCACGCAGCCAAACTCCCGGCCAGGCCTTGTCCGATGATGAGAAAGTCAGCAGTTTGCGGTTTACTTACGGTTGTCATGAATGGTTAGTGATTGTACACGAAGGGCAAAAAATATAAGTAAGGAAAGGCTACGAAGGCCGGGACTTGCGCTTTCCTCTTCGTGGTCTTTAATCTTTCTTCTTTTTAGAATCTTCGTGTACAAAATTGTAGTTGATTATTATGGATTGGTGAGTTAGTGATGAGAAGATTGTGTAATATACCTAAATGTTCTCATCTCTTATTTCTTTCATCTTTTCTCATTCCTCGAAGCATGTGCCTCTTCTTAGGCGGTCCCGGTAATCTTTCAACTTCAAACCCAATCTCCCGCCATAGGCGTTTAATCTCTCCTTTACTTGAATACGTTACAATTACTCCATTAGGACTCAGGCAATCATATAATTTCTGAAACAATTCTCTGGTCCACAGCTCCGGTTGTTTCTCGGGTGCAAAGGCATCAAAATAAATAATATCATAGGTTTCGGAAGGTGTAAAATTCTGGAGGGAAGTATTCAGTTTATTCAATTTAAAAAACGGAGTGATGTCAATATTCGTATCCCAATCGGTTTCATGCAGATGAAGGAAAAGGGTTTTGTTGATTTCGGAAGTGTCTGAAGTGTAATTTAATTGCCGAATCAGTTCAACCGAAAGAGGATAAGTTTCGAGGGAATGGTAGGTACATTTGATATTTAGTTTCTCGCACTCCATGGCCGTAAGCCAGGTATTGAGTCCGGTGCCAAAGCCGATTTCGAGAATGGAGATTGGAGGTTGGAAGTTAGAAGATGGATGTTGGATATTGGAGTATTCTAGTTGCCTACTGCAAACTGCCGACTGCCGACTTTCTTGATAATCCAATAATCCTCTCCCGATATACACATACAACGCCTCTTCAATGGCTCCGTTGCGGGAATGGTAGGTTTCATCCAGCTCGGGAACATACAAGGTATGCGAATGGTCTTTGGTGAGTTGGAGTTCGGGCTGCATGGGGGCAAATGTAGGGGAGAATTGAGAGGAAAGAGAAAAGAAGAAAGACGAAGAAAAAAGAAAAAAGAGGGGAGAAGTCGCGAAACTGCCTGTTTGGGCAAATCTTGTGTCTTACTTCTTTATTCTTTTCCCTCACCTTCCCTGCTAATTATCACCTTTGTAGTTTTGCCTTTGCCAAGTATATTCGCGGTGCATTTAGAAAACGGGGTTTGAACTGAGGGTGGATGCCTCCCCCTTATCAACCTATTAACATATCAACTAATTAACAAACATACACATGAACGGATTTTTTAACGTACCAGCACCCATCAACGAACCGGTATTGAACTATGCACCGGGCAGTAAAGAACGTGCCGAATTAAAAGCTGCTTTGGCAGATGCCCGCAGCAAAGAATTGGATGTGCCAATGTATATCGGAAGCGAAGAGGTAAAAACAGGAAACAAAGTTAGAATGTCTCCTCCTCACGACCACAAACATACACTCGGGCATTTTCATCAGGGCGATAAAAGCCATGTAACCAAAGCCATTGACGCGGCTCTTGCTGCCAAAAGCAAATGGGAAGATTTGGCATGGGAACAACGTGCTGCTATCTTTTTGCGTGCTGCTGATTTAATTGCCGGTCCTTACCGCGCAAAATTAAACGCAGCTACCATGCTTGGACAAAGTAAAAATGCGTACCAAGCTGAAATTGATGCGGCTTGCGAACTCATCGACTTTTTGCGTTTCAACGTAAAGTATATGACGCAAATTTACAGCGACCAACCTGTGTCGGGCAAAGGCATGTGGAACCGTGTTGAATACCGCCCGCTCGAAGGATTTGTGTTTGCATTGACTCCATTTAACTTCACGGCTATCGCGGGTAACTTGCCAACTTCGGCTGCTATGATGGGTAACGTAGTTGTTTGGAAACCGGCCAATACACAAGTGTATGCAGCCAATGTGCTGATGGAGATTTTCAAAAAAGCAGGTTTGCCTGATGGGGTTATCAACTTGGTATATGTTAGCGGACCGGATGCTGGTGATGTGATTTTCTCACATCCTGATTTTGCAGGGATTCACTTTACAGGTTCTACCGGAGTATTCCAAAACGTTTGGAAAACCATTGGTAACAATATCCATAAATTCAAAACCTACCCGCGTATTGTGGGTGAAACAGGTGGTAAGGATTTTATCATGATTCACAAAACTGCTGAGCCGGAAATGACTGCTACGGCTATTGTTCGTGGTGCATTTGAATACCAGGGACAAAAATGTTCGGCTGCTTCACGTGTATATGTTCCTTCAAACCTGTGGCCTGCTATCAAAACCAAAATGGTGGCTGATATGGCAACCTTTAAAATGGGACCAACCGAAGATTTCGGTAATTTCATCAACGCGGTGATTGACGAAAAATCATTTGATAAAATTGCAGGTTATATTGAAGAAGCGAAAAAAGATGCCAATTGCGAAATCATCGCTGGTGGTACTTACGACAAGTCTTCTGGATACTTTGTAGCACCAACCGTTATTGTTACCAAAGATCCGAAGTACAAAACCATGTGCGAAGAAATTTTTGGTCCGGTATTAACCGTTTACGTATACGATGCTGAGAAGTTTGAAGAAACATTGACTTTAGTTGATTCAACTTCTGAGTATGCCTTAACAGGTTCGATCATTGCTGAAGACCGTTACGCGATTGAGCTGGCAACTAAAAAATTGCGCAACGCTGCCGGTAACTTCTATATCAACGATAAACCAACCGGAGCCGTAGTTGGACAACAACCTTTTGGTGGAGCCCGTGCAAGCGGTACAAACGATAAGGCAGGAGCGATGGTTAACTTGTTGCGCTGGGTTTCGATGCGTACCATCAAAGAAACCTTTGCTGCACCAACAGATTACCGTTATCCGTTTTTGGATAAAGAGTAAGATGAAGCGAGAAACGAGATGAGAGAATCGAGAACAGAGTCTCTTGATAAAATATAAAAAGGTCTGAAGCGAATTGTTTCAGGCCTTTTTTGTAGTATGATTTGTGATAGTTTGTTTGATATTATCAAAGATAATTTCCTCAATGCGAAACTGCTTTCAATCCCACAATGGAAGTAATCAGTGTGAAGATAAAAAATACCCGCCAAAAATCAGCCGGTTCTTTAAAGATGAAGATGCCCACCAACACTGTTCCGATGGCACCAATTCCGGTCCACACGGCATAAGCCGTTCCAATGGGTAAGGTTTGTGTAACCTTGTACAATAAAAACATACTTACCGATAAGCATGCAAAAAAGCCAAGCATCCACAGGGTTGCGGTTGTGCCGGTATGTTCTCTGGCTTTGCCTAAGCAGGTTGCAAATCCTACTTCAAATAAGCCGGCAATAATGAGGAGTATCCAATTCATGTGTAAAAGGTTAGGGAACAAAAGTAGAGAAAAAGATAAGAGAGACGAGAACGCGAGAGGAAAGAGAGTATTTGAATTTCAGGATTCTATTTTCTTAGAGCGAAGCGGTCTTTCCTCTTTCCGTGAAACGATCTTTCTTCTATACTTGTATTATGAAAAAAGTAATCTTTGTGTGTTTGGGAAACATCTGCCGTTCGCCCATGGCGCATGGTATTTTTCAGCGAATGGTGGATGATGCAGGATTGAGCGAGGAAATAGAAGTAGACTCAGCCGGAACAGCTTCCTTCCATATTGGTGAATTACCTGATAAACGTGCCCGCCAAACCTGCGAAGAATATGGAATCAAGCTTACTCACCGGGCTCGTGCGTTTGTTAAAGAAGACCTTGACCGGTTTGATTATATTCTGGCTATGGATAAAGAGAACCTGTACAATATTCGGAAATTGGCATCGGGACAACACTACGCCAAAGTGCAATTGATGCGTGCTTATGATGTTAAGTTTCCCAATACCGAAGTGCCCGATCCGTATTTCGGTGCGATGGATGGGTTTGAAGATGTTTACCAAATGTTGGAACGAAGCTGTGCGGAGTTGTTGAAGGAAGTGGAGAGTAGTTAATATGTTAATTGTGTTAACTAGTTAAAATGTAAAGAGAATTGATTGGTTAATAAAGTTAATTAGTAGGAACCGCGGACCGACTAACTACTGATAATTTAGTAGCAGGTAAGTTTATTTATAAGACGTATTCGCTAACAGCTAAAGGCCAACAGCCAATAGCATATTCATGAAACATTTTAATATCACCATAATCGGAAAAGTGCAGGGTGTATTTTTCAGAAAGTATACTGTGGAGCAGGCTGTAAAATTAGGCCTGACAGGTTTTGTACGCAACCAACCCAACGGTGAAGTATACTGCGAAGTAGAAGGAGAGGAGCATGTCTTGAAACAATTTACGGAATGGTGTTGGAAAGGTTCTCCGTTTTCGAAAGTTGTTGTCGTGAATGTTTCTGAAGGAGGACTTAAATATTTTGAGAACTTTGAACTCAAACGTTAATGCTTCAGGTTGATGTCTTACGAAGGCAATGCTGCGTTCATTCTTACCATTTGCAGAAAACATGTATCTCAGTTTGAACGTTTCAGATGGTTGAAAATAAAGGGGTACAGAGGAATCAGTATTGTGTGATTTTTCTCTGGTTTTTCACTTTGAGTAGTTGAGCAACAGCCACCCTTGTTAGCGGTTCGTTGGTTAAGTTTATCCATTATAATTCGGGGCAAAATCTACCATCCATTCAATTCCATATTTGTCTCTAAACATACCAAAATATGTACCCCAAGGGCTGTCGGAAATAGGCATTTCAATTTGTCCTCCTGCCGAAAGTCCATTGAATAATTTGTCCGCTTCTTCTTTGCTTTCTGCACTAATTACAATTTTGCTTCTGTTCTCATTTTCGTTTGTTCGTCCCAGTATTTCAGGTACATCATTAGCCATTAAAATACTTTTACCGATTGGTAAAGCAATGTGCATTATTTTATTTGCTTCATGTTCCGCAACTGGAAATTCAACACTTGCTAAATCTTTGAAACGCATTATTTTTGAGAACTCTCCGCCAAATACTGATTTGTAAAAGTTGAATGCTTCTTCTGCATTGCCGTTGAAATTAATGTGAGGGTTGATACTTGCCATAATTCTATTTTTAATCTGTTGTTTGCTTGTCATTCTGAATTGTCGGCTCATAGTAAAATACTGTTGCACCGGAGTTTAGCAATTTTGTCTTAATGAGTTTCAAAACAATCCTGTCCTTAATTTGGTCAAATAGTAACAGCCCTTTCCCTTCGATGATAGGGTGAATACAAATTTGCAATTCGTCAATAAGATTCCTGTTTAAAAGTTGAATAATCAGACTCCGACTTCCAACAAGAATGTCTTTTTCTGATTGTTGTTTAAGTTCCAAAACTTCTTCAATAAGAGACTTACTTGCAAGTTTTGCACTGTCCCAGCCCGTGTCTTTTAGTGTGTTTGAAAAAACAAGTTTTTGAATTTTATCTATTGAGGTTGCGAAGTCGTCCATTGTTTTTTCACCAGAAGGTTTTTTCAAGAGTTCTTGCCAAAATTGCATGAGCTGGTAGGTTATCCGCCCATATAATATAACACCTCCATTATCTATCAATTCAGAGTAATGTTGGTGTAGTTCTTCGTCAGCAATCCCTGTCGTATGGTCGCAAACACCGTCAAGTGTCATATTGAATGCAGCAATTACTTTTTTCATATTTTTTATTGCCTGTCTGTTTATGGGGCGTCCTACAATGACCGCTAACTCAGCAATACTTCTGTTGCTCCACCGCCATGCTTTACCATATCAGCATCCTGATATTTTTTGACCACACTTTTTTGTTGGGCCAGGTAGTTCTTGATTTTGTTTTTGAGGAAATGGTTGCCGACACCATGGATGAAAACAATCTTTTGCATTTGGTGTACATGAGCCATTTCCAAACTGCGTGTAAATACCTTCATCTGCAGATCCATAATATCTTGTGCCGATAGTTGTTTGTGTTGGTCGGTCAAGGCTTCAATATGCAAATCAACTACGGGTTGTGGTTTTTTGTTGAGTGATTCTTCGGTTACAAAACTGCGTTTGGCTATTGGTTCCGAGAAATCCTTGTTCAGTAATTTGTTTAGGTCGGCCGCATTCAGGGCTTCATCTAATCTAAACGTATAAGCTTGCTTGCCTAAGAAATAACATTGCTTAAAGCTGCCATGAAACTCTTTGGCTGATAGCTTTATGGTTCGTACCAACTGTGGCCGGAAGTCGTTACCACGTTCGGTGATGAACATGATTTGAAAAGCCATTTCGGGCCAGTTGTTAAACTGGTCGAGGTTGAATTTGCCCAACGATACCCATGTTTCAAGTTCAAGGGTTCCTTGCTGGCGCAGTTCAAATTTTTGCTCGTTTTTTTGAAAGTAAGCGAAGCTGATCAAGTCGGTTTCGGAGTTGTGTAGTTTGAGCTCAAGTGAGGTTTCGCTTAACCGCTCAAAGGCAATATGAATGCCCGAATGCACTTTGACGAATTGCGTTTTCTTGGTAACAAAAACAGGCTCGTCTTTTTTTGCAGTTGAAACTTCCTCAATCTTTACCACATCATTGACCGCAACGGGAATTTCAAAATCATCTTCAATCGTTACACCTACAATTTTTCCGTTGATGCTGGTCACCACGCCTTGCATGTTCTCGTTTACAAAACGAACCTTGTCTCCTAATTTCAGTGTGCTCATGGTTTATGATGGGTTTGCTGCCAGAATGATATCACGCAACTTCTGCGCAAGTACAATCAGGTATTTACTTTTGATGTCTTCGAGTTTGTTGTCGTTACCGGCTTTAATGGTGATTACTTCGGCACGAATCAACATGCCCGTATAATCAAATAAGTTATAGTGAATGGTATACTCTCGTACATATTCTTGTTTGAGCCACTCAATGCTGTTTTTGTTATTGGTATTGATTTCAAATTGAGTGATGAACAGAACATACTGTTCATTGTATTTTTTGTGCAGGTAGGGGAAGGTCTCTTTGCCGCCAATTGCGCCCAGCATCACAGAAGAATCGCTGGCCCAAAAGGTTTGGTCTTTTGATTTGCGTTTAAACTTTTCGCTGATATTTTTAAACGACTGTGAAACGGCATTTCCTTTTGCTGCTATATACTCTTCTTGTGCTTGTTTAGAGTACACCTGATATTTGGTAGCCGCATAAATGCGGTTCAGGTCCTCTTCTCCATTAAGGGTGGTAGCGCGTAACAAACTGATGGGGGCAAAGTTTGTGAGAAGCTGGTGGTAGATATTTGCTTCCAGATCCAATCGCAATTGGTTGCGCACCTGGTTCACATCTTTGTGGCTTTGGCGTGCAATTTCCTCATCGGAATCACTAAAATGCATCATGGTTTGGTTGGGCACAATCAATACCTTAACCGGAGGCTTAGGTGTATCGGCAGGCGTTTGTGCATAAACATTTCCCCCAATCAACAGAATACATACGAGTACGATTTTGTACATAACTTTTTTATTGTTTAGTCAAATGTACAAGGAGCGGTATGTTTAACAATCCACATACCCACAGGGGTGTTTTACCTGCGGAACAGGCCTATGATATCGTTTCCGAAAATCAATACCATCAACGACAATAAGATTATCATACCCACCGTTTGCACACGTTCCATAGCTTTGGTGCTGATAGGTTTGCCGGTAATCATTTCCAAAATAAGCAATACCACATGTCCACCATCCAAAGCAGGAATCGGCAGGATATTCATGAAGGCAAGACCTAAAGAAATTAAAGCTGTCATCAGCCAGAAATTGAGCCAATCCCAGGTTGGGCCATAAAATTTGGCAATCCCGATCGGACCTTGTACGGCTTTGTTTACGGCAACTTCACCTTTGAATATTTTACCCCAACTGGCTACTTGTCCAACCAAAGTTGAGGTTGCTTCTTTTAAACCGGCAGGGAAGGCTCCGAAGAATGAATATTTTTTAATGTCAACAGCCCATGATTTATCGTAAGGCTGGAAACCGATTGTACTGTCAGATGAAACAGTCACCGAAAGATTCATCGTGTCGGTATTGCGTACCACTTTGAGGTCAGTTGTTTTGCCGGCATATTGTTTCAGCATCGGTTGAAACTCGTCAAAACAAAATACTTCAGTGCTGTCTACGCCAATGATATGGTCATCAGCTAACAAACCTGCTCGTTCTGCTGGTGTTCCGGATAGCACACGTTTCACATACACTTCCATGCGTGGCATGAAAAAAGCGCTCTTGGCTCCTGATGAAAGTTTGTTGAGGAAATCGCTGGGTAAGGTAATGGTTGTATCCACCCCGTTGCGGTTGATGGTATACATCGGAAGGTTATTGCCTAAAATAATTTCGCTGTTGAGCGCATCGTTAAAGTAGTTGATTGTATTGCCATTTACGGCAAGCAGTTTATCACCTTTTTGGAAGCCGAATTCAGTGGCCATCTCACTCGGAATGATTCCATGTTTGAGTGATTTGTTGATGAGGTTTTCTTCGCCCACCGAATATTTGATCATGGCAAAAATGATAATTGCTGCGATTACATTCATCACCACACCACCAATCATTACAATTAAGCGTTGCCATGCAGGCTTGCTTCTAAACTCCCAGGGTTCGGCAGGTTTCGCCATGGCTTCGGTATCCATGCTTTCATCAATCATACCTGCAATTTTTACATAGCCACCCAAAGGCAACCATCCGATACCGTATTCAGTTTCGCCAATCTGGATGCTGAACAGTTTTTTACCCCAGGCATCAAAGAATAAATAAAACTTCTCGACCTTAATGCCGAAGGCGCGAGCTGCCCAAAAATGTCCGAGTTCATGTAAAATAACCAGTATCGAAATGCCCGTAATTAATTGGGCCGCCATCATCAATCCTTGCATGTGTGTGTTGTTGTTTTTAAGTGTGCGAAAATAGGGGATTTACAACAGAAAAACGGGTTGATTTACCGATTCGGTGAAATACCTGTTTCTGTCAGTGAACGAGTGTATTAGTACAGTAGAGAAGCAGCAACCCTGCGGGTTTCGGCATCGGTTCGGATATAATCCTCCAGAGTCGGGTGTTTGATAAACGAAACGCTGTTCATACATTTTTCATTCAATTCAGCAATCTGTAGAAATTTTATTTTGTCGTGTAAAAAGGCATCCACCGCTACTTCGTTGGCGGCATTGAGAATACAAGCGAGATTTCCACCTTTGTCCATCGCTTCATAAGCTAATGCCAGATTGCGGAAAGTTTCCCGGTCAGGTTCTTCAAACGTAAGTGTATTGATTTCTTTGAAGCTCATTCGTTTGAAATCGGTTTGAATACGCTGCGGAAAGAAAAAGGCATAATGAATCGGCAGTTTCATATCGGGCAATCCCATTTGCGCTTTGATGCTTCCATCATTAAATTCAACCATGCTGTGAATGATGCTTTGCGGATGAATCACCGCTTCAATTTGTTTGCCCTGAACTCCAAATAACCACTTGGCTTCAATCACTTCCAAGCCTTTGTTCATCAGGGTTGCCGAGTCGATGGTGATCTTTGCGCCCATGTTCCAGTTGGGGTGTTTGAGTGCCTGTACTTTGGTGACTTCGGCAAGGTCGGAACGTTTTTTACCACGGAAAGGTCCACCACTGGCTGTTAAAATAATTTTATCAATAGCGTTTAAATCTTCACCCACCAAACATTGAAATATTGCTGAATGCTCTGAATCTACCGGAATCAAATCAACCCGGTGTTGAGCGCAGAGTTTGGTGATGAGTTCACCGGCAACCACCAACGTTTCTTTGTTGGCAAGCGCAATACGTTTTTTGTTTTCAATGGCTTTAATGGTGGGTAGCAATCCGCTGTAGCCTACCATGGCTGTCAATACCGTATCTGCCGAAGTAATTTCCATCACATCGGCAATGGATTTGCTGCCTGCAAATACTTTGATATCGTCATTTGCTAATGCTTCTTTTACTTGAAGGTATTTGCTTTCATCAGCAATCACCACATGGTTGGGTTGAAACTCTTTGGCTTGAGCAATCAATAAACCGGCATTTGAGTTGGCGGTCAAGACTTCAATCTCTATCGTTTCCTTTTGCTCACGTGCAATTTCTAAAGCTTGTGTGCCAATGGATCCTGTGCTGCCGAGTATGGCTATTTTTTTCTTTTGCGTCATGGAGTAAATGAACCGTATTGGTTAATAGTGATAACGACATTGTAAAATAACAATATCCTTCTTTTCAATTTTATATACTAAACGATGTTCTAAATCAATTCGTCTGCTCCACCATCCACTCAGATTTCCTTTTAGTGGTTCGGGTTTGCCAATTCCCTTATAAGGATCCCTCGATATGGCCTTGAGTAAATCATTAATGCGGTTGATTTTATCACTACCTTGTTCCTGCCAATATAGGTAGTCGTCCCAGGCATTAGTAGTGAAAGAAATCATAGGTCTTTAAGCGATTTTATTACAGTCTTGCTGTTTTTATATTGATCAAGACCTTCTTGCAAACGAGCAGCATTTGCAGGGGAGGAAAGTAAATAGGTGGTTTCCTTAAGAGATTCATAGTCATCCAATGATAAGACTACTATGTTTTTGTTTTTGGGTCTGGAAATAATTAGCTCCTCGTGGTTTTCAGCTACTTGGTCTAGGTATTCTTTTACATTATCTCTAAAATCAGAAACGGTGGCGGTTTTCATGATGTTTAATTTTGTACGAATTTATGTACAAAATCTAAGATTCCCAAAATTTACGAAGCTTATCTGCAATCTTGCGGTCGTTGCTCAGGCGGGGCACTTTGTTTTGTCCGCCCAGTTTGCCTTCGCTGCGCATGTACTCAATGAAGGTGTTTTTTTTCATGCTACGCAGTACCAGTTTGCGCAAGATGTTTCCGGTAATCAGGTCTTTGTAATAAATATTTTTGTGTTGCAGGGCTTCGTCTACTTGTTGAGCAAACGTTTCCATATTTTCGGGTTCAGTGCCAAATTCCACAAACCACTCGTGGTAAGGCAATCCGCCTTCGGGTGGTGTTACCTGAGGGGCAACGGTAAATTCTACAATTTCTATATTATGTTTTTTCGAGACGCTCAATAAAGCGTCTTCTACCTCTTCACCAATCACATGTTCGCCAAAGGCGGATATATAATGTCTGATGCGACCGGTTACCACGATACGATACGGATCTTTAGAAACGAACTTAACGGTATCGCCAATATTGTATCCAAACAATCCCGCGTTGGTGTTTAAGATGAGGACGTAGTTACGTCCCAGTTCCACATCTTTCAATGAAATGCGCGATGGGTTCTCATTGAAAAATTCATCCACCGGAATAAACTCATAGAAGATTCCATTATTGGTGAGTAGCAATAATCCGGGTTCAGTTCGGGTATCTTGGTAAGCAATAAAACCTTCGCTAGCCGGATATGTTTCAAGTGTATCGATTTGCGCGCCAATGCTTTCTTCAATCTTTGCGCGATACGGTTCGAAGTTCACTCCTCCATACACAAACAAGTTAAAGTTGGGGAAGATGTCTTTGATTTTTTTGCCTCCACTTTTGGCAGATAGCTTATCAAAATACATTTGTACCCAGGGCGGAATACCGCTGATGAGGGTCATGTTTTGAGAGAAGGTTTCTTCTACAATCGCCTCCACTTTTTGTTCCCAGTCGTCAATGCAATTGGTGGTATATGAAGGCATCTGGTTTCTGCGCAGGTATTGGGGAACATGGTGGTTCACAATACCACTCAATCGTCCAACGGGAATACCGTTTTTTTCTTCAAGCTCCGGACTGCCCGATAAAAATATCAGCTTGCCATCTACAAAATCGGCTTTGCCGGTTTCTGCAATATAACAGAGCAGGGCATTGCGGGCCGAGTTGATATGATAGGGGATGGAGTCTTTGGTTAAAGGAATATACTTTACACCCGAAGTGGTTCCGGAAGTTTTGCTCCAGTACAAAGGTTGTCCCGGCCACAATACATCTTTTTCTCCGGAAACTGCTTTGTCGATATACGGTTTCAGTTGTTCGTAATCGCGAATGGGAACGGATGTTTTAAAATCATCATAAGATTGAATTTGTGCAAATTCATGGTCGCGACCGAATGCCGTATTGCTTGCTTTTTGGAGTATGGTTCGCATCCATTTGTCCTGGTCGGCCACCGCGTTGCGTGCATCTTTACGCACTTTGCCCGCAATGTATGCGGCTAATGGTTTGGCAAGAATGGATTTGATTCCCATGACTGTTAATACGTGCTGATGGTTTTATCCTTCGGATATTTAACTTCAAACGTAAAGCGGAGTGCTTGCGATTGTTCAGGTGCAAGTTGCACTACCCAAATCAGTTTACCTGTTTCGGCATTGTATTGTGCTGTACCCGGTTGGGTAAGCTTCACTTCAATATCCTTATCTGATGAAACCGGTATCTGGTCTTCAATTACCAGTGTAACCGCTTCTTTACGGGTATTGCGCAAGTTGATTTCCCAGGTGTTCACTTCTTTGCGGGTGCTGCCCGAAAGCGATTTGCTGCTAAAATCTTTCAACAGGTTGCGCTGAATCTGAATACGTTTATCGCGTCCCAGTGAAATCAACATCGAATCGCTGGTGGTTCCATTGATATATGTTTTGCCTACAAAGGTTCCGTCAAAATACACATTGGCTTCGCCACTCACCTGGTTTACTAAATCATTGCCCGAAACCTTGGCGGTTACAAATGCATTTTTATCCAGCTTTGGAACACAACCGTAACCATATTCCGCTTTCAAATCGGTAACGGTTAAATCCACCTGATGTTGGATGCCATCACTCGGAATGGTATAGGCAGAAGTGACGTTAAACTCAATATTCACGGGTGAGTGCTGAACTTGTGCAACACCTTTGGAGTATGCTAATTTGGTTTTGCTATCCATGCTTTGGGCTGGAGCCACTTCTTGCGATTGCAAAGGGGCCATACTATTCTTGTTCACATAACCATAAGCAGCAGGCTGCGTGAATTCTAAAAAGTTGGTTGCCAGTTCAGGTTTGCTTCCACTTTCGTTCGGGTTGGCAGTGCTCAGTTTCAGCGTCACATTTTTCCATGCTTCACCGGTGTTTTGGATGATATAGGCTTTGCTTACCAATTGCAAATTGCTTTTGGTGTCTTTTACACGAACATCGTAAAACGGAAGCCATGAGGCATTGGTCACCAAATAGCTCCATTCAATTTTAGCGTTGTTTACAGGAGCCAATGTTTTAACAGTTACCACCAATTCGGCTGTGCTGTTTTCGTTGCTATTATATTCGTTCAGTTGTTGCTGAAACTTGACGATGATGCTATTCAACCGTTTTTCGGAAGCCCCGATTTTCATCAGCTCTTCGCCAATATCCTGAGAGCGTTTACGAAACAAGGTAAGCGCATCTTCGAGATCATCTACTTTGGAGCCCACGTTATCATTACCTATTTTTTTGTTAGCCAGCAAAACGTCTTTCTCCAACAGGAGCGCATCACGTTTAATTTGCAACAGTTGCAGTTGGTTGGAAAGGGTATTGATGGTGTCCTCTATTTCTTTGATAAAGGCCGGTTTCTCTTCTTTATCGAGGTAGTTATTGCGCTGGCTCACCGATAACAATAAAACATTGTCTTCTGTTTTTACCTGTATGCTGTTAAGGTTGATATAAGGCGATACCTTATCAAACACGAGGTTGGTGATACCGGCTTGTAAATTCACCTTGGCTACACGCGTTACCTGCGCCTGATTGATAAATACTGTTACGTTGGTAATGGTGGATGGTACACGCTGTTCGTTTTCGGCTGCACTTAACCACAGAGGCACAGAGGCACAGAGAAAAAGGAAAGTCGCAAAAGAGCGCTTCGATAAACTCCGCGTGACAACGTTTCGAATTTTGAATTTCGTGCTTCGAATTTTACAATGGTATGTTTCCATGTTTTTTACGTGGTAAGTTGGCAACTTTATTCTCGAGCATTTTAAATGCCTTGATGAGCTTTAAACGCGTTTCTTCCGGGAATATTACTTCGTCAATAAAACCTCTTTCGGCTGCACGGTATGGGTTGGCAAATAAATCTCCATATTCTTTTTCTTTAGCGGCCAGTTCGGCTGCATGATCGGAAGCGCTGTCAATTTCTTTTTTGAAAATGATTTCAGCAGCACCTTTAGCTCCCATTACGGCAATCTCGGCAGTAGGCCAGGCAAAGTTCATGTCGCAACCAATATGTTTGGAGTTCATCACATCATAAGCTCCTCCATAAGCTTTGCGGGTAATTACGGTTACACGTGGTACCGTAGCTTCGCAAAAGGCATACAATAATTTGGCTCCGTTGGTGATAATGGCATTCCACTCCTGATCGGTTCCCGGTAAAAATCCCGGAACATCTTCAAACACCAGCAACGGAATATTAAACGAGTCGCAGAAACGTACAAAACGGGCTCCTTTTTGGGAAGCATGAATATCCAGACATCCGGCCAGTTGTGAAGGCTGATTGCCTACAATACCGATGCTGCGTCCTGCTAGGCGTGCAAAGCCTACAACGATGTTCTCTGCATAGTTTTTATGCACTTCGTAAAATGACCCTTCGTCCGCAATCTGCTCAATTACCTCTCGCATATCATACGGTTGGTTGGCATTTTCGGGAACAATATTTTGAAGCGCAGGACGTATTTCATCACCTGCTTCATACGGAAGGCCTGGTGTTTTTTCTTCGCAGTTCCCGGGAATATAGCTGATGAGTTTTTTGAGTTGGTTGATGCAGTCAATCTCATTGGCTGCCGTAAAATGTGCTACTCCACTTTTGCTTGAATGAACAGATGCTCCGCCTAACTCTTCAGAAGTTACTTCTTCGTGTGTTACCGTTTTAACAACGTTTGGTCCGGTAACAAACATGTACGAGGTGTTTTCAACCATCATAATAAAGTCGGTAATAGCAGGGCTGTAAACTGCACCACCCGCACAGGGGCCCATGATGGCCGATATTTGCGGGATCACACCGCTGGCCATGGTATTGCGGAAGAAGATATCGGCATAACCTCCAAGTGATACAACGCCTTCCTGAATACGTGCTCCCCCCGAATCGTTGAGTCCGATGATGGGCGCTCCGGCTTTCATGGCCATGTCCATCAGCTTGCAGATTTTTTCGGCATGGGTTTCACTCAGTGAACCTCCAAAAATGGTGAAGTCCTGAGAGAACACATACACTAACCGTCCGCTGATGGTTCCGTAACCTGTTACCACACCATCCCCTAAAAACTGCTGTTTTTCCATTCCAAAATCTTTGGAGCGGTGTTGTACAAAAGCGCCAATTTCTTCAAAGCTGCCTTCGTCCAGCAAAAAGTGAATGCGTTCGCGGGCGGTGAGTTTTCCTTTTTTATGCTGAGAATCAATACGGGCCTGTCCGCCTCCTAATAGTGATTCGTCTCGTTTTTGCTGTAATAATTGTCTTTTATTCATCGGAGATGATTGTTGCGCAGTTGTCATGTTGAGGTCTAATGATAGTATGCAAGATTATGCTTTTACCACTGAAATATAAAGGCTTTTTTGTCGATTTTCTTACATTTTGTAACGGTGGATTCCCTCTGTCAATCTGCTTGTATTGAAGTTAATGAGCAAGGCCAGTTGTTTGCCCGATAACCTAAGGTAGGTAAGGGTTTGCGCATGGTGGATTGGTGCAAGGGTTTCAACGGATTTTACTTCCACAATCACTTCGTTATTAACCAATAGGTCGATACGATAACCAACTTCCATTTGAATGTCTTTATAGATGAATGGGAGAGGGTATTGAGTTTTGACGTCCAGCCCTTGTTGTCTGAGTTCGAATGCTTAGAGCCTGTTCATAATCTCTGATAAAAAAAAGAGACAGCCAACAGGAATGGG
>CAYMRD010000029.1:0-29610 GCA_964392775.1 uncultured Bifidobacteriaceae bacterium
ACTCATTTTCTAATCGTTTACTTTTTCAGACATTTTTAATGCGTGTTGCCCTGCCTCTTTTTTAAAGATCAAAATTGTATATTTGAAACATGGTAACCCGTACTGTCATTATTGAAAACAAGGAGCAGGAAAATGCCTTTAATGATTTTGTGAAGTCAAATCACATTATGGTTAAATCGGCTGCAACACCTGCTGACCTTGCCCTTGGCATCCCTCCACAAATGACGGAACAAGATTGGAATGCTTATTTTACAGAACATCCAATCAGCAAAACCGGTAAAACAGCTCAAGACATTCTTAATAAACTGAAATAATGACAATTGTTTACTCGGCTAATGCCGAAGAGGCTTTGCTGGCATTGTATCATTTTGTTGAGTCCATCAATACTCCCGGTAGTGGCAAACAATTTTTGTTGCGATTTACACAACATATTGAGCAAACCCTATCTCCCCTAGTCAGCTACCAAAATTGCCGATTCAAACCATTTGCTGACAAAGGCTTATCCTGCATTTTCATAAAAGATTGGTGCATTGCTTTTTACAAATCGGGGAACACCCTTCTTGTTCAGGAAGTGATTCACGGCAAGTATTTAAATTAGCCCCAAAGCTAGTTTAGCCAACCCTTTCATTTATAGTTCCCAAACCCTATTTTCGCACTCCTTTTGACAATGGTTGATTGGTAATGGGTAAATTACGTTGATACGTAAGAGACCTGTCCTATCAACCTTATCAACCTATCAACTGAATACATGACCAAGTACAACGAATACAAAAAGCTGGACTTTCCTGCCTTTGAACAAGAGATACTCACCTTTTGGGAAACAAACGGAATATTTGAAAAAAGTGTAAGCAACCGCAACGGAGCTCCTTCATTTGTGTTTTACGAAGGTCCACCCAGTGCCAACGGAATGCCGGGCATTCACCACGTGATGAGCCGCACCGTGAAAGATATTTTTTGTCGCTACAATACCTTAAAAGGATTTCAGGTAAAACGCAAAGCCGGATGGGATACACATGGATTGCCGGTGGAACTTCAAGTCGAAAAAACATTGGGCATCACCAAAGAAGATATCGGTAAAAAAATATCGGTGGCCGAGTACAACGAAGCTTGCCGCAAAGATGTAATGAAGTTTACCGATGTGTGGAACAACCTCACCCAACGCATGGGCTACTGGGTAAATCTCAACGATCCGTACGTTACTTACGAAAACAACTATATCGAAAGCTTATGGTGGTTGCTCAAACAATTGTACAGCAAAGGTTTGTTGTATAAGGGCTATACCATCCAACCCTACTCTCCTGCTGCCGGAACAGGACTTAGTTCACATGAGCTGAACCAACCCGGAACATATAAAGATGTGAAGGATATGACTGCGGTGGCGATGTTTAAAGCAGTTAATAGTCCACAGTCCATAGTTCATAGTTTTGGAGAAGACGAAGTTTATTTTGTTGCATGGACCACCACTCCGTGGACTTTGCCTTCGAATACGGCTTTGGCTGTTGGTGAAAAAATTACATACGTAGTTGTTAAAACTTACAACCAATACTCACACTTACCGTGTACCGTTGTATTGGCCAAAGATCTGATGGGCAAATATTTCCCGGCCGACAATGCCGAGTTGGACTTTAATGCTTACGCAGCCGGTGATAAAAAAATTCCATTTGTTGTATTAGGTGAAGTAAAAGGAAAAGACCTTGCGGGTATTCGCTACGAGCAATTATTGCCATTTGCGCAGGTTGAAAACGGAGATGCATTCAAAGTAATTCTTGGTGATTTTGTAACCACCGAAGATGGAACCGGTATCGTGCACATCGCGCCCAGTTTTGGTGCCGATGACTTTAGAGTGGCCAAACAAAACGGAATTGGCAGCTTAACGTTGGTTGACAAGCGCGGTAAGTTTTTACCCGAAGTAAAAGATGGTCAGTTTTTGTATGGCGAGGAGTATGTGAAAGAAGCATACTTAACCGATGCCGAAAAAGCGGCTGAATTGCTGATTCAAAAAGAAAAACTCAGCGGTGTGATTCATGATACTTCTAAGCTGCATTATTTAAGCGTAGATGAGCGTATCATTCTGAAATTACAAACCGAAAACAAACTCTTCAAAAAAGAGAAATACGAACATACCTACCCACATTGCTGGCGTACCGATAAACCGATTTTATACTACCCGCTCGAAAGCTGGTTCATCAAAACCACAGCATACAAAGACAAACTGGTGGAAGCGAACAAACTCATCAACTGGAAACCGGAGCATACCGGAACAGGCCGTTTTGGAAACTGGCTTGAAAATCTGGTGGACTGGAACTTATCGCGCTCACGTTATTGGGGAACTCCATTGCCAATTTGGAGAACCAAAGATGGTTCGGAAGAAAAATGTATTGGTTCAACAGAAGAGCTGAATGCTGAAATATCCAAAGCAAAAGCGGCCGGGTTTATGCCTGCCGGTTTTGAGATGAAAGACATGCACAAACCTTATGTAGATGAAGTGGTGCTTGTATCGTCAACCGGAACCAAAATGTTACGCGAACCCGATTTAATCGATGTTTGGTTTGACAGTGGAGCCATGCCGTATGCACAATGGCATTTCCCGTTTGAGCAAAAAGACGTGTTCGCCAACAACTACCCTGCCGACTTTATTGCCGAAGGTGTGGATCAAACCCGTGGATGGTTTTTTACCCTTCATACCTTAGCGGTATTGCTCAATGAGTGCAGCGATGAAGTGAAAGCCGTGAACAAACAAAACAACAACCCTGGCATTGCATTTAAAAATGTTATTGCCAACGGTTTGGTACTCGATAAAAACGGAAACAAAATGAGCAAGCGCGTGGGCAATGTGGTGGATCCGTTTGAAACCATTGCCAAATACGGGGCCGATGCCACCCGTTGGTATATGCTGAGCAACAGCGACCCTTGGGATAACCTTAAATTCGATATCGAAGGGGTATCGGAAAGCCAGCGTAAGTTTTTTGGTACACTCTATAATACCTATTCATTCTTTGCCATCTACGCCAATATTGATGGGTTTGAGTTTGATGCAAACACCATTACACCAGTTAACGAACGCACAGAACTCGACCGCTGGATTATCAGCAAACTAAACAGTCTGGTTAAAACGGTTCGCACCAAAATGGACGATTACGATGCCACTCCGGCTGTTCGTGCTATTGAAGAATTTACCAGCGACCATTTCAGCAACTGGTTTATTCGCTTAAGTCGCAGACGTTTTTGGAAAGGCGAAATGAATGCTGACAAAAAAGCGGCATACGAAACCTTATACCAATGTTTGAGTACCATAGCCCAACTGAGCAGTCCGTTTGCTCCGTTTTTCAGCGACTGGGTATATAAAAACTTAAGAGGCAAAGCCGAGTCGGTACATTTAACGGATTTACCTACGGCTGATGAAAGTGTTATTGATACTATTTTAGAAGAGCAGATGGAATATGCCCAGAAAATTTCTTCGTTGGTATTATCCATCCGCAAAAAAGAAAATATCAAAGTGCGTCAGCCTTTGCAAAAAATCCTCATTCCGATGGTGGATCCGCGTATCAAAGACGAGATCAAACATGTGCAGGATTTGATCCTGTCGGAAGTAAATGTTAAACAACTGGAGTTTATAGCAGAGATTGAGAAATCCATCAAACCTAATTTCAGGATATTGGGCAAAAAAGTGGGAGCCAAGATGAAGGCTGTGGGGGATGCAATAACCGCCATGAATCAGGCCGATATATCTATATTGGAGCAAAATGGCCTTTTTAAACTTGATATTGAGGGTGAAACTATCGAAATTTTACCAACAGATGTAGAGATTTTATCCTCAGACATAGCCGGTTACAAAGTAGCCAATGATGGACGGATTACGGTAGCTCTGGACGTGGAACTCAACGATTCTCTAAGGGAAGAAGGGATTGCACGTGAACTGGTGAGCAAATTACAGAACCTCCGCAAAGAGAGCAACTTAGAAGTTACTGACAAAATAAAAGTTCAGATTGAGAAACATAATTATCTGGAAAATTCCATAATTGGATTCAAAACATATATTTGCACGGAAATTTTGGCTACCGAGCTTGAGCTGACCGAGCAACTAAGCAACAGTACTGAGATTGACGTGGACAACCACATCATAAAAGTTAATGTATTCAAAGTCTAATTGAACAAACTCGCTTATGGCAAAGAAAATAGTAAAAAAAGTAGCTCCTAAAAAAGCAGCTAAACCCCTAGCTAAAAAAGTAGCACCCAAAAAAGTTGCTAAACCGGTAGCCAAAGCCCCCGCTAAAAAAGTAACCAAACCGGTTGCGAAAAAAGCAACCCCGGTTAAAAAGGTTGTAGCGAAAAAAGTAGCCCCTAAAAAAGTTACTAAACCGGTTGCGAAAAAAGCGGCTCCGGCTAAAAAGGTTGTAGCGAAAAAAGCAGCTCCTAAAAAAATAACCAAGCCTGTTGCTAAAAAGGCAACTCCCGCTAAAAAGGTTGTAGCGAAAAAAGCAGCCCCTAAAAAAGCTATCAAGCCTGTTGCTAAAAAGGCTGTTCCTGCTAAAAAGATTGTAGCTCCTAAGGCTCCGGTTAAAAAAGCGGCTCCTAAAAAAGTTACCAAGCCTGTTGCTAAAAAGGCTGTTCCGGCTAAAAAGATTGTAGCTCCTAAGGCTCCGGTTAAAAAAGCAGCTCCTGCCAAACCGGTAAGTAAACCGGTTGCTAAAAAACCTGTAGTTGTTGCGAAACCGGTAACTCCTAAAACTGCTCCGGCTAAACCAGTAAGCAAGCCAGCAACCAAACCGGAAGTAGCAAAACCTGCTGCTCCTAAATCGGTTCCATTTGCAGAGAAAAAAGAAGAGGCGGAAGTTATTACTAACCACGCTTCAAAAAGATACAGCGATAAAGACTTAGTTGAATTCAAAGAGCGCATCAACCAAAAGTTGGTGATTGCCCGTGAAGAATTGGCTAACCTGATGAACCAGATGCAAAACCCGGGCATGAATGCCGGTGATGGTGATGACAACTCATACAAAACATTGGAGGACGGTTCGTCAACTGCCGAAAAAGAATATGTAAGCCAGTTGGCTTCCCGTCAGAAAAAATTTATTGAAAACCTTGAAATGGCATTGATTCGTATCGAAAACAAAACATACGGAATTTGCCGCGTAACAGGTAATCTTATTTCAAAAGAGCGTTTGTTGGCCGTGCCTCATACAACCCTGAGTATGGAAGCTAAATTGCAGCAATACAAATAATCTGTTCCCATTTTAAATCCCCCTTTGGCTTTGCCAAAGGGGGATTTTTTATACCTTTGACCGTACATGAAAAACAAAAAACTGTTTACGGCTATTGCTGTGATTGCCGTCATTTTACTCATTGATCAGTGGGTTAAGTTTTACATCAAAAATCATTTTTACTTAGGCGAAGAAATCAATGTTGTTGGACAATGGTTTAAGCTTCATTTTACCGAGAACTATGGGATGGCCTTTGGAATGGAGTTTGGCGGAAAATCAGGAAAAATATTACTGACAATATTCCGTCTGGTTGCTATTGGATTTATTGGATGGTACATCAACAACCTCAGTCGTAAAACAAGTACGTCAACCGGATACATCCTTTCGTGGGCTTTGATTTTTGCAGGGGCTTTGGGCAATCTCATCGACAGCATTTTTTACGGTATTTGGTTTGGGTACGATACATGGTTCCATGGCCGTGTGGTGGATATGCTCTACTTCCCGATTATACGCACAACCTTACCAGAAGGTTCACCAATATGGGGCGGACAAGATTTTGAGTTTTTCAGTCCGGTATTCAATATTGCAGATGCCGCTATCAGTATCGGGTTTCTGATCATCCTGTTGTTTCAAAAACAGTTTTTGAATGAAACACCTGCACCACAACCGGAAGGGGAAACAGACGAAAATCCACCCATTGAACGTTAACACGTGACATGCCTGTTCGCTATCAAATAACATTATTCATTTTGCTGGTGTGGATGACTACCGCAAAAGCACAGTATATTGCTGTACAAGCCGGATGGGCACTCCCATCCGGAAGTTTTGGCAATACGGTACTCTCCAATAAAGAAGATGGATTTGCCACGAGCGGCTCAACTTTTAGTTTGTTCACCAACTATTTATTAAGCGAAAGACTGGGAATATGTGCAGATATAAGATATGCTTCAATGGGATTTGATCAGCAAGCACTCTCCGAACAAGCCGGGAACCAAGCACCTCCGCTTACCCAAATGACGGCTTCTTCCCAAAACAACTACACCTCGTCATCAGCAATGGCGGGATTGAGTTATACATTAGGCAATCAAAATTTAACTTTTGATATTAGAGTGATGACCGGATTTCTTACGCTCAGAACACCTACCCTTACCTATACTACAACTTACAACGGTCAAGCTTACAACCGCATTATCGAATCTCAGAACGATTTAAGTTTGGCTTTTGGATATGGTATCGGTGCCAAATATGCTTTGCCTAAAAACTGGTTTATTGTGGCCAATATCGACAATACATTTGCCAGTATGGAATTCCCTGAAAATGGGTATCAGTCGAGCAGCAATACTACTGTAACAAAACCTTATCAGGTGTATTTGCTATCAGCCGGTATAGGTTATAAAATTCAGTGATTTTTTACAGGAGTACGGGCGTAAGAGGTTTACACGCATCAAAAATGCATAATGTGGTCATAATTTGCATGAACTGAACTTTCTTATTTTCGTTTGTTGAGCTCATCACGAATCACGGCCGCTCGCGAATAATCTTCATCCATCAGCGCCTCTTCCAGCATCTGCTCCAGTTGTTCGGTTGACTTTGCCGCCAAACCGCTCACCGGATGCGTGGGTTCAGTTTCTTCGTCCTCCAGTTCACTTTGGTCGGTATCGTCTAAATCCTCGTTGAAAATCACACCTGCTGTTTCCATAATATCCTCGTATGTATAAATCGGACATTTAAAACGCACGGCCAGCGCAATCGAATCCGATGTACGGGCATCAATTTCACGGGTTTCTCCATCTACCTCACATACCAGCTTAGCGTGAAAAACTCCATCAATGAGGTTGTAAATTTCAATTTCGTTGATGTGAATATTGAAGGTTTTGCAAAACGACACAAACAAGTCGTGCGTCATTGGGCGAAAAGGAACAATCTTTTCAATCTCAATGGCAATAGCCTGAGCTTCAAAACTGCCAATGATAATCGGCAATTTGCGTCTGCCCTTCTCTTCTCCCAAAATCAAGGTATAGGAGCCATTGCTTTGCCCCGAACTCAGACCTATAATATTCAGCTTAATTCTACTCATGAATCCTGACTCACTTCTTTAAAGAAGTCAAACCTAAGTGAATTTACTCTTTTTTCAAACGGATGATAATAGATTATGTCAACAGAATCTCTACACAATTACGTTCTCATGACCCCCGGTCTAAACTCCTTGGTCAACGGAGCATGATTGGCCGCTTCAATTCCCATTGAAATCCATTTGCGTGTATCTTCAGGATTGATGATGGCATCTATCCATAAACGGGCAGCACCATAATACGGGCTCATTTGTTTATTGTACCTGTCGGTGATTTGTTTGAGCAATACCGCGTGTTTCACCTCATCCACTTCTTCTCCGCGTGATTTAAGAGCCGCCTCTTCAATCTGCAATAAAACTTTGGCCGCTTGTTCGCCTCCCATCACCGCAATTTTTGCATTGGGCCAGGCAGCTATCAAACGGGGATCATACGCTTTTCCGCACATCGCATAATTGCCCGCACCATAACTGTTACCAGTAATGATTGTAAACTTAGGCACTACCGAATTGGCTTGTGCATTCACCAGCTTGGCTCCGTCTTTAATAATGCCTCCATGTTCACTGCGGCTGCCCACCATAAATCCGGTTACATCCTGCAAAAACACCAACGGAATTTTTTTCTGATTGCAGTTCATGATAAAATGCGCAGCCTTATCAGCCGAGTCCGAATAAATCACGCCACCGATTTGCATTTCCATCGGATTGTCATTTGCATTTTGTTTGGGCTTCTTGGCTTTTACAACCTCGCGGTTATTGGCTACTATACCTACAGCCCAACCGTCAATACGTGCGTATCCACAAGTAATGGTTTTGCCATACAATTCTTTATAAGGATCAAACGATCCGGCATCTACCAGTCGCTCGATAATTTCGAGTACATTAAAGGGTTTTGAAAAGTTATTGACCGCAGCGTATACATTCGTCATGTCTTTGGCCGGAGCAACCGGTTCCACACGGTTAAAGCCCGCCTTGTCGTAATCCCCGATTTTATCCATGATGCGTTTAATACGATCCAGACAAGCAGCGTCATTCTCAAACTTATAATCGGTTACTCCGCTAATCTCGCAATGTGTAGAAGCGCCTCCTAAGGTTTCATTGTCTATATCTTCACCAATAGCAGCCTTTACCAGATAGCTACCTGCTAAAAAGATGGAACCCGTTTTGTCAACAATCATCGCCTCATCACTCATGATAGGTAAATAGGCTCCGCCTGCTACACAACTACCCATTACAGCAGCAATCTGGGTAATGCCCATGCTGCTCATCACCGCGTTGTTACGAAAAATGCGACCAAAATGCTCCTTATCCGGAAAAATTTCATCCTGCATAGGCAGATATACACCGGCACTGTCCACCAAATAAATGATAGGCAATCTGTTCTCCATTGAAATCTCCTGCGCACGCAGGTTTTTTTTGCCGCTAATCGGAAACCATGCTCCTGCTTTTACAGTGGCATCATTGGCCACCACAATACATTGCTTGCCGCTTACATAACCCATCTCAACCACAACTCCTCCACCGGGACAACCACCATGTTCGGCATACATTTCGTAACCGACTAAGGCTCCAATCTCTAGCCGGGGTTTATCTTTATCCAGCAAATAATCAACCCGCTCACGGGCCAGCATTTTGCCTTTTTCTTTTTGTTTGGCTGCGGCTTTGGCTCCGCCTCCTTCATATATTTTGGCTAAACGGGTATTGAGTTCGGTTACAAGTTCTTGCATTTGGTGTAGTTTTTTAGTCCATAGTCGATAGACCATAGCGAGTATTCAATAGTACATGAATGATACCAATAGACAAACGATAATTTATTGCCTTTACATAAGCAAAAACTATGGACTATCGACTATTAACCATGGACTTTCTTCCCGCAAAACTATTATTCCCGCTTTAATTTCAAACTACATTTGTACGGTATCAAAAAAAACATACTTTTGCACCGGCAAGTCTGGTACGACCAGCTCCTGCAGAATCCCCCAGGACAGGAATGTAGCAAGGGTAAGCGGTTGTAGCGGTGCGATATTTGGGCTTGCCTTTTTTGTTTCTCAAAAACGCATCATCACCCTCAGGTTTATCCTTCGCGAAGTAAGATAATTAGGTACCGCCCAGGTACGCGACTCCACATCCTGAATCCATAAATAGGAAATGGTGTTTTGAATATCCAGTGCGTTAAATACTTCTACCCCAACAATAGCCGAACGGAAGTGTTTTTTCCAGCCCGTTTTAGGTTTGGTATCGTTTTCATCCACCAACACTTTCAAAAAACCGATATCCACCCTGCGGTAACTTGGCATTTGCAAAGTATCTCCATATCTATTACGATCGGGCGGACCAAACGGGAACCCGCTGCCATACACAAGATTTAGCTGCATACGGTAACTTGGAAACTTAGGCAGGTAATCCTGAAACTGAATGCTCACATTTACCCGCTGATCGGTGGGCCTGCGCACATAACCCGGTTCTATTTGATTGCCGCTTGCATCGGTTACAATTGCATTTTCAATTTTTTCTTTGGTGTCGAGCAACGATACACTCAGCCAGCTCTCGGTGCCTTTTACAAACTCACCGTTGACACGCATATCAAGCCCTTTCGCATATCCTTTGGCCGAGTTATCGGCATAATAACGAATACGCACATTGTCGATTTCGTAAGGAATCAAATCATCCAGCTTTTTATAATACGCCTCGGCATAGAACTTAAACGGACGGTTCCAGGCTCTGAAATTGATATCTCCTCCCACAATATAATGAATGGAACGTTGCGCTTTGATACCGGGATTGAGCTGCCCTCCAAACGCGCGGAACTCACGGTAAAATGGCGACTGGTAATAATACCCCCAGGCCGCTTTGAGCACAATATCTTTTTTGAGCTTACCTTGTTGTTCTCCACTTAAAATAGCCCGGTTGTGCTTGCGGTTAGGTTCAAATGAAAACTGTACCCGCGGACTGATTACATTTTGTGTATTATAACTCCACCAGTTGCTGCGCAATCCATAGGTCAAACGCATATTATTGGTTTTGTTGAGCAACTGCGCATTCTGAACATAACCACTCAAACGATACGATTGTAAACTATTCTGCGAATTCTGATAATCGTTCACCACAATCTCACCGTTTACCAGCGTTGGCTTTGCAAAACCCAGCGAATCGAGATACCCCCATTCATTCATTTTATCTTCGATATGCTCTCCCTGTATCTGAGCGCCCCACTGCACCGTATTATTGCCCAGCTGCTGCGTTCCACGGTGGCCGGCATTGTATACCAACGCCTGCAATTCGTTACGGGCATGGTTTAAGAAATACCCTACACCTTTACTGGCTTTTGATTTCCCGAAATTATCGCTCCCAAAATCGGTTTCCACTTCTTCCAACCGGTAAGCGCCTTCTAAGGTAAAAAACTCGCGTTCGTTGCTGTAAAAAGATGATGTATATAATTTGAGCAAGGTTCGTTGTGTGGGTTGATAGCTCAGTGAAAGCGCACCCGTTGCCGTTTGGTATGCCATCTGGTCGGATCCATTAAAATACATTCGGAGAGCCAAAGCTGTTTTCACTGTTCCAAAAACTGTTTCGCGGGTTTCGGGTGCTACTATGTATTTATTCTGCGCATAACTGCCCAAAAAACTCAGGCTCAAATTATCTTTAAGATGATAGGTAAGCAAAGTTTGCACATCGGTAAAGGCCGATTGGTAATTGCCTTTGGTATCCAATGTTCCCACAATGTATTTATTGGTCCAGAAACGTGCTCCCAGCAAATACGTAAACCGTTTATTGGGGCTGGCTCCTTCCACATGCGATTGAATGCCCATCAAACTGATATTGGCGGAAGCTCCGAATTTCTTTGGTTTCTTGTATTGAATATCGAGAACAGACGACATCTTATCTCCATACCGCGATTCAAATCCTCCGGCACTGAACTTTACATTTTCAACCAACTCGGTATGAATAAAACTCAGTCCTTCTTGTTGTCCGCTGCGCGGCAAAAAGGGCCTGTAAATTTCAATATCATTCACGTAGATGAGATTCTCATCGTAATTTCCTCCCCGCACATTGTACTGCGAACTCATCTCATTATTGGATGAAACCCCGGGTAAGGTTTTTAAAATCGACTCGAAACTACCGGAAACATTGGGCAATGAGCGAACCGTTTTAGGGTCAATGGTTGTCATGCTCACTTTTTCGCGGTCGCGCTCTTCGGCAATAATTACAGTTTGCAGGTTGATACCATAGTCCATCGACACATTCAACTCATACCGTTGGCCTGGTTGAAGTACCGGAACACTTACCCTTTTATTGGGACGACCGATGTATGAAAAACCCAGTTCAAGGGGTTTGCCGGTTTCAACTGTAAGCTGATAATAACCTTGTTCGTTGGATATGGTTTGCTGGGTTGAACCAATGAGTGAAACATTGACATCGGTAATGGGCCTGTTAAGCGAATCGCGAATAACGCCAAAAACCAAAGCATTTTTTTGAGCCTGAGCTCCAATCACCAGCAGTATAAACAAGCATACGAGCCAAAAACGCTTTTGAATCATCAGGAAGGTATAACGCAATTTACGCTTGTTGCGTATGTCGTTGAAGTTTTTTGAGAGAAGCGATGGTAGCAATCGGGTCAGGAGCCGTAAACACGTAGTTCCCGGCAACCAAAACATCTGCTCCGGCAGCCAGCAATTTAGGAGCGGTTATTTCATTTACACCACCATCAATTTCAATCAAACAATGGCTGTTTTGTTTCAGAATCATTTCTTTCAATTCTGAACATTTAGCGTAGGTACGCTCAATAAATTTTTGTCCGCCAAAACCCGGATTCACACTCATCATGCAAACTAAATCTGCATCAGCAATAATATCCTGCAACATCGAAACAGGCGTATGCGGGTTGATGGCCACTCCTGCTTTCATCCCTTCAGCCTTGATTGCCTGTAGGGTACGATGTAAATGTGTTGATGCTTCGATATGAACCGATAATACGGCTGCTCCGGCATCTTTAAATTCTTTGATATAACGCTCAGGCTGCACAATCATCAGATGTACATCCAATGGTTTTGCAGCATGTTTTTGAACAGCCTTTTGAACCGGAAAACCAAAGGAAATATTGGGTACAAACACACCATCCATAATATCCACATGAAACCAATCGGCCTCACTGCGGTTAATCATTTCAACATCACGTTGCAAATTGGCAAAATCTGCCGAAAGAATGGAAGGGGCAATAATCGGACTACTCATAATGGGCGAATTTAACGTTTATTCTCCTAAATATATACAGCATTATTGCGTTAAAAAGGATTGGATATACGGCCCCCAATCCTCGTTTTCATGAATGAGTACGCCTTTTATGCCTGCTCCGTTTGCACATTCAATATCTCTGGCTTTATCGCCTATAAACAGGGCATCTTCGGGATTAATACTGTATTTGGCCAATATTTTTTGTGCCATCAGCGAACCCGGCTTGCGGCACAGGCAGTTGCCAAAATCGGGATGATGCGGACAATAAAACGCTTCGGTGATCAAACCTCCGGCCGCTTTCACCTCTTGGTTCATATAAGCATGCATTTCATCCAAGTCGGCAACGGTATACAAGCCTTTGGCAATACCCCCTTGGTTGGTTACCACAAATACCATCACACCTTTTTGATGCAAATCAGCAATATGTTTTAAGGCATGTGGCAACAGCTTAAAGTGGTTGATATGCCTGATATAATCTCCTACTTCGTGATTGATCACTCCGTCTCTGTCGAGCAACACGGCCTTGGGTGAACTTTGGTTTATTTGCATTTGTGCGTTATAATTGAGGCAAATTTGAACGTTTTGGACAAGAAAATCGTCATCATTCCAACCTACAACGAAAAAGAAAATATCGAAGCTATCATTCGAAAAGTTTTTTCATTACCCGTAGCGTTTGATATTCTTATTGTTGATGACGGCTCTCCGGATGGAACAGGCGCTATTGTTAAGCGTTTACAACAAGAGTTTAGCTCCTTGCATATTTTAGAACGAACCGAAAAAAACGGACTGGGAACTGCTTATATAGCCGGATTTAAATGGTGCTTAGAGCGCGGATACGATTTTGTATTTGAGATGGATGCCGATTTTTCACACAATCCAGAGGACTTATCGAGATTGTATGATGCCTGTAAAAATGGCGGACAGATGTCTATCGGCTCGCGTTATGTTACCGGGGTAAATGTGGTAAACTGGCCGATGAGCCGGGTGATGCTCTCTTACTTCGCCTCTAAATATGTTCGTTTTATCACCTCACTACCCATACACGATACCACTGCCGGATTTGTATGTTTTACACGAGAGGTACTTACCCGCATCAATTTAGACGATATCAAATTCAGAGGTTACGCCTTTCAGATTGAGATGAAGTTTACCGCTTGGAAACATGGCTTTAAGCTGGTAGAAGTTCCAATTATCTTCACGGACAGAACCCTTGGACAATCCAAAATATCGAAAAATATTATCCGTGAAGCTGTGTGGGGTGTACTCGCACTTAAAATTAAAAGCTGGTTCAAAAAGTACTAAAGAACCTTTCTTACAACAAAGCCTTTCCTATCATCACCCTTTGCTAACGAAGCTGCGTGTAATCGTGCGGTATCCGGAGAAGCTTCCCTTGTATCAATAAAACTGGCAAATTCAATGGTCAGCGTTTCTCCCGACTTTTTCAAGCCAGACGGACCACGCTTTCTATCCCGCTCCTTCTTCAACTCTTGTATTTCGAGAAACTTTTCTTTACTGACCCTATTGATACTATCCCTGCGGAGCTGCTCATTTCTTTGCTTTGCCGTATCCGGTGCGCTTGGTTTCACGCGATAGGATTCTATATTCAGCTGATTAATGGACCCATCTGTGAGCTTTTTCTGATATTCTTTGCTTCCAAGGCTGTCATTCAGAATCTCTATCAGGTAAGCATCTTTCTTTTCATAGGTAAGATCCAACTGAAATTTCTTATGTGTTATATCGATCATTTTTGTTCCAGAAGACCGTTCGATGAATTCATACAGATCAATCAACTCTGTAAATTCAGTTGAAAGTTGTCCATCAACATAAATCCTTGGAAAATAACTGACCCCAATCCTTTCATACCCTCCAAGCCAAGTTGTGTAATTAAAATAAAAAGTATTAATCCCATATTTTGATATTGAATCCGGCAATTGTTTTAAAAAGAAGATACCTGTCATATCGGGGTAAAAGTTTTTCATCCTTGAATCCGGGGATATACGATGATTTAATAAAATATCCTTTCCGTTGTAATGAATATTTGGCTGCATGTTCATATCAATAACTGCAATATTGGTTATTGATACAGACCCTTTGAATACTTTTTGAACTTGTAGATTATATTTTATGTACCAAACGGCATTGCTGTAGGATGTACTGCAGGAATGCGGATAGAGGTATTCTACAGCCAATGAAGTGTCTCTGATATATTCATAAGAGACAACTGTAGCTTCAACAATAAGGTCAGCGGGTTTGACATACTTCCGGGTGAAAGATTCTTCCAATTTCCGATAATCTGTTTGAGCAAAACAGATGTTTACCAATGCTAAAAAAAGGACAGATAAATAAAAAAAGTTTTTCATGATTCCTTTTTAATGGAGTATTACAAAATACAATCATTCATCACCAATACAAACAACTATTTGTGTACTAACAAAAAAGGCTGTTTCATTTTTGAAACAGCCTTTTAAATAATTTAGCAAAGGTGAGGTTACGCCAATACAATAATTTTATTGTTTAGTACCTCAACAACACCTCCACCAATGGTTACCTTTTCTTCGCCACCAGCAGTTTTGATGCTAATGGTTCCGGCAGCTAAACTTGAAACCAAGGCAGCGTGATTATTTAAAATCTGGAACTGGCCATCGGTTCCCGGAAGTGTTACCACTTCTGCTTCTCCGGAGAACAAAGATTTATCGGGTGTTAGTATTTCTAATATCATCTTGTTATTTTAAGTGATTAGTAAATTAGGTGATTATAGTGACTAAGGAATCAGGTGATTAAGGAATTAAGCTAAACTACTTAACCAACCCAATTAACACAATCAACATAACCAACTGATTACATTATTTGGCTTCAGCCAACATTTTTTCTCCTTTAGCGATGGCATCCTCAATGGTACCAACAAGGTTAAATGCTGCTTCAGGATATTGATCAACTTTTCCGTCCATAATCATATTGAATCCTTTGATTGTTTCTTCAATCGGAACCAATACTCCTTTTAATCCGGTAAACTGCTCAGCTACGTGGAACGGTTGAGACAAGAAACGTTGAACACGTCTGGCACGTGATACTGTTAATTTATCTTCTTCCGAAAGCTCATCCATACCCAAGATCGCGATGATATCCTGCAACTCTTTGTAGCGTTGTAAAATCATTTTAACACGTTGAGCACAGTTGTAATGAGCATCACCTACTACTGCAGGAGAAAGGATACGTGAAGTTGAATCCAGAGGATCTACCGCAGGATAGATACCCAACTCAGCAATTTTACGACTCAATACTGTAGTAGCATCCAAATGCGCAAATGTTGTTGCAGGAGCCGGATCCGTCAAGTCATCCGCAGGCACATATACTGCCTGTACAGAAGTAATTGAACCACGTTTGGTTGAAGTAATACGCTCTTGCATCGCTCCCATCTCAGAAGCAAGGGTTGGCTGGTAACCTACCGCTGAAGGCATACGTCCCAAAAGGGCCGACACTTCAGAACCTGCTTGCGTAAAACGGAAGATATTGTCAACGAAGAACAAGATATCACGTCCGCCTGATTTCTCATCTCCGTCACGGAAATTCTCAGCAATTGTCAAACCCGACAAAGCAACACGGGCACGAGCTCCGGGAGGTTCGTTCATCTGACCGAACACAAAGGTTGCTTTACTGTCTTTAAGTTTTTCGTAATCAATTTTATCCAAAGGCCATTCGCCTTTTTCCATTCCGTGCATGAACTCATCACCGTATTTCACAATACCCGACTCAATCATCTCACGCAACAAATCGTTTCCTTCACGAGTACGCTCACCAACACCGGCAAATACCGAGAATCCATCGTATGCTTTCGCGATATTGTTGATCAACTCTTGGATCAATACGGTTTTACCTACTCCGGCACCACCGAACAAACCAATTTTACCTCCTTTAGCATAAGGCTCGATCAAATCGATTACCTTGATACCAGTGTAAAGAGGCTCAGCTGATGTAGACAAATCTTCGAAACGAGGAGCTGACTGATGGATTGAACGGCCTCCGTCTTTCAACTCAACAGCTTTCATACCGTCAATAGCTTCACCTACTACGTTGAACAAACGTCCGCGCACATCATCGCCAACAGGCATTGAAATCGGTGCTCCGGCCAATTGAACGGCCATTCCACGAACCAATCCATCGGTTGAATCCATAGCGATGGCACGAACCATGTTTTCGCCTAAGTGTTGTTGACATTCTAAAATAACTCTTGTTCCGTCAGCTTTATCAATATAAAGCGCGTCAAGGATTTTAGGTAATTTCTTGTTCTCGTCAGAAAAACGCACGTCCACTACCGGACCGATTACCTGAGCGATTACTCCTGCATTTGACATATTTGTGTGATTTTATTATTTCTAAATTCGAGCCGCAAAATTAACTTTTGTACGTTAATATCAAACCAATTCTTTAAGCTACCTTGGGTTTATATATGAGACTTTCATTAGATTATTACTTACAGCCTGATATTGTGGCAATTGCAGAAGACCTTGTGGGAAAGATTCTTGTCACCCATATTGATGGTCAACTATGCCGCGGCATCATCACCGAAACCGAAGCTTATGCCGGCATAACCGATCGGGCAAGTCATGCTTATGGTGGCCGTAACACCCCGAGAACCCAAATCATGTTTCGTCAGGGAGGGATTGCCTATATTTATTTGTGCTATGGCATCCACCATTTGTTTAATGTGGTGACCAATATAGAGGGAGTACCACACGCGGCTCTCATTCGTGCAATTGAACCTATTGAAGGTATCGAATACATGCTCAACAGAAAGAATGCTCAGAAACTCAACCCTAACCTTACCAATGGACCCGGGAAGGTAAGTGCTGCCATGGGTTTAACCACTTTTTTATCAGGAACCTCTTTAACCGGAAACCAAATTTGGATCGAAGATGAGGGAATAAAAATCACTCCCGAAAATATAATCCGATCACCCCGGGTAGGTGTGGGTTATGCAAAAGAAGATGCCTTATTACCATACCGGTTCAGGATTAAGGATAGCAAGTGGACCAGCCCGGCTCCTTAATATCTATTCTTCAGGAAAAAATAAAGCTTTAAGCTCCGTTGCCTCATCGGGTTTCATTTTACCCCCAAGAATCAATCGTAGCTGACGTCTGCGCAAGGCCCCGTCAAACCGTTTCTTCTCCTCTTCCGTTTCGGGTAATAAACCGGCCACTTTCATCGGAGTTCCGTTACGGTCAAGTGCTACAAAAGTGTAATAAGCTTCATTGCTTTTAAACTTCTCGCCCGAAGGAATATTTTCGGCATGCACCACAATATGAATTTCCATGGATGAGTTGAAAGCCCGGCTTACTTTAGCTTCAAGGGTTACCACATCACCTAAACGGATGCATTTACCAAAACTCACACTATCAACCGATGCCGTAACAACTGTTTTCCCGGAGTGTTTTTGAGCAGCAATAGCGGCAACAATATCCATCCAATGGAGCAGGCGTCCTCCCATCAGATTATTTAAGGTATTGGTATCATTGGGCAATACCAGTTCATTCATAATGGTTAACGACTGGGACGGTGATTTGACTGTTTCCATAACAAATTATTGAGTGGGCAAATGTATAAAAAAATCCGCCCCGACCTAAAGGCCGGGGCGGATTCTGTCTTTTATTCAACGTTGATTATTTACGAATCAATTGTTTGGTAATGGCCTCGTCTCCAATTTGAATACGAACCATATACATCGCAGAGGTTGCTGAGAACCTGCTCTCATCCAAACGAATGGTATGACTTCCGGCTGATTGTCCTTTTTCAGACACCTCACTTACAACACGTCCCAACATATCCATTACCGTAATGGTTACATCTTTTTTACTATCAAGGTTGTACCCAATATTTGAAACCTGCTCAAACGGATTTGGATATACTGAAAGGTTAAACTTAGAAACGAACTCTTCCGCAACTCCAATTGTCCAGCAAACAGTTACTGAATCGGTATAAGATGCCTGACATTGGTTAGTTGAACTTACTGTTAACGTTACACCATAACGACCTTTGGTTTGGTAAGTATTTTCGCCTGTTGTGGCAAACTGCTCGGTTCCGTCACCATAGTTCCATTTGTATGCCGCAAGACCAGAAACTGCTGGTTCAAATAAGAAACTGTTACATGAATCTGTACGTGTAATTATAAAACTGGCACTTGGTACATCATCCACTTGTACAGTTTGAGTTTCAATATCTGAACAACCTTTGTTGGTTGTAGCAGTCAGCGTAACCACCTTACTTCCAGATGACGTAAAGGTATAAGAAGGGTTATCCTCGGTTGACGAGCCTGAACCATCAAAATCCCAAACATAAGTCATTGTTTGACCCGAAGGAGGAATTGAGCCATTATTAAACGATACTGAACTGTTAACACAACCTTTACCTGAAGCAAACAGTGCAAATGGCAATTCATTTACATCAACCGATTTACGGAGGGTATCTGAGCAATAATGAACCGTATCTGAAGCAATAAGTGTTATTGTATAGTTCCCTACTGCACCATACGTTTTAACTGGCTCAAAATCGGTTGAAGGCGCGGATAAATCACCAAAGTTCCATAAGTAAAGAACTTTATCAGCACCTCCAGAGTAAGTGGTTGAATTATGAATTGAGACTACTTTCTCTTGGCAGGCAACACCGGTAGTAAAGCCTACCTCTGGCCTGTCGTAAACCGTAATTGTTTGTTGGGTAGAATCAACACAACCATAATTTGAAGTGGCTTTAAGCGTAACAGTATATGTACCACTTGCAGGATATTTGTAAACAGGACTATTTGACAATCCCTTTTGTCCATTCCCAAAATCCCATTCACTACCAAAAGTGTTCTCACGGCCATTAACACCCGGATCAATGGTTGTGTTATTTGTAAACTGAGCATTTAATCCCAAACAACCATCTGCTGTTATAAATGAGGCTACCGGTTTAAAGAATGAAAAGGTTCCAACCGATGTATCTTTAAAACAACCTAAATCATTCATTGAGCGTAATGATACTGTATAAAGGGTATCGGACATCGCAAAACTAAACTTCGGATCTTGCAGTGTGGATGTTGCCACAGTGGTATTGCCCAGTTGTGTTGTCCATAAGTAGCTTGTAGCTCCTGTTGAATGATTGGTGAATGGAATTGAATCAACTCCACAAGCCAAACCACTTGTAAATGCAGTGTAAGGTGCCGGTAAAACCCGGATTTGTTTAGAGTAAGAGCTTGAGATACCTGCATTATTGTATGCAGTCAGTTTTACTGTATATAAGCCCGGTGCAGAGAAGTATGAATACGTCTTATTCGCATCTTGCGTAGTTGCAATGGTTCCATCACCAAATTCCCAGATGTATGTAATAGGAGCAGTATGTGGCAAATAATCAGTTGTATTTGTCATATAGAAAGGAACCCCCGGACATGTAGAATCACTCTCAGTTGTAAATAATGCTGATGGAGCCGAAGTAACTTTTAAGTATCTCACCACTACAGAGTCACAATTTGAAGGCAACAAACGGTAAGTAACAGATACTTTAAACAAGCTGTCTACTTCAGTTACGGATGGAATTAATCTGTACGTTCCATTAACTCCTCCAGCAGTGCTTGTATACGTTTTATTTGCAATAGTAAATGATGATAACGGAGACTGAGCATTTGTTGAAGTCACTACCCAAGCTGTTCCGTAGTCTGCATTTGTTAAGCCCGAAGGTGGCACTAATTCATACGTAACAGTATCGCCAAAGGTAACACCATCAGGATCTTCTAAAGTTCCTGTGCTAAATGATCCATTGAAAGGTTCTCCCTCAACCATATATGGTCCACCGGAAAAGTATTTAATCTGAATTTTCGATGTATCCGGTAAAAAGTATGAACACCCGGAACGCACATTATCATATCTCACAACCGCATACACTGAATCAACTCTTCCTTTATAAGGATTGCTTGGATTCGGAGCAGTTACTGCCATTGGCGAACCTGTTCCTGCAACAGGACTACCAAGTGCCAAACCGGTAAATGCATCAATTATTGTATATGTGTAATTAGAAGAACTTGCAGGCAAGTTGATTGAAAGTGGATTGTACTCACAAATAGTTGCACTCAGGGGAGTTATCTCATAATCCAATACGTCATCGAAAATAACGATACTATCCAAAACTATGTTCTGTGCATTAGGAGGACCGGATGATATCCCTTCAATACCAATTTTTAAGCCATTGATACCGACATAACTAGACAGACATACATCTACCTGTTTGAACTGAGGGAATGATAACCCTGCTAACGGACGAGATACTGTTGCCAATGGAGTGCTCCAGATATTAAACCCGCCACTCACTGTTACTTGAACACGATCATTATTCGAGAGATTTTCCCCATTTTGCGATACCCATATACGTAACGTTGGAACTTTCATTCCCGTCAGATCTAAACATGGAGAAACCATTCTGGACATGGTTCCCGCAGGTAAAGTGCTTGCAGGAAACAATGCTGCCTTGACTCCTGTTTGTGGTTCGATTACCGGGTTTGATGACGATCCGAACGATTCCATATCCCATCCACCGGCAGCTACAGTATTTGGCCCACCGGGACCTTGGTTTACGACTGACCATCCCGGATTCGGACCATCAAATCCATATATAATAGGGAACTGACTAAAAGAAGAAGAGGTATATTCATATTTTCCATTACCCGGATACTCTCCGCGCAAATTTCCTTTGTCAATAATCCCTAAACGATAAGCTATAGCAGTATTATCAGGTTGTGCCGGAATACGATACATACGTGTAAAGGTGCTTACCGTTGTAGCTCCAATCACAAACTGCTCCTGACCACCGTTTACTGTATAATAAAGCGTATCAGTTTGAACCCCCGCATCAGGCACTGCTAAAGGCCACTCAAATACCCGGTATGTAATATCAAATGGCCCATTGGTACATACTAGCGGTGGTCTTGTAACATTATAAATACGAGGAGCAATACTATCTGCAAAATTCCCGACTAACAATTCATCTGCTCCAATCGTTGGTTGAAAGCCTGAACGGGGTTCTCCGTGGATATCATTAGTTATTCCGGTAACCGGAATACCCCAGCCGTAAACTACGTGCTTGGGTCCACTCAAAGCAAGATTGGTATCACTCACAAAATTGGTGATAAAGAACAGTGACATGGAATCCTGTTTGGTAAAGTTACGCCATTCAGTATCTGAATTATATTTTACAGGAGCTGTTGTTGTAGCACTTAACAATGCAACACCCTTATTTGCAGCATTTACCGCTGCGGTATAGAAGCAGTTATTATCACTTACTGTGAAAATATTGGCAGAGTGACCAACAAAAATGGAGTAAACCCAGGCAGAACCCGCAGATGAACGGTCTAATCTGTTTTGAAGAATATTATTGCGTAACGCAACCCCACCCCGAATATTACCGGAGAAAGCAATACACGCAGATGCAGCATTGTTTGTGCCACCTAATGCAGTACTTGCACCTAAATTAATTGAATTGTAATAAACACTTAATCCAAGGTTATTAACTGCCGCTGTTGCATCAACAAACACCCCGAACGGATTGGCAGTGCTTAAGGCTGCTGCTGTTGCTGTACCCAGAGATGAAATTCCCGAAATCATATTGTTAGCCAGAGTGATTCGGGCTAAGCTATCACTACCCAGGTTAATAAGCACCCCATAAGCCGCTCCTATTCCGCTATTTCTAATATTAGTAATCGTATTACGAGTGATACTTATATTCGAATCCGCTGAAATTGCAACAGTAACCGCTAGTTCGATACCCCTGTTAGCGGCAAATGTTCTAACATTATTTGAGATAACATTACTATCAATAACTGCATTTGCCTGTGCATTCAAATAAATACCTGCGGCATTGAGTACACCTCCAAATTGATTTATTAAACCCAGCGTATCCGAACCAACGTAATCCCCTTTAACATTACCTATATAATTACCTCTGACTACTAATCCTACATCCTGTTGTCCGGCTGCTGCTGTTGCTCCAAATGCATATACTCCATACTTAACACCTCCTATGTAGTTATTTGCAATGGTGATATTGTTTGTTCCGGCAGAAACCGGAGCTATTGGAGTTGAAGCAATCCCTCCCGTGTATACTCCGGCAAATGTATTGATTCCTCCTGTTGTATTTCCTATAATATTACAATTCTTAATTGCAATATTAGACACCGGCTTTTCTCCCGGAGTAATATCAATTATTTTCAGATTGTTGTTATTTAACCCGGTTGCATTCGTGGATGCATTAACCGGAAGTATAAAAGTGAGATTTCGGTCGTTGGGAGATGTTCCATTGTTTGATCCGTCAATAGTAAAGAACGAACCTCCCATAAATCTGAACAAACTTCCATTCCGTAAATAAGCCTGACTCACTCCTGTAGTAATAGTATCAGATCTGCCGGGCGCATTTGTCAATGTAATCATCCTAGCTGCATTCATCCGTGGATATGCCTGCAGAGGTGTTATAAGCGTATCTCCTTCACCTGCGTAGCCCGAATCAATAAGCAGTGTAATAGGCTGATTAGGTGTTGACATTCCATCAACACCATTTGCATTGATGTATTTAATAGCACTATTAATGGTTGCAAAAGAGAATGGACCTGTTTCTGTTGTATGAGGATATTTGTTTACCCCATTAATTAAATATGTATTATTACCTGTAAGTGGCAAATAATCGACATCAAACATCAACGCTCCCATACATGTATGTGTACCAGAACGGCTGTTGCCCGCAATATCTGAGGTTACAGACGGAACCAACAAGCTCCCATTGTATAATGGTCCTGCGAAAGCCTGATCAAGTACCGGGGTTGAATCGTTTGCAAAGGATGCAACAAATGCATACGAATTATAATCCTGAGCCATAGCTGCCTGCCACTCCGCTACCAATGTATAGCTCTTTCCGTTAACTCCTATTACTTCCGTGTTTGTATTCAACGCATCTGACCCATATGCATTACTATTAATGAAACCACCCGTTGAAGTTCTAAATGGACTTGTTGCCACCGCAGTATTTGAAAATAAAGCGTAAGCATATCCATTCAACGCACTTGTTCTTCCAAGTTTGTTCGAGAGAAGATTTCCCTGCATACGAACGCCTCCCTGAATCGGAGCATTAAGAAAGATTGCAGAAGAAGAATTAGCATTTAACATTGTTGTACCAGACATTTGGATTGTATTATTATAAATGTCCATATTAAGATTAGTAATGACACCTGTAGCATCCACCATAATCCCGGAAGGATTTTGAATATGAGCAGCAGTAGTAATTCCTCTACCCCCGATTTTAGCAATAGAATTGTTCACCACCGTAATTCTTCTGTTGCCGTTAGTACCCAAGTTTATCCTGATACCTGTACAATAAGCTCCGGCAGTCGTAAGATTATAGATTGTATTTCTTGAAATTGTGATAAAACTATCTGTCGCAATATTATCAGTACCAGCCCCCCAATCAAGGTCAATACCTCTAAAACCAGAAACGGTACTATCCGAATTTCTAATAACGTTAGAATCAATTAGCGCATTTGCAACACCCTTAAGATAAATACCAGCCTGATCCAGCAGTCCACCAACAAATGTTATCGGACTACCCATCCCCCGTTTGATATCTCCACCAATAATATTGCGATTAATGGTAATATTTCTGTTCTGACCATTGGCAATAGCGGCTCCACGAATATAAATACCAGTCTTAACAGCCTGAATATAATTATTCGTCAAAACAATATTATTATTTCCTCCTATACTAGAATTTAGTGCCGAAGTTGTGGGAAAATAGTGTCCCTGATAAATACCAAAAGCAGTATTGATACCGTCAGTTGTTGCCCCTCCGATGATGGTACAATTTTTAACGGTTATATTACTTGTAACTACACTATCTCCTGATGTAATGCTCACAACCTTGATTGTTGGAGAAGTAAGGGTGCCTGGTATACTTAGTGTTAGGTTTCGCTGACCAGCCGTTGATTGTCCATCTATCGTAATATACTTCGCTCCAATCATATTAATCAGTGAAAACTGGGTGTTAATTGAAGTAAGATCAGGAGTGCTGATTGTATATGAATTTAATGCCGCTACACGAATAATTACCCCGGTTGAAGCACTTACTCCCTGCGTAAGCATAATTGGAGGGACAAAGGTTGTTTCCCCTGAGTAGCCAGGATCTAACTGAAGAATTACATTACCCACACCTGACACTCCAAAAGTATTCAAATAAGTTACAGCCTCTGCCAGGCTGGCGAATGATCCTTCAGCTCCCACACCAACAGGCCATGATGAAACTCCTTTAATCGGATAGGTTTTTCCTGCAACCAATGGATAATTCGCAACAGAAGGGTTACCCGTGAACTCGTATGCTCCTAAAGAAGGTGTTGCTGAACGGGTTAAACCATTAATATCAGTTGTAACACCCAATGATGAAACCCCGTATGAACCAACAGTTGTTCCAGCGTTATCTGAAATTGTAAGCGTAGTATCATCCACTCCAACAAAGGGAGGGATAAAAGTTATACTTCCTATATCGGGCATTACCATCTTCCAATTATCAATGGACGGCCACTTATGGCGCATATAACCAATAAACGAGTACGCACCTGATTTTGTATCGCAAAAATATCCATTGTTTCTCATATATGAGAATGGACTAACGGAAGCATTTACAACATAAATATACGAGTGTGTGGTAGTGCCGGAAGCGAATAACGTTCTACCCATACGATTCACAAAAATATTATTTGCAACACGCACTCCTCCGGTTAAAGACCCTCCGGTATACATACAAGCCGAAATCGATCCGAAATTCATAGTGTCTCCGTAAAGGTGAACAGAGTTATGGAAGATATCAATACCTGCATTCGAGGATATATCCTCAATAGCAATACCAGTAGGATAAGTTGGATTGCTAAGAGTTGTTCCGCCCGAACTTGAGAACAGTTTTGCTATAGTATTATTGGTAATAGATATAGACAACGGCTGAGGGTGATTTCCTAAATTAATACGAATACCGGACACCCCGCTAGAACCTGCAGTTGATCTTAAATTATAAATTCGATTTGCATTAATTTTAATATTACTATCAAGGGCATTTTGTGATGCTGAGTATCCCAGTGAAATTCCTCTGAAATTCCCTTGTATTGGCAAATTATTACGGATAATATTCCCTTCTACTACTGCATTTTGCTGAGCAATTAAAGTAATACCGGCACCATTGGCAGCTCCGCCAATAAATGTTGTTGAATCTGCTCCCGCTATTGGCGGGACCGTTCCCCCAAGAATATTATTACGCACAATTAGATTATTGTCTTGTTGTCCTGCAAGATTCTCTCTTCCTCTAATATATATAGGGAATTGAACGGCCTCAATAACGTTATTGATAATGCTTATATTTTGTGACGTACGAACAGGCGCTGCCGGAGCCCCTATTCCTCCCAGATAAATCCCTGAAAATGTATAAATTGAAGCAGTCGTGCCTGAAGTGCTCACACCTCTTAAATTACAGTTCTGAATTGTCAATTGCTGGCATCCCGAATTGGAGAACGGGATCATATCAATAATCTTTGTTGTACTTGTTGCGGAGTTACCTGGCATCACAAATGATAAATTCCGCTGACCCGGGGAACCGGCACCATCAATGGTTACAAATTGAGCTCCATTAAAACGAAGCAAGGCAGTATTCCCTGTAATTCCAATGCTGCTCGTTATTTTAATATCTACACCTGAAGCCGGTTTGATAACAATTGGGCGTTGACTGGACATACCTAGATATCCCCCGGATACAGTTCCCCCAATATTAATCATACCTGCTTCAACCCCCGAGTATCCGGAAGTAAGGATGATATTTATAGTACCAATCGTTGCCGGGTCCACCCCTTGTACATTAAGAGCGCTTAACAATCCGGTTAAGTCGGTATATGGTCCTGAAACATAATCTCCGGTTAAGTTAACAAATGTATCCTTAGGGGATACTAAATCAACTCCTGAACCATTTACCCAGTAGGTCCTCCCTCCCTGAAATGGTGCCTGTGCGATGGATTCGCTACCCAAAAACAACAGCGAAAGACCTAGCAGCACCTTTGCCAACATTTTTGATTTGATAGTAAACTTTGTTTTCATATATAATTCTAAATATAATTTTATAGCAAGCCTGTAAAAGAATCAAAGTTAGAAAAACTCCATGAGTTAAACAAGGAGTTAATCCAATTAAAAAAAAACGTTAGTTATCAGTTTCTTAAAACATATTTCAGCAGCGTTTTTACCCCGGGCCTTCTTTCAGGAGTCCATTTAAACCCTTTTAAACGAAGCTCTTCCGGCTTTAACTGGCCGATAGGATAAAAGTTAGCATCAGGAGCCGTAATAAAATTGCTCTTGACCATCTTATTATTATCAAGAAAAAACTCCATTTCACTGCAATCAATAACATTTACACCCAAAAAAGAGCTGTCTTTTTCATCCTTAGCGTAAAAAATACTCTGCCCGTTGCCAAAAACATGTATATACTTAAACTTATTTTCCTCAAACAGACCAACCATTCGCTTCCCTTTAATCTGATTAAAGTTTTTACGACTCTCTCTGGAAATCATGAATGCATTTGAATTAAGATGGAAAGAATCAAGTTGATTGTTATTGATAAACAGAATAACAGTATCTGCCGTTATCTGGTTCTGCCCTGACCACATTGCCGGCTGAGAATACAATTGTATCGTTGAATCATTATAGTCATAAACCAACGAGTCGCAAACGGATTGTAAATCGGCTTTCAAAATAACCGCTTGCCTGTATGCCTTCAGCATCTGTTTTTGACCACAGGAAAGATCGCTCTGATAAGAATAGATAGTGTCTGCAAACAAGTACATAGAATCCTTATCAAGATACTTTTTGGCATACGCACGTTTGGTAACATAACTTTGTTTTCGTTTTCCTATAAACTCACCAAAATCTCCATGAATCTCGAGTTTATTGACGTAATCAAAAAGCTGTATATTTCCGTAGCCTTTCCCATATTGTTCTCTTCTATTGTAAAAAAGGCTGTCTCCATAAAGCACTTTATCCTTGTTGGAAATACGTGCATTTCCACTAAACATAGCTAAGTCACGTCTGTTATCATACCAACCGTTTTCACAATAAATCGTATCTTCTGAATTGGTAATTGTTGATGGCCCGTTAAAATACGTTGTATTTGACACCGTGTGCTGAGTAAGCGTGTCACTTTTTATTATATAATCCGTAGTGGTTAGGACAACATCCTTTTTAAAAGCAAATATTTTAAGTTTCGTATTGTAACTACCCAAACGGCTAATAAGGGTACTGTTTGCATTCGTAATCTTCCCTCCCGTAGAATAATAAATATTGCTGGTTATAATATTATAATCAAGCTCATTAGCTGTGAGGTTCATATTGTTATCATTCATTCTAACATTGCGTTCAACCTTTGCCTGCTTTTTATTGCCATCATATTTTAACACGTCTCCGTATACATGAACGGTATCGTTTGTTTGAATATGAACATGTCCGTATGCCTCAACGAAATTACTCTCTTCAAACAAATAGGCACTATCACAAAACAACAAGGTTTGATCCTGCTTTAACCGTACATCTCCAATTAACTTTTTGACTCTCCCGGAATGTTTCTGGTCAAATACAAATGTCCGCGCACCCAATACCTCAACTTTTGCAGGGATTTGTGCAAACACAACCTTATAAATCATCAACACAGCAATCAATAATACCGTTCTTACAGCCATCTTATGTAGTTTGGCTCCAAAACTAAAGATAATAAGATACTTTTGAAGCATGAACGGCTTTGAATCGTTTAATATTGATTTTAACAACCGGTTTGGGTCACTAAAACTCAAAAGGATTCTTTGCGCTGTGAGCGGAGGTGCAGATTCGATGGTTATGCTGGATCTTTTAAGAAGATTAGATCTGAACATTGGCGTTGCTCACTGTAACTTTAAACTTAGAGCAGGTGAAAGTGATTTGGATGAACAGCTTGTAAAAAAGTATTGTGCGCAGCATCAGATTCAATTCCATTCTGTTTCATTTGACACGCTCAATATTTCCCAGGAACAAAAAACAGGAATTCAGGAAACAGCACGCACATTGCGTTACAATTGGTTTCATTCTTTGCTGGAAGAATTTGACTACAATATCATTGCAACCGCCCACCACGCAAACGACAACGCTGAAACAATATTATTTAATCTGGTTAGGGGAACCGGAATTACCGGGGCATCCGGGATTCCTGAATTAACCACCAGGCTTTTCCGTCCTTTACTTCAATATCAAAAATCAAGCATAATGCAGTTTGCCGAGCAGGAGAATATTCCATTTCGGAACGACTCTTCCAACGCAAGTACCAAGTACGCCCGGAATAAAATCAGGCATAAAATCTTCCCTCTGCTTTCCGAAATCAATCACAATGCAATTGAGCATATCAATGCATTTGGCCAACAAAGTGCTGTTCTGAATGATTTATTAAAAGAGCGCATAACTGCCTTACAAAACGAGTGCATTCAGGTTCAGGGCGATAACTCCCACTTAATCAAACTGGAACCCATTTTAGCTCAGAAACACACCGTATTTTGGCTATATGAACTACTCAAGACGTACGGATTCAACAAAAGTCACACGGAGGATATTCTCAGCGCTAATCAGTCGGGAGCTGTTTTCATCTCGCATTCGCACCGCATCATCAAAAACAGAAAGGAACTTATCCTTCAAGAGCACTCAAAAACCGATGCTTCATTGAAGTACGAGTTATACCTAAACTCATTGCCCGATTCTATCGAATACCATTCTCAGAAAATTTATTTTGAAAAAAAAACGGCAGCACAAATCCATGCTTTCGAAAAGGATATATTATACCTTGATGCTGACTTGTTAAACAGTTCGGTTATTGTCAGAAATTGGATTGCCGGTGATAAGTTTCAACCATTGGGAATGAAAAGCAAAAAAAAAGTAAGTGACTTTTTGATTGATCGTAAAATAAGCCGGAGTGAAAAAGAAAAAATTCTGGTACTGGAATCAAACAATGAAATCATGGCAATTATCGGCATGCAGATTAGCAATAAGGTCCGACTGACCAACTCTT
>CAYMRD010000030.1:0-221 GCA_964392775.1 uncultured Bifidobacteriaceae bacterium
GGGGGGACAGCCGCACGATTGTCGGTTATCAATTAGCACTGTGGGCGGAATTCCCTTTAGGATTGGGCGCGGGGGGGAACAACTTTCCCATCGCACCCCCTGCCCCCTGAGAGGGGGGGCTGCCGCACGCATGTCAATTATCAATTAGCACTGTGGGCGGAATTCTCTTTAGGGTTGGAGTGCGGGGAGGTAACAACTTTCCCATCGCACCCCCTGCCCCC
>CAYMRD010000030.1:321-25209 GCA_964392775.1 uncultured Bifidobacteriaceae bacterium
TGAGAGGGGGGCCTGCCGCACGATTGTCGGTTATCAATTAGCACTGTGGGCGGAACACCCTTTAGGATTGGGGCGCGCGGGGGTAACAACGTTCCCATCGCTCACCCCCTGCCCCCTGAGAGGGGGGCCTGCCGCACGATTGTCGGTTATCAATTAGCACTGTGGGCGGAATTCCCTTTAGGGTTGGGCGCGCGGAGGTAACAACTTTCCCATCGCTCACCCCCTGCCCCCTGAGAGGGGGCCTGCCGCACGCCTGTCGGTTATCAATTAGCACTGTGCGCGGAATTCCCTTTAGGGTTGGAGTGCGGGGAGGGAAGTTGTCAATATCCTGATAGATAGTCCGTTAATAATATGTATAGACTAGAACTGTGCTAATATTATAAGAAGTAATAACAGTTGCAATTCCATTCACACAAATGCTGCGAGAATCTTACTCAAACTTAATCCCAATTCCCGCGGTAAGATGAATGATCTGAAATTTTTGCGTATAGGGCGCAACAGAATATGAAATGTTTCGAATGGTCTCAATGCCTCTGATATCCGTAAATTCAATTTTTGTTTGGGTATAATCGGCTCCTAAACATACCATCAGGTTTTTATACAATTGGTACCGCATCTTGATGCCGGTTTGAAACCCGAATGCACTGGCACTTGTTTCAGATTCTTTAAAATTAAAGGAACGGTTGGGGGCTTGAAGGGCCGTGATATTCGTTTCATTTTCGGGATAGATGCCCGAACACAAACCTGCTAAAAACCGAATATCAATGCTGGTCCGGTAACTTTTAAAAGGATAATACAATCCCAACATTGTGCTGCGCAATTCCCACGGGTTAAAATGCATGTTGTTGATGGTAATATCAGGATTGAGTGCCTGAATATCGGGTTGATATTGTGCTGCATTAAACGGATTGTTATTGTACTGGTATTGAAAAGCCAGTCCTAAAAAAGGAAACAACTCATAACTCACCCCGGTTTTAAAAGTATATCCGGTTTGCGCATACCCTGCAGGTAAGGTTGGTTTGCTGAGCCCGTAGTCGAATACCGGAACTGATACTCCTGCCTGTATGTCCAATAAACCCTTAGAGGAAAGCACAAACTCTTTGCGGGCAAGTTGAGCATTGGCAATAAAGCTATAACTGATCAATATCAAACAGCAAAGCCGTTTCATGGTTGCTTAGTCAACAATGTTTACATACATCCTGCGAATAGCCTCCGCATATTTTTGCTCCACTACCTTGCGCTTGATTTTTTGGGTAGGTGTAATTTCTCCGGCTTCCAAACTGAACGGAGTGCGTTTTAAAGCGAACTCACGTACCCGTTCAAATTTACCCAGTTCTTTTTCATGTATACGCAAATCAGCTTCAATCCATTCGCGGATATTGGCATCCGAAATAAACGGATCGGCATTTTCTAAAAAGGTGTTATCAACGTTAAAAACTTCCTTGAGTTCTTCTTGCGAAGGAACCACAATAGCCGTAAGGTATTCCTGCTTATCACCAATCAAAAAGATCTGCTCAATGCGCGATGATTTGAGGTATGTATTTTCAATCGGTGTTGGGTATACGTTTTTTCCAAATGAGTTCACAATGATGTTTTTGATGCGGTCGGTAATTTTCAGATACCCGCGGTGGAATTTCCCAACATCACCGGTATGCAGCCATCCATCGGCATCAATGGCTTCGGCTGTTTGTTCGGGCAGGTTGTAATAGCCCATCATCACGTTAGGTCCTTTCACTAAAATTTCACCTTCGGGAGATTCAAAGCCGGCATTAAAATCCTCGAATGTTTGCGTAGTATAAATTTCTTTGGTATCGGGATTTTGAATGGCCACATAACAACCGGGGCAGATACGGCCAACAGTTCCGGGAATCTGACGGTGCATTTCATTCACCGATACAAAAGGTGAAGTTTCGGTCAGCCCATATCCTTCTAAAACAGTAATGCCTAAGTTGCCAAAAAATTCGGCTACATGTTGGGGCAAAGCACCACCACCCGAAACCATAATGGCCATGCGGCCTCCCAGGCGTTCTTTAATTTTGGTGTAGACCAATTTCTCTGCAAGTATCAGTTGCAGTGATAAAAAGAGTCCATTGCTTACTCCATTTTCACGGTTGATCCGGGCTTTCTCCCCATTTTTCAATGCCCAGCTAAATATTTTGTATTTGAAGCCACCCTGTGAGCTTGCGTTTTTGCGAACACGTTCTTCAATACGCTCCAGCAAACGCGGAACGGTACAGATGGCTGTTGGCTGCGTCTCGATAATATTGCCCGAAAGGGCTTCAAGGCTTTGTGCAAAGGCAATCTCACAGCCTACATACGTACTCAGGTAATACGTACACGTGCGTTCATACACGTGGCATAAAGGTAAAAACGACAGAAACCGGTAGGTTTTATCTACAACAGGAATTTGTGAAACGGCCATAATCACATTACTCATAAAATTATTATGGGTGAGCATGGCCCCTTTGGGTTTGCCTGTGGTTCCCGAAGTGTATAACAAGCATGAAAGGTCGGACGGCTGAACACTTTGGAAGATTTCTTCAATCTGATTTTTTACTTCAGGATAATGGGCTCCGCCTTCGTTTACCATTTGAGAGTAGGTAAGTGCTTCGGCATCTTTTTTATCATCAAAGGCAGTAACTATCCATTTAAGCGATGGACAATTGGCTTTTATTTTATTGATTTTTTTGAGGAGGAAAGGAGTCCCCACCAAAATGACGGAGGATTGCGAATCGTTGATGATATACTCCACTTCGCTTTCGCTCAGGGTTGGGTAGATTGAAACATTCACAATTCCGAGCTGCATCAGCGCCTGGTCAAAGGCAATATACTCCGGACAGTTTTCGATGATGAAAGCGGCACGGTCGCCTTTTTTTAAGCCTTTGCTCAACAAAAAGGCCGAGATGGCATTCACCTGACTTAAAACCTCCGCATACGTGATGGTTTTGTATTCGTTGTTTATTTTCTCAAGCAAAAAGGTGCTTTCGGGCGTTTTAATATGGTTGGCTGCATTTCTTAAAAAGTGATGCAGCGAAGGAAATGGTTGTGACATAGTTTGGATGTTTAACAAGCGTTCACGCATTTATTACACAAACGAATCCCTTATGGAAAAGGAATGCCTGAACCATAAGAAGTACATAATTACGAAAAAAAACGGAAAAACCTCCTTAACGGATGGCAGGAAAACGCATGCGGTAATCCACATCAACACCTCCTTTTGAAATATTGAGGAGTTTGTTTTTAATCAAACGTTTTTTGAGCTCCGAAATATGGTCTACAAATAACAGGCCTTTTACGTGGTCGTATTCGTGCTGAATGACGCGGGCCGGCATTCCACTAAACTCTTCTTCGTGTTCTACAAAGTTTTCGTCCCAGTAGCGGATGGCGATATCTGAATAACGTTTAACGTTTTCACGGATATGAGGAATGGATAAACAGCCTTCTTCGTATTCCCATTTGGTACCAAACTCTTCGATGATCTCGGCATTGATGAATACTTTTTTGAATTCTCCATAGTTCGGGTCTTCCATCGGTGTGGCATCCACCACAAACAAGTTAAGCGATTTGCCAATCTGAGGTGCGGCCAATCCCACTCCGTTCGATTCGTACATGGTATCCCACATATTGGCAATCAATTCGGATAAACCCGGATAGTCAGGTGTAAGATTCGCTCCTTTTTTTCTCAGTACGGGATCTCCGTAGGCTACTATTGGTAAAAACATCTTTTATTAAATTCGAAATTATAAATCCGAAATCCGAAAATGTACATTCGGCCTTCGACTGCTATTGTTTTTTATATGACTATCTGAATATTGTCAACTAAACTTCTTCCTTAACCAACCTAATTACCTATCCAACTCAATTACTCAGTCAACTTAGTTACCCTCCATCTGCATATAGGTTTGTAAAATCAGCACCGCGCTTACCTGATCCACATTGGATTTATTGGCCCGGTCTTTTTTCTTCAATCCCATCTCCAGCAAACTTCGGGTTGCAATGGCGGAGGTAAAACGTTCATCCACCCGTGCAATCGGAATATGCGGGAAATTCTGGCTCAGCAAATGTACGAATTTTTCAACATGTACGGCCGACTGAGAATCGGTTCCATCCAAACGCATGGGCTTGCCCACCACAAAACATTCAACGGCTTCGGTGCTTGTATACGTTTTGAGATACGCAATTACATCTTTTGCATGAACTGTTGTCAACGTATTGGCAATCAACTTTAGCGGGTCGGTTACTGCTAGTCCTACCCGTTTGGTTCCGTAATCAATGGCTAATAGTCGTGGCATGTTTGCTGAAAAGTTTAGTGTTTATTTATGTAAGAAGCTTTTTAACTCTACAGTATCAATCACATTTACTTTTGGAAAGTCAATGGATTTTAGAATATCAAAATGTTTGTCGTGGGTTACGATATAGTCGGCCTTGCCTGCAATAGCCGCATCTACAAATTTATTGTCGTCAACATCGGCTGAAATAAGGTTCCAATTAAAATAGACCTCCGTTTCAATTTTCGAATTCAGGCTTTCAATCGTTTCAAGTAAATATTGAGAAAATACCTTTCCATTATGCTTTGTGAAAACCTCTTCATATTCAGTTAAAATATCATTGGATATAACAAGTTCAATATGTTCCGTCAGAATGTATTCCCAAATCCAATGCAATCTCGATTTTGAAGACACAGATACCAGCAATACATTTGTATCAATAACGAAACGCACTATTGATTGGGATCATTTAAGAGCTCATCAATCCTGGCATCATTCCATCCTTTTTCTTCCCAAACCTTATCGGCTTCTTCTGTTGCTTTCTTCCCAAGGTATTGGGTAATCATTTTTTTGATTTCCAGCAAGTCCTTGTCTTCAATTCCTTTGGCAACTAAGTTTATGATGCTTAGTTGTAAGTCGTTGAAAGGAGGTTGTTTAATGGTAGTTTCCATAGCTCGAATTTAACAATATAACGCCAAAACAACAAACTGCTAAAATGCTTTCCACCCCTGCGCTTTCAACGGATGTACATTCCCGCTTTTCGAAACCATTCTCACCCCTTCTTTGGCATCGGTAATATGTCCGATAACAGTGATATCCGGGTTGTTTTTAATTTTATCGTAATCAGCCTGAGTAATGGTAAACAGCAACTCATAATCCTCACCACCGCTAAGGGCGGTCAGGGTCGGGTCGAGTTCCATCTCACGTGCCGTATTATATGTCATCGGGTCAATCGGAATTTTTTCCTCAAACAGGTTCACACCCACATTGGATTCGGTTGCCAGGTGAAAAATTTCGGAAGCCAACCCATCACTCACATCAATCATTGAAGTAGGTTTGATGTTCAAACCACGCAACAATTCAATAATATCTTTACGTGCTTCGGGTTTCAACTGACGTTCCAAAATATAATCGTACCCGTCAATATCAGGTTGGATTTCGGGGTTTTCCATGAAGATGCATTTTTCGCGCTCCAGCAACTGGAATCCGGTATACGCTCCGCCCAAATCGCCCGATACACACAACAGGTCAAACTCTTTGGCTCCGTTGCGGTATACAATATCTTCAATATTGGCTTCACCAATGGCGGTAACGCTGATCACCAACCCTTGTTTAGAGGACGAGGTATCACCACCCACCAAATCCACTTCATATTTCTGGCAGGCCAGTAACATTCCGGCATACAATTCTTCAATGGCTTCCAGCGAAAACTTGCTTGAAATACCCAGAGAAACCGTCACCTGTTTAGGCGTGGCATTCATGGCATACACATCACTCAGGTTCACCACAATTGATTTATAACCCAAATGTTTGAGCGGAAAAAACGACAAATCAAAATGCACTCCTTCGAGCAACAAATCGGTGGTGATAACCGTATGGTTTTTCCCGGGTTTGATAATGGCCGCATCATCGCCCACACCTTTTACAGTGGATGGATGGTGCAACTGAATATTCTCGGTCAACAATTTAATCAGGCCAAATTCGCCTAATGTGTTGAGTTCGGTACGTGAAGTATTTTCTAACATCTCTATTTGTAAATTCGAAATTCTAAATCAGAAATTCGAAAGGGTTTAAGAATGAATATTGAGTATCAGAAACCCGAAAAGCGATAATCTCTTTCTTTCGAATTTCGAATTTATTCTTTCGAATTTTATCGTAATCGATCTGCACTCTTCACCAGCTCTTCATCCTTGCGGATCAACAATAACCCGCGCAGGTTGAGGTAAAGCATAAAAAATAATAAAGCCAGCCCAAATGTTGATTGCATGGAAAGCGTAGCAAAAGCAAATTCGGGAATAGCGGTAAATGCTTTGGCAAATAAGCCTACTACCAGTACGGCAATAAACACAAAGTTAAGCTTGGCATGTGCCATCTGGCGTTTGCGGTTTTTGTATCCAAGAATGATATTGAGGGTCCAGCCTATTACCAGTGAAGTCAGGGCGATCAGTTCATACTGAATGGATGATGTGGTCAGCACTCCGTTTTCGTAATAGCGGAGGTATACAAGGTTGAGGATATAATCTTTAACCAAACCTTCCTGCATTTGGTGAACATTAATTAAAGAACCTCCGCATGCCATAGCGCAGATGATGATAATGGCAATAAAATAAACAGTTTGAATACGTTGAATCATGTGTCAGAAACAAATTAGGCTGCGAATTTACCTTAAAATTCCAATTAAGCGAAAAATGATACATTTGCGGCAAGAAGTCCATAGTGATTAGACGATAGTCCACAGTAATGTGTTCTATTGACAATTGGCTGTGGACTATGGACTATTAACTATCGACTAAACAATATGAAAGCAGTATATGTAATTGATGCGGTGCGTACACCGGTTGGAAAATATGCAGGAGCGCTGAGCAGTGTGCGTCCGGATGATCTGGCGGCACATATTATCAAAGCATTGATGGAGCGGAATCCCGGGGTGGATGCGAATGCGATTGAAGATGTGATTTTTGGGGCGGCCAATCAGGCCGGAGAAGACAACCGTAATGTGGCCCGTATGGCGGCCCTGATGGCCGGATTGCCTGTTACAGTGGGTGGAAACACCGTTAACCGTTTATGTGCCTCAGGTTTACAAGCTATTGTGGATGCCAGCCGTAGCATTATGGCCGGTGATGGTGATTTATATATTGCAGGTGGGGTGGAAAGCATGACCCGTGCTCCGTTTGTGATGGCGAAAGCCGAAACCGCTTTTGGCCGTACTCCTGAAATTTACGATACCACCATTGGATGGCGTTTCACCAATAAAAAGCTGGCTGCTATGTACCATCCGTATGCGATGGGCGAAACAGCCGAAAACGTTGCCGAGCGTTGGAAAATCAGCAGAGAAGAGCAGGATGCCTTTGCGTTTGGCTCTCAACAAAAATACGCGGCAGCCCATGCGGCCAACCGTTTTGCCGAAGAGATGATAGCCGTTCCGGTGCCTCAGAAAAAAGGAGACCCAATTTTGTTTGCCAAAGATGAACATCCTCGTTTGGGTACCATTGATGATTTGGCGAAACTGAAACCGGCTTTCAAAAAAGATGGAACGGTAACTGCAGGTAATTCAAGCGGAGTGAACGATGGCTCAGCAGCTTTGTTGCTGGCCGGAGAAGACACTGTAAAAAAATACAACCTTAAACCGATGGCACGTGTGGTGGCACGTGGTGTTGCCGGTGTTGACCCTGCCATTATGGGTATTGGTCCGGTGCCGGCTACGCAAAAAGCAGTAGAACGTGCCGGCTTAAAAATGAGCGATATTGGTTTGTTTGAACTCAATGAGGCTTTTGCTTCTCAAAGTTTGGCCTGTATGCGCGATCTGGGTATCGATCCATCTATTGTGAATGTAAATGGTGGAGCCATTGCTTTGGGACATCCATTGGGCGGAAGTGGAGCCCGCATATCAACTACCTTATTGCACGAAATGAAGAAACGCAATGTACGTTACGGTGTAGCTACGATGTGTATTGGTGTAGGGCAAGGAGTAGCAGTGGTTTATGAAAAAATGTAAGTATATTAGGGGTAATATTTTCTACCATGAGCACTATCGTTATTACTACTAAGTCGGTTCAAAATAGGAATCTATACGAGTTGCTTGCCCAACAATTAGGCGATTTGATGAAGGTTCTGTCGGATGATGAAATGGAAGATTTAGTATTGGGAACTGCTATGAATATGGGAAGAACGGGCAAAATAACTCCAACCCAAGCGGTATTGAAAAAACTCCGCTCCAAATAGTTGCACATGCGTTACGTTATTCGGCTTGCATATAAAGGTACCCGTTACCACGGCTGGCAAAAGCAACACAACGCCTTAAGTGTGCAAAGTGTGCTGGATGAAAAACTGTCGTTGTTAATTGGTGAAAATATTGAAACCTTAGGTTGCGGACGGACCGATACCGGTGTACATGCCAAAGATTTTTATGTTCATTTTGATGCGACCAAACCTCAAGATGGCGCGCATTTGGTGTACAAACTCAACCATATATTGCCCGATGATATTGCGGTGTACGAAGTGTTTGAAGCGCCCGAAACCTTTAATGCCCGTTTTGATGCTACCAGTCGAACCTACGAATACTGGATTACGCAACTGCCCAATCCATTTTTAGTAGAAGAAGCCTGGTACCGTTACGGAAAACTGGATATTGAGCAGATGAATGCTGCTGCAAAACTCTTGCTGGGGAAAAAAGATTTTGAGTGTTTCAGCAAAGTGCATACGCAGGTTAATAATTTCATCTGTGAAATTACCCATGCCGAATGGACCTGCCAACACGATAGACTGGTGTTTACCATTACGGCCAACCGTTTTTTGCGCAATATGGTTCGCGCAATTGTTGGAACTCTGGTGGAAGTTGGTAAAGGAAAACTCACATTACAGGATGTGCAGAATATTTTGGATAGCAAGAACCGCTGCGAGGCCGGGCAATCTGTACCTGCACATGGATTGTTCTTAACGAAGATTGAATATCCTCAGCTCCAAAAATAAATTACATTTGTTGCGCCCATGGCAGCATCAAACACCACCGAAAAATCATTTAAGTTTAGTTTGCTTAAACGTATGTATGCGTTGGCCAAACCCTACCGCACTAAGGTTTGGATAGCCATTGTGCTTACGCTGCTCATGTCGTTTATGGCGCCTTTTCGCCCTTACCTTATCCAATACACGCTCGATACATACATTGTAACAAACAATATGGAAGGATTGGTGCAGATGAGCATTCTGATTTTTGTATTGCTGCTCATCCAATCGTTGTTTCAGGTATGGTGTACTATCCTTACCAATTTTTTAGGACAAAGTGTGATTCGCGATTTGCGCAACAGGGTGTATGAATACCTCACAGGTTTGCGCCTGAGGTTCTACGACCGCACACCGGTTGGAACTTTGGTTACCCGTACCATCTCGGATATCGAAACCATTGCTGATGTATTCAGCGAAGGCCTTATCAATATCACAGGTGATTTGTTGCAGATTTTTTTTATCCTCATACTCATGTTTATCACCGACTGGAAACTCAGCTTCATCAGCTTGTCGGTATTACCTGTTTTATTGTATGCCGGTTACCTGTTTAAAGAAGCGGTACGCAAGTCATTTGAGGAAGTACGAAATGAAGTAGCGCGGCTGAACACCTTTGTGCAGGAACATATACAGGGGATGCAAATTGTGCAGCTCTTCAACAGTGAAGAAAAGGAATTTAAACATTTTAAGGAAATCAATGCTTCGCACCGCGATGCCAATATCCGTTCGGTAATGTACTATTCGGTGTTTTTTCCGGTGGTAGAGATTGTGGCGGCTGTATCAACGGCATTGATTGTATGGTATGGTGCAAGAGAGGTGATTCATGAAACGGCATCGGTTGGAACTTTGATTGCGTTTATGATGTACATCAACTTGTTCTTTCGCCCTATACGTCAGCTGGCCGACCGCTTCAATACCTTACAAATGGGAATGGTTTCGGGCGAGCGTATTTTTAAGTTGATTGATGATACGGACCATCCGGAACCCAATGGAAGTAAGAATCTGGCTGCCATCGAAGGTCATATTGAGTTTAAGGATGTATGGTTTTCATATACTCCCGGAGAACCTGTGTTAAAAGGTATTAATATAGAAGTGATGCCGGGTAAAACCATTGCGCTTGTCGGGGCTACCGGTGCGGGAAAATCTTCTGTCATCAATTTGCTGAGCCGGTTTTATGAGATTGAAAAAGGACATATTCTGATTGATGGAATGGACTTGCGGGAGGTTGATATTTATTCGGTGCGCAAACAGGTATCGGTGGTATTGCAGGATGTGTTTTTGTTTAGCGGTACGGTGTTCGATAATATCCGTTTGTTTGATAAACAGATTACACTTGAACAGGTCATTCAAACAGCTAAACTACTGGGAGCGCATCCTTTTATTGAACAATTGCCGGATGGATATTTCCAGCAGGTATATGAACGTGGCGCAACCTTATCGGTAGGGCAACGGCAGTTAATCTCTTTTGTTCGGGCCATGGTTCACAATCCAAAGGTATTGATTCTGGATGAAGCCACTTCTTCGGTTGATCATGAAACGGAAGAAGTGATTCAAAGAGCTATTCAAACCATGATGGAAGGCCGGACATCTATTGTCATTGCCCATCGTTTGTCAACCATTCAACATGCCGATGAGATTATTGTGCTTGATAAAGGAACGATTGTGGAAAGAGGTAATCATTATCAGTTGTTATCCATAGACGGATTCTATAAACGGTTATATGAATTACAGTTTGTTCAAACCATAACATAAATTGTGTATATTGGTGGTATTCATGAACCAAATTATACTCATCTTTTTTCTGCTTTTGGCTACTGTGCTTAATGCGCAGAATATGCAAAAGATTGATAGCCTTATGAAGCGTCTGGATATTGAGAAAACAGACACTACACGCATCAATTTGTACAATCAGCTTGCTTGGGAATACCGCAACTCTGATACGTATCTTACCGACAGCTTTTCAACGATTGCCATTACGGATGGAATCGCTGCTAAATATTACGTAGGTACCGGAAATGCTTATATTAATAAAGCGATAGTATTCCGTACAGGAGCAAATTACAAGCAGGCTATTGAAGCTTGTCGCTGGGCTTTGGTTCAGTTTCTGAAAAGTAAGTACAGGCTGGGATATGCATCAGCTTATAACGGAATAGCCAATGTGCATTTCTTGATGGGAAATTATAGTCTGGCGCAGTTCTACTTTATTCAGTCCCATAAAATATCCATAGAAATAGGTGATGCCAAAGGGATTGGGAGAGCGCTTGTCAATATGAGTTCTGTTCTTACCGTGCATAAAGAGTATGATAAATCGAAGCAATATTTAGAAGAAGCGGTCAAGATTTTTAAATCTCTGGGTGATGAGTCTGGAATAGCCGTATGCTGGAATAATATCGGAAATATACACCAGATGCAGGGAGTGCAGGACACAGCAATTGCTTATTACCGGAAATCAATGGAAGCGAGCCGTTCGCTTGGTGATCTTAAAAGTGTTGCCGCAGGGCTTCACAATATTGCAATTGTGTATAGCGAGAGTGGTAACAACCGGGATGCGTTAAATTATTATCATCAGTCCCTATCCATTGATGAACGCTTGGGTAATATCCCCAACATAGTCATTACGCATACAAAAATTGCCGAAACCTATTTTAATTTATCGATGTATCATGCTTCGGCCGTTTATGTGCAGAAAGCACTTTCGCAAGCGCTCGCTTACGACATGAAAACGGAGGTCATGCAGGCCTATAAACTGCTTTATCAAATTGAAGAAAAAAGGAACCGGTTTAAAGAGGCCTTTGAGTATCATAAATTATACAAACAATACAGCGACTCCATTTATAATGAAGAATCCGGTAGCAAGGTAAACGAACTTGAAGAGCAATATTTGAATGAGCGGATTGAAAAACAACGGATTTTGGCCACAAAGGAGGAAGAAATCATGCAGGTACGTGCCCAGGAGAAAGAAAATGCAGTAACACAGGATATTTTTATCATCGGATTGGTGCTGACTATTTTCGTATCCTTCATTTACATTGTATTCTTTTTGCTTCGCAAAAGCAAATACGATTGATAATCAGCTCAATAAAACCAGATGGTATTTTCGGCAAAAAAGCGCATATTTGCCCCGCTCTTTAGCATAAAAACAGAAATAATTCATGGCAGTATTAGTTGACAAAAACTCTAAAGTAATTGTGCAGGGTTTTACCGGAAGCGAAGGAACCTTCCACGCACAACAAATGATTGAATACGGAACCAATGTGGTTGGCGGTGTAACTCCAGGTAAAGGAGGACAAAAGCACTTGGACCGACCGGTTTTTAATACCGTTAAAGAAGCGGTTGAAAAAGCAGGAGCCAATACCTCTATTATTTTTGTTCCACCTCCGTTTGCTGCTGATGCCATTATGGAAGCTGCGGAAGCCGGAATTAAAGTAATCGTATGTATTACCGAAGGCATTCCGGTAAAAGATATGATTGATGCCAAAGAATACATCAAAGGCAAAGACGTTACCTTAATCGGCCCTAACTGTCCGGGTGTTATCACTCCGGGAGAAGCGAAGGTTGGTATCATGCCGGGTTTTGTGTTTAAGCAAGGACGTATCGGTATCGTATCAAAATCGGGAACATTGACTTACGAAGCAGCCGACCAGATTGTGAAAGCAGGAATGGGAATTTCAACTGCAATTGGTATTGGTGGAGATCCAATTATTGGAACACCAACCAAATATGCTGTTGAGATGTTGATGAATGACCCTGAAACGGATGCAATTGTAATGATTGGTGAGATTGGTGGAAGTTACGAAGCTGATGCTGCCCGTTGGATTAAAGAAACAGGAAACAAAAAGCCGGTTGTAGGGTTTATCGCAGGACAAACAGCACCTCCGGGCCGCAGAATGGGTCATGCCGGTGCGATTGTTGGCGGGCATGATGATACTGCCGCTGCCAAGATGGCGATCATGAGTGCTTGTGGTGTTCACGTTGTTGAATCACCGGCTGAAATTGGATCTAAAATGCTTGAAGTGATGACTGCGAAAGCATAATCAGAACAGATATTTAATAGTGAAACGGCTGCCTTCGGGTGGCCGTTTTTGTTTATTGCCTAGCCCTAAAGGGCTAGGGTTGAGAATGAAAGAGAGGAATTACTTGACAATAAAACTGCCCGATCCATTTGAATCACTGATTCAAATGAGCATAAAAAAAAGCGGCCAGAAGTATCGTACTTCAGGCCGCTTTTGAATAAGATATCAGAACATTACCTCCGCTGAGGCTGAGTGCCGGGTCTGGCAGCTCCCTTAGCCGGTACCGTTTTTTTGTCGACATTTTGCTTCATCTCCTCTTTATTTTTAGGGATGTATTTATTGTCCAGCAAACGGAATGTTGTTCTTCTGTTTAATTGATGTTCTTCTTCTGTACATGCACGTTTTACAACAGTGCCTTCACACGCACAATCGTTAACCAGTGCTGTTTCACCATAACCTTTGGCAGTCATTCGCTCTTTGTCGATTCCCTTGCTGCTAATATAGGCAACAGCCGAATCTGCACGTCTTTGCGACAGTTCATGGTTATAAGCAGAGTCGGCACGGCAATCCGTATGTGACCCCAATTCAATTCGAATACGCGGGTATTTGTTTAACAAGGTTACCATGGTATCCAAAATCAAAGCTGCATCTTTCCTGATATTGGCTTTATCCAAATCGTAATAAATACCTTCGAGGGTAAATACAGTTGTAAAGTCGAATGGTTGAAGAGAGAAGTTTTGAATCAGGTCAGCAGACACTTCAAATCCATAGGTGGTTTGAGCCTCCGGTTTGCTATCGTAGTAATCCTCTTTAGCGGCAAATAATTCGTAATCGGTGTTGGTCTTGAGTGTAACCTTATAACTGCCGGCAGCATCGGTACGAATGGTGATTTTTCCGGTATCACTGCTGCTGGTGAGTGTGATGACTGCATGAGGTAAGAGTTCTTTGGTTACCGAATCACGTACCACACCACTTAGTGTGAATACGAGAGGAGTCATGTAAAAACGATAGATATCATCCTGCCCGCGTCCGCCTTCACGGTTGGAACTGAAGTAACCGCTTTCTTTGTTCTTGGCAAGTGTCATTGCAAAATCATCTCCTCCTGAGTTAATCGGACTTTTCATGTTAACAGGCTCCGACCAGTCGGCATTTTCTCCTTTTGTATAGTAAATATCTACACCACCTAACCCAACATGTCCGTTAGAAGAGAAATACAATGTGCCATCCTCGGCTACAAACGGATACATTTCATCGCCTTCGGTATTGATGGTTGGGCCAAGGTTAATCGGGTCTCCCCAGGTTTTGCTACGTTTGGTATACGTTACGTACCACAAATCTTTACCGCCAAATCCTCCGGGCATATCCGAAGAGAAATACAGAATCATTCCGTCTTTGGTAAGAGCCGGATGGCCACAAGTAAAGGAATCGGTACTGAATGGCAATGGCTCGGGATCTGACCAAACCGTACCGGAAGCTGTTGCAGTATAAATACGACAGTTTTTACCTTTTCCATCCTTGCCGTTACACTGGGTATAATACATAACACCACCTCTCGAATCAAAGGCAACAGCCCCGTCATTATAAGGAGTGTTCACCACATTTTTATCAACCAGACTTGGAACCTCGTACTTAATACTGTTAGGATTTTTTTTGTCAACCTTAAAAGTTACCCGGTAGATGTCGGTATAATTATTACCTGTCCAACCATACATTTTGGTACTCGATCCTTTGTCGCGGTCGGAGGTAAAGAACAGCTCATTCTTTTTGTGGAACTGAGGAGAGAAATCGCTCCATTTGGTATTGAGCGCTTTAACGTTTTCAACTACGTAACGTGTTTTTTCGTTTTTCCATTTCAATGCCAGTTCGCAACCCTGGATTTGTGCATCCACGTTCTTATCCGAAGGCATTTTCTTTTTGTAGTTGTTTAATTCTACAATGGCTTCCGAATATTTAGAGTTGGATTTCAGGCATTGAGCAAGACGGAATACCGCTTCGTCATTTAAGGGATCACTTTTTACCGATTTACGATACCAGTTCTCGGCATTTTTCATGTCGTTGGCTAAACGGTAACATTCGGCAGTCTGGTAACAGGCTTCGTTCTTTTCGTCTTTATTTTTTGTTTTGCTGTATACGGCCTTGTAATTTTCACCGGCAGTGAAGTATTCTTTTTTCTTAAAAGCCTCTCGTGCAGCAGCCATAGAGCCTTTTGAAGGGCCACAGGCATAAAAAAATGCTGATAATATAAAGACAGAAGCAAAAAATGCTAATTGTGTCTGTTTGTTCATTTTGTGGGGGTTAATCCGTTAAAACAATAAAAACAAGTATAAGTAAATTATTTAACGAACAAAAGTTCCCTGTATTTCGGCAGTTTCCACAAATCGTCCTCAATAATAAACTCTAATGCATCGCTGCTCTTGCGAATCTGGTCAAATAAAGGTTTTACCTTGTGGCAGAAGGCTGACGCACGTTTATGGGTATCAGCAATATGATGGGCTTTATCCATTTCGGCAATCATCTTCTCTACACTTTCACGGATATGCTTCACATATTTAGAGATTTCCTCGATGAATTTGAACTGAGCCTCATAACCTGCTTTGGTGATGCCGATTGATTTGAGGGCCGCTACATTTTCGCTTAACTTTTGCTGGTAACTCAAAGCCGAAGGAATCACATGCGAAATGGCCAACTGGGCTAATACCTTCGCTTCGATGTCAATTTTCTTCACATAACTTTCCTGCATGATTTCGTAACGGGCATCTAATTCGCGGGCATTGAAAATGTCATTACGCTCGAACAAATTTTTCGAATCTTTAGTGATGTATGCATTCAATGCCTCAGGTGTGGTTTTGATGTTTGACAAGCCACGTTTAGCGGCTTCTTTTACCCACTCGTTACCGTATCCGTTTCCTTCAAACAAAATGGATCTGGAGGTTTTGTAGTAACCTTTGAGGATATCAAGTATCGCCTCTTCCTTTTTCTTTCCTTTTTTGATCTGTGCTTCTACTTCAGTCTTAAACTTGTTCAGCTGATCAGCCATGATGGCATTTAACACAATCATTGCGTTGGCACAGTTGGCCGATGAGCCTACTGCGCGGAACTCAAACTTGTTGCCGGTAAAGGCAAACGGAGAGGTACGGTTACGGTCAGTATTGTCCAATAAAATCTCCGGGATTTTTTTGATATCAATCGAAGTTTTCGAGTTTCTTTTTTCGGTTGCTTTGGTTTTGCTTGAAACCAGATCCTCCAGCACTTGTGTCAACTGCGAACCGATAAACACACTCATAATAGCCGGAGGAGCTTCATTAGCACCCAGACGGTGATCGTTAGCTGCGCTGGCAATACTTGCGCGCATCAAATCGGCATGGTCGTATACGGCTTTAATGGTATTGACAAAGAAGGTTAAGAATTGCAGGTTGGTTTCAGGCGTTTTGCCGGGTGATAACAAGTTCACTCCGGTATTGGTAATCAGGCTCCAGTTATTGTGCTTGCCGCTACCATTAACACCGGCAAATGGTTTTTCGTGCAACAATACTTTGAATGCATGGCGTTGCGCTACTTTTTCCATTACGTCCATCAACAACTGGTTGTGGTCAATCGCCAAATTCACTTCTTCAAAGTTCGGAGCGCACTCATATTGTGAAGGAGCAACCTCGTTGTGACGGGTTTTTAAAGGAATACCCAGCTTGTAACATTCGGTTTCAAAATCAACCATAAACGATTGAACGCGGGTAGGAATAGAGCCAAAATAATGGTCTTCCAACTGCTGGCCCTTTTCGGGAGCATGTCCCAAAAGTGTACGTCCGGTTAATACCAAATCAGGGCGGGCATTGCTCAAAGCGGCATCAATCAGGAAATATTCCTGTTCAATGCCCAGTGAAGCCATGGCCTTATTTACTTTTTTATCGAAATACGAAGCACATATATCCACCACGGCTTGTTCAACTGCGTGAAGAGCTTTTAATAACGGAGCTTTATAATCAAGGGCTTCACCGGTGTATGCTACAAAAATGGTAGGAATACAAAGGGTATTGCCATTCGGGCTTTCCATGATAAAAGCCGGAGATGAAGGATCCCAGGCTGTATAACCACGGGCCTCAAATGTATTTCTCAACCCCCCGTTCGGAAAACTTGAAGCATCAGGTTCTTGTTGCACCAGAGCGCTTCCGGCAAATTTTTCAATGCTGCGTCCGTCATCTGTCGGTTCAAAAAAGGCATCATGCTTTTCGGCAGTGGCACCTGTAAGTGGCTGAAACCAGTGTGTGTAATGTGAAACACCTTTGCTCATCGCCCAGTTTTTCATGCCGGCAGCAATCTGGTCGGCCATGATGCGGTCTATTTTTACACCTTCCTGAATGGCGTTTGAAACGGCCTGATAAGCTTCTTTAGAAAGGAAGGATTTCATGGCCTGATCGTTAAACACGTTAGCGTTAAAATAATCCGAAATTTTGGACGAAGGTAACGAAACAGTTACCGGTTCGCGGTTTTGGGCAGCCTCAAGGGCTTTAAAACGTAGTGTTGACATTTATGGTTGAAGTGATTTGTTATGGCAAAATTAACAGAGGGCGAAAATTCAAAAAAAACACCTCATTTGCTAAAAAAACATCCGTTTTTTTTATGCGTATCATCCACATTCTGAAAGCAAAATCGGTGATGACTGTGGAGGCTAATAAAAAAGGCCCTCGCGGGCCTTGGGTGTTATACATTTTTTTGTACACGAAGGCACTAAGAGGAAGAAAGATTTAAGATCACGAAAAAAAATGCCGCAAGAACCGGCCTTCGTGGCCTTTCTTTTCTTAAATCTTCGTGAGCTTCGTGTACATGTATTTAGGATCTGAACAGGGGTGAATATTGCCACGGGATGCGCGATAAAATTAAGAGCATCGCAATTCCGAAGAAAATAAGGGTTTTGCGGTATTTAACTGCCGCATCTTCTGTTTTCTTCGAAAGGGTGCGCCCGATTTGTACCAGCGCAATCGCTACTACATTGATTCCGATATGCTCAATCACAAGCAAACGGCTGTAGCTGTCTTTCATCGCTGCACCAAAACCATTGGCCAAAGCCATGTCTACATTCGGGCTTATCATATACAAAACAAATCCCAATACCAGTTGCAGGTGACAGAATCCCAAAAACATCGCGTGGGCCATATTGGCCTGTCTGGTGAATTCACGTTTGTTGATGAGTCCGAGTGCCGATTTGGTAATGGCATACAATCCGAAAACCAAAACACCCCAGCGAATGAGGTTGTGTAAAATGAGGATGGTTGAATACATGGGTAGTTAAGTTTTGTTGTGCAACGAAAATAAGAAATTTACCCATGACAGCAACAAATCAATTATCCGATTAAAAACGGTTTGGATGTTCCGTGTTTTGTAGGTTACACCCGCATTTAGCCTATGCAACATTCATTCTGGCACCAGGTTCCGGTTATTAAACTGCTATTGCCTTTCGTTACAGGCATTAGCCTGTCTGTGTTTTATCCTGTTTCAATTGTGGTTGCATCCTGTTGTTTGGGTATATGTGTGTTGTTCGGTTTGATGTGTTATCTCTTTGTCAGGCGTTACACATTGCAGTGGTTGTTCGGATGTTTTATTTCTGTTGGCATGGTATGGACAGGGGTTTTGATGCACCGGTTGCACGATGCAAGGATTGCTCATTCGTATGCGGCAAAGGATACATCTGCCACACATTGGGTGATGCGCATTGATGAGCAGCCGTTAGTAAAACCCTCCTCCGTTAAGATGGTTTGCAGAGTATTGGGTGTGGCAAATGGCTTGAATGAATACCGCAAGGCATCGGGGAAAATAATGCTCTATGTGTCGAAGCAAATAATGGATTCAACAATTGTTTACGGTAGAGTGTTGTTGATTCCGGTTTCGTTGATTCATGAAGTAACTGGTCCGCAAAACCCTGCCGAGTTTAACTACAAACGGTATTTAGGGTTTCATGGTATCTGTCATCAGGCTTATATTGGCAAGAGGGAGCAGCTATTGATTACCACAAAGATGGATGCAAACCCGCTGCAAAATTGGGTATACGAAGTTCAGGGATATGTGCAAAGAGTGTTGATGCGCAATATCAATTCGGCCAACGAAACAGCGGTGGCTCAGGCTTTATTGTATGGATATGATGATGATATTGATGCCGACACCGTACGCGCATACAGCAATACCGGAACCTTGCATGTGCTGGCTGTTTCGGGTATGCATGTGGGAATTATTTACCTCATTTTGGGTGTGTTTTTAGGATGGTTATCAAGGTGGAAACAGGGAGAAATTGCCCGGCAGTTGATTATTCTGATTGCCCTGTGGCTGTATTCGTTGTTGTGCGGATTATCGCCATCCATTTTGCGGGCAACAGTGATGTTCTCTTTCATCATTGTGGGCAATCTTTTAAAAACCCGCTCAAATGTATACAATACACTGGCTGCTTCTGCTTTTACACTGTTGTGTTTTGAACCCAATATGCTGGCCAATGTGGGCTTTCAGTTGAGTTACCTCGCAGTAATCGGTATAGTGTTTTTTCAACCACTCCTGTATAACCTGTATACGCCCAACTCATTTATCGTTGATGAAATCTGGAAAATAACAGCCGTATCGCTCGCTGCACAGTTGGTTACCTTCCCCATCGGACTGTTGTATTTTCACCAGTTTCCCAATTGTTTTTTGTTTTCAAACCTTATCATCATACCGCTCACAACGGTGATTTTGTACGGTGGTTTGATGTTGGTGGTGATTGGTAAGTTAGGTTGGATAGTCTGGCTCTTGGGACAGGTATTGTATGGCTTAATTTATTTTACCAACATGTTGGTGGGATGGGTTGAGCAAATACCGTTTGCGTATGTAAACGGTATTCATATCACTATATTTCAAACATTGGTATTGTATGCGGTTATTGCATTTTCAACAACGTATGTATTGTTTCAACGAAAGATATGGTTTCAGTTAGCGTTGTTTTCATTGTTGTTGTTCACGGGTATCTGGTCCTGTCAAAGCATTGAACACAACAGGCAACAATTGCTGGTGGTGTACAGGGTGAACCGTTCAACGGCTGTTCAAATTGTATCGGGACAAAAGGGTATATTGTTGCTGGATTCCGCGTTGTTGTATGACGAAAATAAACGCAGGTTCCACTTGCAGCAACATATCTGGCAACAGCAAATCAGTGAACAACAAGTTATGCCGCTTGAGCATCAATGGCGCGAGTTTTCGGTAGACAAGCAAAGCATTTTAATAGCCGGAGAAGGGAAGCCTGTTTGTACTAAAAGGGCAGATTATTTAGTGGCGGTCCGGTTGTTAAAGCTGGAAGAGTTAAAGCCGGTTCTTTCCTTTAAGCAACTTGTGATTACCTCAGCCGTAAACTCAAAACACGCCAATCAAATGACCGAATGGTGCAAACGAGAAGGTATTGCGGTATATGATGTAAACGCAGAAGGTGCTTTTTTAGCCAACCTGTGTGAGTAAGCTTATTCGTGTAGTCCGGGATTGTGTCACCGAGGTGAATTTTCTCGCCACAACACCGAGATAAAAAAGAATGAGGCCATATCTTAGTGAGAACATACTTCTTGAGTTGTTTAGGCACAAATCAGGTCTGATTATTTTCTCTTTATCGCTGCAAAATAATCACTTTGCGAACACCGGAGGCGCAACGTTTCAGTAAGGGCGTACCCATTCGTAGTTTTATTTTTTTTCTTTGAGTTTCCTGTTTTTTGTCGGCTGGCTTAAAATAGAGATTTCGCCACGAAGCCACCAAGGCTCTTAACCGTTTTAATCCGGTACGGCTGCTGGCTGCAAAATGTTAGTGTATGCCGTACACAGCCCCGCCAATGCTGCTGTTTCTGGCGCCTGTAACCGATTGAAGCGCGTTGAACTGCCCGGTTACACGCAATACACCCAAAAAGGCAAAAAGGAGGGCTTCCTTAAATTCAATCAGCTTAGCATCTGGGATGGGTAGTGGTTGACTGATTATTTTTTCAACAGACTGTATGAGATGGGTATTGTATGCCCCGCCACCGGTTATGAGTATTGTTTTGAGCTGGTGCTTATTGATTACTTTACTTATTTGCTGTGCGATATGAGCTGCGAGCGTTGCCAGTAAATCGTTGATGGTTAAACTGAAGGCGCTCACCACCGGCCAAAATTGCTGCTCCAGCCACTCTCGCCCTAAGCTGCGGGCTCCCGTGAGCTGATAATACGGTAAGGTATTCAGCTTCTCCAATAAACCGGCATTCACGGTTCCGCTTGCAGCCAATAAACCGCCATCATCATAAGGTATGTCCAATTGTCGGGCAACGGTATTAAGTACCAGATTGCAGGGCGCAATATCAAAAGCCACCCGCTTCCCCGATTCTTTATAGCTGATATTGGCAAAACCACCCAGATTTAAACATGCATCGTACTCTGCAAATAACAATTCATCACCAACAGGAACGAGCGGAGCCCCCTGTCCGCCCAAGGCTACATCCACGCTGCGAAAATCGCATACCGTTGGTATACCTGTTTCGGCATAAACAGCAGCACCACTCCCTATTTGAGTGGTATACCCTCCGGCCGGGTCATGAAAAATGGTATGCCCGTGCGAGGCTATAAAATCAACGGTCAGATTGTGCCGTTTGATAAAATCATTTACACACTGCCCGATGTATTTGCCGTAATATGCATCTGTTTTGGGTAATACAAACATGGGCTGCTTGTGCAATTCACGCAAACGTGTCAGCCATGTTTCATTGTAGGGAATTGTTTCGGCAACTTCAATCTGACAGGTCCACGAATTACTTTCCCCGGAAAAACGGCAATACGCAATATCCATTCCATCCAGAGAAGTGCCGCTCATCACACCGATTACCGAAAATATATTCATCAATCAGTCTTCCCGGTAAATCAGTTCAAACAATTCATTCATTTCGTCAAAATCTTTGATGCCGGCTTTTTCTTCCAACCCACCTGAGAGGTTGAGCGCAAAAGGTGAATAGGTTTGCAGGGTATTGATTACGGATGATACTTCAACCGGGAACCCCCAGATGATTTGGTAACGGGCGCACAGGTCTTTCAATAATGAAGCATTGAGCTCATCACCTCGATACAAATGGAATGCATCGGCCACCGGTTGATACGCTTCTGTTTCGGTTAGCAATTGCGCTTCCGAATATTCACTAAGACTAATTTTTTTGATAACAGGCTTCCCCAATGAAATCAGCTCATCCGGCAATAACCGGTTTTCCACTTCAATGGCATCTACGTTCAGCAATTCACTGATGTCCCGAATTTCTTCGAGTGACTGATTGCCAAACTCGGCCACCACCGAGCTTCCGGTTACCCAGTCGATAATCTCTTTGGCCTTAATGGGAGCAATATAATTTTCATTCGCGGGGTCGAAACAAAAACCGATATAGGTTACTCCTGCTGCTGCTGCATACCGCGCATCACTGAGGTTGGTAATATTACCGAGCTTGACATTGGTTAAAAAACTCATCTGGCAAATGTAGGGAGTTCCGCGCACAATTCTAATTGAGAGGCGTGCGGCTGCCCCCCCTCTCAGGGGGCAGGGGGTGCGATGGAAACGTTGTTACCTCCGCGCGCCCAACCCTAAAGGGAATTCCGCCCACAATTCGGTTTGCAGCTTGGCGAAGTGGCGGAAATCGAAGTACAAATGTTCAGTTTTGCACAAAAGTTCAATCGAAGAACTGCCGGTGAATTTAGCACTAAACCCGCCATTGTGCCAAACGCCTGTAGCCAGTGGTTATTCAGATTTAAGGTCTGCCAATTCGTAATTTACGTTTCTTCCACCTTCGTCTGTTTGTTGCAATATACCTTTTTCAACTAAGTCTTTTATATCTCGTAAGGCGGTGTCGGTAGAGGTCTTAGTAATTTTTGCCCATTTTGAGGTTTGTAATTTACCGTCAAAACCGTCAAAAAGTTTGTTGAGCATTAGTCGTTGTCTTTCGTTGATAGGCGTGTGTTCGTGCAGTTTCCAAAATTCGGCTTTACGTAATATTCTTTGCGTGGTGTTTTCGGTAGCAAGCATTGCGTTTTTCAGGCAATGTAAAAACCATTCAAGCCATTCGGTAATGTCGCCTGTGCTGTGTTGAACTTTTTGCAATACTTCATAGTACTGTTTGCGTTCTACCAAAATTTGGCTCGACATACTGTAAAAACGTTCGCCACTACTTTCCGCACGGGCAAGCAACATATCAGTTATGGCACGACCAATTCGACCGTTGCCGTCATCAAAAGGGTGAATGATGATAAACCAAAAGTGTGCTATGGCAGCTTTCAATACAGGGTCAAGTTGATTGTCATTATTGAACCAGTCCAAAAACTTGTCCATTTCCGCTTTTACAATTTGCGGCTTTACAGCTTCGTAATGCACTTTTTCTTTACCCATTGCTCCCGAAACAACCTGCATTTCGCCTGTACGGTATCTGCCCACTTCTATTTCATAAGGTCCGCTGTATCCTGTGGGAAAAAGTGCTGCGTGCCAGCCAAACAAACGTTTTTTTGTTAAAGGCAAATTGTGACGTTGGGTAGCATCTAGCATCATTTCTACTATGCCTTCTATGTGGCGGCTGCTTGGCACAAGTCCTGCGGTATTGATACCCAAACGCCTTGCTATGGACGAACGCACCTGGTCATAGTTGAGTAATTCCCCTTCAATTTCAGATGATTTTACTACGTCTAAAGTTAGGGTAGTAAGTGTAGCTTCTTCTTTGGCAGAAAAGCCCAGTGCGTTCATTTGTCCGATGATTTTACCTTGCATCAGGCGAACTTCCCCAAATACTGCATTTATGGCTTTGTCATTCCAAGTAAAATCCGTCCAGTTTTTATGTTCATAGATGTATTTTGCCATTGCTTTAAACCAATTATGCGGCAAATATACGGATTTATTGCCGCAAATTTGCGGTGTTTATTCTGTTTTTTCACCGCAATGGGGTAACTGTTATTCTTCTTCGTTTGTTGGTAGATGTTTTTCTCTACAATAATTTTCTAGCTCAGTATCATTTTTAAAGTAGCGGTCACAAAACTCGTCCAATTCTTTTTCTGCACCTGAAACGTATTTTTCACTTGCTGTCATTAATTTTTCTGTCTGTTCGATGAATTTTTCAAACTCTTTATTCATCTTACAGAGTTTGTCAATCGTCTTAAAGTCCAAATCTCGAAACACAGATGGATAAAGCACTTTGCTTTGATAAGGATTTGCATTTAGTTCAATAATCCCAATACTGAACGATTGGTTTAGCCTCGCCATTTCTTCATTCAAACTGTCACTAAACTCAAACGCTACTAAATACCCATAATTTGCCCAACTTGAATTTGAAACCGCTTGAAAAAATGCTTTTTTAAGTTCGCTGTCGCTGTTGATTTCCCTTTTTAATTCGTATGAGCTTATTTTAAAAGTGTCAACACGATTTATTGATTTTAAAAAATTCTGACAGGCTTTTGTTTGTAAGTTTAGAAACTTAATTCCAACCATATCTGGATGTGTCCAAATTTGGTTGTTGTCTTTTCCGTTTGATTGTTTGTGAAAAATTGTCTTTGAGTAAGTGTCTGTATTTTTTAAATAACTACTTAAAAGTTTGTGTAAATCTCTTTCTTCGTAAGTTTTGGACTTGTGTATTTTAATAGGTTGTGTTATCAAAACTTCTGTGTCGCCACTTAAAATTTCAACTCCAATATTTTGCTCGTTTTTTGTTAGATAATAGGAATAGGTTCCCCCGTCTTGTTTATACGTTTTACTCTCGTGTCGCCATTACGAATAAAGTCGCCCAAAACTGCTGAAATTGTTGAACCAGGTGTTTTTGCACTACCAAAGTCATAATAATTTTTGTGGTTGATATGATTAAGCACCGCCAAATAATTGGTGATGTCGTTAATGTCTTCTAAACTTTTTA
>CAYMRD010000031.1:0-6917 GCA_964392775.1 uncultured Bifidobacteriaceae bacterium
TCGACCTGAAAATTTAGACTCTCTTGTCTTAGGGTGTCCCATTGCACAAAACAGGTTGACAATATCCCGATAGTCATTTAAGTTTTTAATAACGATGAAAAGCGCCTTCCGGGAAACCGGAAGGCGCTTTTTTCTTCGGTAAACTCAGGGTGACAGCTCCGCATCTTTATGTCTTTCTTTCCCTTTGCGCTTAATCCTTTTATACTTTCTGTACGAAATGGGTTCTCATTTGCACAAATAATCCGCGGGAAACAACATTATAGAACACCCTTTCACTCACTGAACCTGACAATATCCCGTAAATTAAAGGCCAATGCTTTTGTCAATCACACTCCAATTGTTTGGGCATAAAAAAAAGGAGTCTTTCGGACTCCTTTCTGGGTATTGTGTACTAACCATTAATCTACGTTATCATGCAGGAAAGAGTTGTTGATTCTCATTCCTGTTTTGTTGCTGTTGTCTTCAAACAAAGTCAAACGCGAAATCTGGCTTTCGGATGAATGAGGAACATCATTGAGTTTTTTGTTTCTGCGTTTGTAAGCCGGTTCTTTTTCCAAATCACGAATGCCTCCCGGAGAGTTAATGGTAACGTTCAGGTTTTTCAACTCTTTCAAACGCTGGATGTGTTGCTCAATGCGCAATTCTTGTTCTTCTACATTCATGTTCGGAGTCTCATCAGGCTCTTCTTCTTCAATGGGTAGCTCAAAGTGAATATCTTCCGAAATATGTATCTCAGGCTCTTTGCCGATGATATCCTGCACACGGCTTCTGATTTCTTCTTCTTCCGTTTCAAATACAATCTGCGGATCTACAGGAAAAGTTTCTTCCTCTTCAATTTTCAATTCAAAGCGAATCTCTTCTTCTTGTATAGGTTCCGGAGTTTTTTGCTCCGGAGTTAACTCCGGAGTAGGCTCAACAACAGCAGATGGTTTTACCTCATCCAAATGAGAAATCACCATATCCGGTTTGCGGGGAGCTTCGTACAATACATGTTTGGTACGAGGGCTCACATTTTGTTCGATGATGATATTCTCGCGGGTTTCAAATCCGGTAGCAATTAAGGTCACTGCTAACTTATCTCCCAACGTTTCATCAAATGAAGTTCCGAAAATAACATCGGCTGTTAAGCCTGCTTCTTCCTGAACATAGTTGGTGATGATATCAATCTCATCCATCAATACTTCTTCAGTACCCGATGAAATATTCAACAGGATATTTTTAGCACCCAGTATCTGGTTATCATTCAACAGAGGAGAAGCCATTGCCGATTTAACTGCTTCCAATGCACGGTTTTCGCCTTCGGCCATTCCGCTACCCATTAAGGCAACACCGCTGTTGCGCATTACGGTTTTAACATCTTCAAAATCCACATTGATATAACCGGTGCTGGTAATCAGTTCGGCAATTCCTTTTGCGGCAGTGGTCAAAATATCATTGGCATGACTGAATGCCTGACGCAACGGTAGGTTTCCGTACATGTCTTTAATTTTATCGTTGCTGATGATCAGCAAACAATCAACGCTCTTTTTTAGTTGCTCAATACCTTCATCGGCATGTCCTTTACGTTTTTTTCCTTCAAACGTAAACGGAGTGGTCACAATACCTACCGTCAGAATATCCAGTTCTTTTGCAGTCTTGGCTATAATAGGGGCAGCACCTGTTCCTGTTCCACCACCCATACCCGCTGTAATGAAAAGCATTTTGGTGTTTACCCCCAATACTTCAATCACATCTTCGATGGCTTCCATGGCGGCTTTCTTTCCAACCTCGGGGTTGGAACCTGCTCCCAATCCTGCTGTTAAGCCTGTACCCAACTGAATTTTATTGGGAATCGAACTGGCTTCCAATACCTGTAAATCGGTATTGCAGATCACAAAATCTACTCCCTTAATGCCCTGAGAGTACATGTGGTTGACAGCATTACCGCCTCCACCGCCTACACCCAACACCTTAATGATGCTGGATTTATCTTTAGGCAAGTCGAATTTTAAATGAGTATTCATAGTTTACAGTTTTTTTGTTTTCGGTTTTCTGTTGCAAGGTCTTTTGTGAGTTTGCATAGGCTTATGGTTATCGGAAGACAGTTAACCGAAAACCTTCAACGTTATTAAAAGTCTTTCATGTCGTCATCGTTGAGCCAGGCTTTGCCTTTCTCTAACCATTTGCCTAAGAAGCCACCTTTTTTGCCGTCTTCTGTTTCGGCTGTTTCCTGTTCGGTTTGAGTTGCTTCAGGGATTTCTTCATCGCTGTTTAATCCTTTAATCACCAATCCAACTCCGGTTGCATACATCGGGCTTTTAATTTCTTCAATAATGGTTTTCGAAATATGCTCATTCGGATAACCAATGCGTGTGTCGATACCGGTAACAAACTCAACCAGTTTGTCGAGGTGTTTTAGTTGTGAACCTCCACCGGTGATCACGATGCCTGCATTGAGCTTGCGCTCCAATCCCGAACTTTTAATCTCATACAATACCGATTCAAAAATTTCCTCAACACGAGCCTGAATCACCATGGCAAGGTTTTTTACCGAAACCTCTTTGGGAGGACGTCCGTGGAACCCGGGAATACACACGATCTCGTTTTCTTTATTTTCTTCGGACAAAGCCGATCCAAATTTTATTTTCAACAATTCAGCCTGATTGCGCAATACCTGGCAACCATCCACGATATCATCGGTGATGATGTTTCCGCCAAATGGAATAACAGCTGTATGGCGAATCATTCCTTTTTTGAAGATGGCCACATCGGTTGTTCCACCACCCACGTCCACCAAACATACACCGGCTTCCATTTCTTCAGGAGTCAATACGGCTTCTGATGAAGAGAGCGGTTCCAAAATCAAATCGGCCACATCCAACCCTGCACGGTTTACACTCTTGTGAATATTTTTGATTGCTTCTACATGTCCGGTGATGATATGGAAATTACCCGACAGGCGAACACCTGCAATTCCGATTGGGTCGGTTACATCGGTAAAATCATCCACCGAATATTCCTGTGGAATGACATGGATAATTTTATCACCCGGAGGCAAGGCAAGGTTGTGCGTATCTGAAATCAAACGTTCAACATCCGCTTTGCTTACCTCATCATCGTTTTGAATACGGCTGATGGAGTTGCGGTGTTGTAAACTTTTGATATGCTGTCCGGCAATACCTACGTGTACAGAGTTGATTTCCACACGTACTTTTCCGCCCGACATGCTTTGCTTCGCTTTTTCTACGGCTTCACGAATCGACTTTACCGTCTTGTCAATATTGCGAACTTCCCCACGGATAACGCCCAACGAGTCGGCCTTACCCATGCCTAAAATTTCAACTTTACCGTGTTCATTCTTGGCACCCACAATGGCACAAACCTTTGTGGTTCCAATGTCCAGTCCAACGATTACTTTTTTAATATCACTCATATCAGTGCATTATTTTTTTGTACAAACAACCTGGTCTTTATAGGTGAGATTGATGGTGCTGTATGTTTCCCAGCCAACCCTGTTCAATCCTTCCCTGTAAAACAGCAGCAGCTTTTCGAACTTTTCTTCCATGTCTTCGGTGGAGCCAAATACAATAGTATGGTCGCCTATTTTCGGAATCAGTACGAATTCACTTTCTGCTGTAACAAATATCTGTTCAATCTGTGCCTTCCAGAAGGCATCTTTATCAACATATGTGGCTATCTTGTACAGTTCCATACCCACGGAGGAGTGCATGGAATCCCGGGGCGAATAGTCCTCAAAAAGGTTACCCGTTACCACCGGTACATGTGCTGTAAATGCCATTGATACAGGCATCTTGCGGCCTTCCTCATCAAGGTAATAACTGCTTCCATTGGCCTTTAGTAATCTTAAAATGGGTCTGCGCTGCACCACTATGGCTTGAAGGTTACCGTTCATATCTGTGAACACATCAGCCTTTTTTATAAAGTCGTTCCGGTTAAGCTTCTCTTCAATCAAAGGGATATTAAGCTCAAGGATACTTTTGCCTTCAATCTTTTTTTCATTGCCACCGGGCATAATGGTTTGAAGCACCATGTCTCTGTCTACAAACAGCAATTCATGCTCAGGATAAATTTGTACACTAACATCACGGCATTTTATGTTACTCTCTTGTTTGTTCACAAAAGCAAGCGATACAATGACCCCGCAAATCATTGTCACCCACAACGTAATGATGCCAATGCGTTTGAGTTGAGCCAGGAGTTTATGTTTATCAATTGCCATTATGAATAATAGTTACGTAGCGGTTCAACAAGCTGGTCAATATCACCGGCTCCAAGAGTTAACAGAACTGTGGGTTGTTGTTGCTTAATCAGTTCAAGGGCTTCTGCTTTTGAGCAGAGTTGTTTGTGTGCAGAAGTCATTTTATCAAATATGATTTTTGATGTAATACCTTCCATCGGAAGCTCACGGGCCGGATAAATATCCAACAGAATAATATTGTCGAGTAGCGATAAACTTTCGGCAAATCCATCCACAAAGTCGCGGGTACGGCTGAATAAATGCGGCTGAAAAACACCCACAATGTTTCGGTCGGCATACATATTTTTAACAGATGAAATAATCGCTCTCAACTCTTCGGGGTGATGGGCATAATCATCTATATAAACAAAATCGGGTCGTTTGACGATGTATTCAAAACGTCTTTTAACGCCTTTAAATGAAGCGAGTCCTGCACGAAGTTCTTCATCGGTTACTCCTGCAAGTGTGCATGCAAGGGAAGCTGCTACTGCATTTTCAATATTGTGCAATCCCGGAATACCCAATTGCAAACCGGTGAGCTCACGGCCTTTGATGTTTAGGTCAAACACATACTCATCTCCCTGAATACGGATATTGTGAGCGTAAGCATCGGCTTTTTCGGTAACCGAATACGTTAAAAAAGTTCTGTCGAGTTCAGCAAGTATATCCAGTCCTTTTTTCACAATCAGCCAACCATCAGGCCGGCATTGATTGGCATACGCAAGGAAAGATTGTTTCAGCGCATCATGTTCTCCGTATATATCGAGATGATCGGCATCGGTTGAGGTGATGATGGCTGTTTGCGGATGCAGCGTTAAAAACGAACGGTCGAACTCATCAGCCTCTACAACCATGAGGATGTTGGAGGTTGGATGTTGGAGGTTGGATGTTGAGGACTCAGAATGAGTATTCTCCTCATGCAACAATAAATTTGTGTGATAGTTAGTAGAAATTCCTCCTAAGAAAGCCGCGCAATCAACATGGCTTTGTTTGAGAACATGAGCGATGAGGGTAGAAGTAGTTGTTTTGCCATGGGTGCCGGCAACGCCAATGGTTTTGTAAGCATCGGTAATTACACCCAATACCTGAGAGCGTTTCATGATGGTAAACTTATTCTCTTGCAGCCATGCCCACTCTTCATGATTTTTGGGGATGGCCGGAGTCAATACAACCAAACAATGTTCTGTGTGAAGGTTAAACAGCTCTACACCCGCACCCAAATCGTGGTAGTGAATCTGAATGCCTTCATCAGACAGTTCTTTGGTGAGCGGTGTTTCGGTACGGTCGTAACCCATCACCTGAATGCCCATGGAATGAAAGTAGCGGGCAATCGCGCTCATTCCGATTCCTCCGATTCCTAAAAAATATGCCTGTTTAATATCGCTGAAGTTCATGTTTCTTATCTCATTAATCTCAGTACTTCATCTACAATTCGTTTGGCTGCATCGGGCATGGCAAACGATGCAATATTGTTGCGTAACTGCGTTTGTTTCATTTCGTTGTTGGCAAGGCTGATTACTTCGTCAATCAGTATGTTGCGTGCATCACTGTCTTTTACCAGGATGGCAGCTTCACTGTTCACCAATGCCATCGCGTTTTTGGTTTGATGATCTTCCGAAACATTCGGAGAAGGTACCAGTATTACAGGTTTTTGCACTTGTGCCAGTTCCGCAATCGACAAAGCTCCTGCTCTTGATACCACAATATCGGCAACGGCATAGGCCATGTCCATTTCATAAATAAAGGTATGCGGTTTGATGTTTTCGGAGGTTTGACCTTCGGCTTTGGTAAAGTTTTTACCGGTTTGCCAGATCACCTGAAGTCCGGAGGCTTTTAATGTTTCGATACCTGCATAGATACTTTCGTTAATGGTTCGTGCACCCAAACTACCTCCAATAATAAGCACTGTTTTTTTGTTTGGGTTGAGATTGAAGAACGAATACCCTTGCTCTCGTTTTCCGTTTACAAACATCAAATCTTTACGAATGGGGTTTCCCACTTTAACGATTTTACGTTCCGGGAAAAAACGGTTCATGCGGTCGTAGGCAACGCAAATGGTTTCAACTCTGTTTTTTAAAATTTTGTTGGTGATGCCCGCATAAGAGTTTTGTTCGTGAATAACAGTCGGAATTTTTTTCATGGTTGCGGCCCACATCATCGCACCGCTTGCATATCCGCCAAAGCCAATGGCTACATCGGGATTAAAGTCTTTGATAATACGCAAGGATTCTTTAACTGCTAAAATCAGTTTGACAGGAAACAACAGATTCTTTAAACTCAAACTGCGTTGGAATCCGCTGATCCATAACCCTACAATTTTGTATCCCGCCTTTGGAACTTTTTCCATTTCCATACGGTCATTGGCACCTACAAACAAAATATCTACATCAGGTATTCTGCTTTGTATTTCCTGCGCAACAGCAACCGCAGGATAAATATGTCCTCCGGTTCCGCCTCCGCTAATAATGACTTTGAGTTTATCTGTGGTTTTCATTTTATATAAGTCTGCACTTCGTGTTTAAGTTATTTGCTCTAGCCACCAAGGCGCTGAGGCTCCAAGTTTCACCAGGTATTTTCAAAATTAAGCATCCCGTTTATTCTGGCATTTTTTCTTGGTGTTTCTTAGTGTCCTTGTGTCTTGGTGGCAAGTTTTCAGGTTTCGCCACCAAGACGCTAAGGC
>CAYMRD010000031.1:7017-25184 GCA_964392775.1 uncultured Bifidobacteriaceae bacterium
GTGTTTCTTTGTGTCCTTGTGTCTTGGTGGCAAGTTTTCAGGTTTCGCCACCAAGACGCTAAGGCTCCAAGGTTCACCAAGCATTGTCAAAAATTCAGCATCCTATTTATTCTAGCACTTCATCTTGGTGTTTCTTTGTGTCCTTGTGTCTTGGTGGCAAGTTTTCAGGTTTCGCCACCAAGGCACTAAGGCTCCAAGGTTCACCAAGTATTTTCAAAAATTAAATGACCATTCTTTTGATTCCTTTCTTAATTAATGGAACATTAAAATTTATTAAGTACCCCAGTCTTTTCTTAGTTAGTTTTAAATGACTTAATAATTGTGCTTCCCAAACGGGGTTTACTGTTTCAATAGCTTTCAATTCACAAATCACTAAATCATTTACCAAAACATCGAGTCTTAGTCCCTCTTCAAACGAAAGTCCCTCGAATGTAATTGGAACCTGTACCTGCCTCTGAATACTAAATCCTTTACTTATAAGCACATGACAAAAACATACTTCATAAACTTTCTCTAATAAACCCGGACCTAAAGTTGAATGTACATGATACGCTGCATCAACCACAGCTTTTCCAATACGATCTTCTTCATCGCTTATGGGTTCAAAGTTTTTATATAAGGTTGAGTCGGTCATTTTGTTAGGACTGCATTAGGAGTAAATGATTCACTTTCTTTCGACAATTCTTCTGTATTCGGTTCGTCTTGTTCGATATAACGGCTCACACTCATAATAACACCGTAAGCAACGGATGTAAGTATAATGGATGTTCCTCCTTTACTTACCAGTGGAAGGGTAAGACCTGTAACCGGAAAAATATTAACGGCCACGGCCATATTGATGAGAGCTTGTAGTACCAACGAAAAGCTGAGTCCAACGGCAATCAGCGCCCCAAATGCTTTCGGACTTTTGAGTACCATGCGCATGGCCCGGTACAGGAAAAACATGTACAGCATCAACATAATAACCGCGCCAACCAACCCATATTCTTCGGCAATGATGGCGTAAATAAAATCGGAATAGGCTTCGGGTAAAAAATTACGTTCGGTACTGTTGCCCGGAAATTTTCCGATCAAGCCACCGCTGGCAATGGCAATTTTGGCGTGGTCGTTTTGAAATGTTTTATCAGCATCCGTTTCGATCTTGCTAAAACTTTCAATACGCTTTTTCCATGTGAGCAAACGACCGGTGCCTTTCAGAGCACCTTCGGGCACAGCAAATAAGATTCCGAACATTAATAAACCCGAAAGCAATCCAATGCCCGCTACTCCGAAAAGATGCTTTAAACTTACCCGGCCAATAAACATGATCAACATACAAGTTGAAAACAAAACGAGTGAAGTGGAAAGGTTTTCGGGTGCGATCAGCAAACAAATGAGCGTGACATGTGTAAGGATCGGAAGGAACGATTTTTTGAGGTCCTTAATGTCTTCCTGTTTACGGGCAAGTTCCCGTGTAACAAACATGATCAATGCAAGCTTGGCGATATCGGATGATTGAAACGTGATGCCAATGATATTTACCCATCTGCGCGCACCATTAATCTCTACACCAAAAATAAGGGTATAGATGAGCAGCGGGTAAGTGATCCAAAGCAACAGTTTAGAAAGACCAACAAAATACCGGTAGTGAATGGAATGAACGATGAACATAAGCAGAAATCCCGCACACAATAATCCCGCTTGCTGAAACAAATAGATCTCTACATTGCCTCCATGTTTGGCATAAGCCAATGCCCCGGTCGAACTGTAAATAGCCAGCAAGCCCCATATTGAAAGAACAAATATGATCCCCCACATAAACATATCACCTCTGGGTTTAATGCGGTTCCAGAAGCTTTGAGCCATTTGTATTTCGGGTGCCTGAGCCATTGTTGAATTATGATTTGTGATTTAAGAATTGTGATGTTACAAGAATGATTTCTGAGAAAAGGTCTAGTTATTGGGTTCATTCTTTTGCTTCACTTCCTACAACTCTTTCACTGCATTTTTAAATTGACGTCCTCTGTCCTCGTAGTTTTTAAAGAAGTCGAAGGACGCACAGGCAGGAGAGAGCAATACGGCTTCTCCGGGTTTGGCCAGTTTGTGTGCAACATGCACAGCCTCTTTGGCCGAGCCGGTGTTTACGATCATGTCTACCTCCGAACCGAATGCTTCGTGTATTTTTCGGTTGTCTAAACCCATGCATACAATGATGCGAACCTTGTCTTTAACGAGTTCTTTCAATATGGCGTAGTCATTTCCTTTGTCAACACCACCGGCAATCCAGATGGTTGATTTGTCCATACTCTCTAATGCATACCACGTGGAGTTTACGTTGGTAGCTTTCGAGTCGTTGATAAATTCAACACCACCAATGGTGGCAACTTTCTCCAGACGGTGTTCCACATTCTGGAAATCCATCATGCTTTCGCGAATGGTTTCCTTGCGGATGTGCAGCACCCGGCCGATAATACCAGCGGCCATGGAGTTGTAGGCGTTGTGACGCCCTCTTAGACTTAATTCATTTGTATACATGGTGAAGAGATTAGATGGTTCGTTGGTGATATTGCAAAAGAGCTGTCCGTCCTTTACGTAAGCTCCGGTTGAGATTACTTTTTCAAAAGCAAATGGTAATTGTTTGGCTTGTATTGTTGTATTGTTCAACTGTTGCAGGGTGAGTTCATCATCGGCACAGTAAATAAAATAATCGGCAGCGGTTTGGTTTTGCAGGATGCGGAATTTTGATTCCACATACAATTGCAAATCATTGTTGTAACGGTCGAGGTGATCCGGTGTGATATTGCAGATAACCGCGATATCAGCTTTGAAGTTGTACATATTATCAAGCTGAAAGCTGCTCAACTCCAAAACGTAATAGTCATAATTTCCGGTAGCTACCAATCGTGCGAAGCTTATTCCGATATTTCCACCCATCGCCACATTCAAGCCTGCTTTTTTGAGCAGGTGATAGGTGAGTGAAGTGGTAGTTGTTTTTCCATTTGTTCCGGTAATGCAAATGGTTTTGGCAGTGGTATAACGTCCTGCAAATTCTATCTCGGAAATAATTGGAGTACCTTGCGTGATGAGTTTTTGAATGAGTGGAGTTGTATCGGGAATACCCGGACTTTTGATTACTTCATTCGCATTCAGTATCAACGATTCGGTATGTTTACCTTCCTCATAAGGCACAGCATGAGCGTCCAATTCCTGTTTATATTTGTCAGGAATGGCGCCAGCGTCACTCACAAACACATCAAAGCCTTTTTGCCTGGCTAAGATGGCTGCTCCGGTTCCGCTTTCTCCGCTGCCTAATATGACGATACGTTGGTGCATGTGTTTTTGTCTGCTGAGAGTTTGTTAATTATGTTGATTTGTTAATATGGAAGAACTGCTTACTTTTTTTCGTTATTCAGTTGCCGCCTTTTTCGTGTTCTTTTTTTTCTTTTACTTTTTTGTGCCTTCGTGTACAAAACAGCTATCGACTTTAATTTTGCCTACTGCCTACTGCCTACTGCCTACTGCCTACTGCCTACTTTCTCCTTTGCCTACTTCTTTATCTTACTTTCAATGTTAAAATGGTTACAATGGCCAGCATGATTCCGATAATCCAAAAGCGGGTTACAATCTTTGATTCGTGGTATCCGCTTTTTTGGTAATGGTGATGCAGGGGCGACATCTTAAACAATCTGTGTTCGCGTGCATACTCAATTCCGTGTTTGCGTTTTTGGTATTTGAAATAATATACCTGAAGGATTACCGATAGATTTTCAACCAAAAAGATTCCGCACAAAATTGGAATCAAGAGTTCTTTGCGCACCATCAACGAAAACGTTGCGATGATCCCGCCCAGTGCCAGACTTCCCGTATCACCCATAAATACCTGGGCAGGGTAGGAGTTGTACCATAAGAAACCTACACAGGCTCCAACAAAAGCTCCTGCAAAAATCACTAACTCACCCAAATGAGGGATATACATGATGCCGAGGTATTTCGAGAAAATGACATTGCCCGATACGTATGCAAACAATCCGAGTGTAACCATAATGATACCCGATGTTCCCGCAGCGAGTCCGTCAATTCCATCGGTGATATTGGCTCCGTTTGAAACGGCCGTGATAATGAAAATAACCACAAGCAAATAAATCCAGTAGTTGTAGTCGCGGTAGTTCTCTCCCATAAAGGTCAACACATTGGCATAATCAAACTCGCTTTCTTTGAAGAATGGAATATTGGTAGTGGTCGAGTGTTCATCCTTCACCATGTACATTTGCCCATCGATAAGCTGCGGTTGTAAATTATTTTGCTGAATAAATTGAGTGGTTACTTCTTCGGGTTTAAAGAACTCACGCGTTTTGACATTTTCATTATAGAAAAGAGTTGTCGCTACGATTACACCCAAACCAACCTGACCAATCACTTTGAACTTACCTGACAAACCTTCTTTGTTTTTCCTGAATACTTTAATGTAGTCATCAATGAACCCGACAATGCCTAACCACACAGTCGACAATACAATCAGAATTATATATACATTGGTGATGCGGGCAAACAATAAGGTTGGAATCAGAATGGCACCTATGATGATCAAACCGCCCATGGTGGGTGTTCCTTGCTTTTGTTTTTCACCTTCTAACCCCAGATTACGAACTGTTTCTGATACCTGCAGGTTGCGGAGCCATTCAATCAGTCGTTTACCGAATACCATCGAAATGGTAAGTGATAAAATGATAGCCAGTGACGCACGGGTAGAGATATACTGGAAAGCACCTGCTCCCGGTATGTCGAGTGTTTTATCTAAGTATTCAAATAAGTAGTATAACATACAATGTGAAGATTAGAATATGTGTAAATGTGCAGATGGTTAGGATTTTGATGAACTGATGATTTTCCCAAGTACCTTGAGTATGCTTTCAATCTCTGTGAGCAACTCTTCGCATTTAGGATAACTTCCGATAGAGTTGCATAGCATAAGCAAGTACCATGTTTCATTTGCCTCCTTGTCTGCTATTTTCATTTTATGAATGAAGTCGTTCTTGCTTTCGGCACTCTGGGCTTCGTTTGCGTTTGCACCAATGGAGGTTCCTGATCTAAAAAGCTGATTAGCCATATTGAATCGTTTTAAGGATTCAAGCTGTTCGGTATAGCTTATAACCTTAATTGCAAACTCAAAGGAGAGTTTCAATATCAGGTTGTCATTCAGTTTGTCTATCCGGTTCATAATGTTCATTTTTTAATCAATTGTTCTTTCTTCATCTGCACATCTGCATATCATCACATCTGCACATTTTTACATCAGTTTAAATAGTTCTAACAAAGTCTCCTTATCATCAAAGTGATGTTTCACTCCTTTTATTTCCTGATAGTTTTCGTGTCCTTTTCCGGCAACCAAAATGATATCGCCTTTTTGTGCCATGCTGATGGCTGTTTTGATGGCTTCTTTTCGGTCGGTAATGCGTAAGGTTTTTTTGTAGTGAAGAGGTTTTACTCCTTTTTGCATTTCATTCAAAATCTCCTCAGGATCTTCGTTGCGCGGGTTGTCGGAAGTAAAAATTACTTTGGTGCTAAGCTCTGAGGCAACGTCTGCCATTACAGGTCGTTTGGCGGCATCGCGGTTGCCTCCGCATCCTACCACCGTAATCAGCTGTTCATTGTTGGAGCGTATCTGGTTGATGGTTGTCAATACATTTTCCAATGCATCGGGTGTATGCGCATAATCCACAATAGCTACAATACCGTTGGCCGAACGGATGGAATCAAAACGTCCTTTTACCGACTCAATACTGCTGAGTAAGCGAATGATTTCGTGTTTGTCTTTGCCCAATAAAAAGGCAGCGCTGTATACTGCTAATAAGTTGTATGCATTGAAGTTTCCAACCAATCTAAACCATGCCTCTTCTCCATCCATATTGAGCAACATGCCGTTGAAGTCGTTTTCCAGAATTTTCGCTTTGAAGTCGGTCATGTTTTGCAAGCCGAAGGTGTAGCGTGTCGCCTTGGTATTTTGCAACATTACCATACCGTTTTTATCGTCCTTATTGGTTAAGGCAAACGCATCTTCGTTTACATCATCAAACAATTTCTTTTTGGCTTTGATATAGTTGTCGAAGGTGATATGGTAATCAAGGTGATCGTGGGTGATATTGTTAAACAGAATTCCGGCAAAGTGTAAACCTGCAATACGGTTTTGATCAATGGCATGGGAGCTGGCTTCCATAAAGCAATACTCGCAGCCACGTTCCACCATTTCTTCCAACAACTCATTGATGCGAATGCTATCCGGTGTGGTATGGGTTGATGGAATTACATCTTCATCAATTTGGTTTTGCACCGTTGACAACAAACCAACATGGTGACCAAATGCACGGAACAATTGAAAGAGCAAAGTGGCTACCGTTGTTTTGCCATTGGTTCCGGTTACCGCAGTTAGTTTCAGTTTGCGTGATGGGTAGTCGTAAAACGCAGCGGCTATATGAGCCATTGCTAAACTGGTATTGATAACTTGAACATAAGTAACTGTAGGGTCGAGTTGTGAAGGAAGATCCTCGCACACAATTGCTGCTGCACCTTTTTCGATTACGGCAGGAATAAACGTATGACCATCAGTCTGTGTTCCTTTGGCCGCAAAAAACAAAGAGCCTTCACCCACCTGACGCGAATCGTATGTTAAGTGCAAAACGGTGATGTTCGGTTCTCCGATCACTTGTTTTACGTTGGTTGCTGCGATGAGTTCTGCTATCGTTTTCACTATCCGAGTCTTAAATTGATTGAACTTCCTTTAACTGTTTTGCTTCCGGGGGTGATGCTTTGTTTTTTTATGCGACCAACTCCTTCCACATATACTTTCAAGCCTGCATTCTCAAGCAGGTATATAGCATCTTTTAAGCCCATACCTGTTACATCAGGCACGGTTGCTGTTTTCATATTTTTTGAAACAAATCTCACTTGCTTCTGTGTAACCAATGGAGATACCCATTCGCTGCCTTCTTCTTCCATTGTGTCGGCTTGCAAGGCCGAAGCAATACCCAGTGTGTTGTATACTACTTTCATCTCATCGCGGTAACCGATGTTTGCTTTGGGTGTGGATAACGGATTGTTAGGGCTTATAGCGAAACGCAATTCAGGATGCAGGTGCATACTGCTTGAGTATACTTTGTCGGCAATTTCTTTAAACACCGGTCCCGCTACGGCCGAACCATAATAAATGCCTTTGGATGGAGCATTCACCATCACGATGCAGGTGTATTGAGGATTGTTGGCAGGGAAGTATCCGCAGAAAGATGAGCGGTAAATTTTTTGGGCGTAGCCCAATCTTCCATCAGCAACCAAAGCGGTTCCGGTTTTGCCGGCAACGGTATAATTTGGGTTGCGAAGGTTGGTAGCTGTTCCATGTTGCACCACACCTTCCATCATCGTGCGCAGGTTTTTTAAGGTTGATGGTTTGCACACCTGTTCAACCATGGTTTCAGTTTGGAAGGTGCGGATGGTACGACCTGTTTTTTGAATTTCCTTAACGAAAATGGGTTTAATCATTTTGCCATTGTTGGCAATCGCGTTGTATAAGGTGAGCACCTGCAAAGGCGTTACTTTTATTTCGTACCCGATACTGCTCCAGGGTAAGGTGGTTCCCGACCAGCCTTTATCATCCGGACTTTTAATCACCGGTTTGCCTTCTCCGGTAATTTGCAATCCGATAGGTTTGTTGAGCTTGAGCTTAACGAGATGATTGTAAAATTCACGCGGATTGTTTTTATAGGCTTCGTAAACCGCTTTCGAAATGGCCACGTTCGATGATAACTCAAATGATTGCTGGAAGTTGAGAATGCCATGCCCACCCAGCTCCGAATCATACATTACCGCAGTAGAAGTATATCGTTTCTGCCCGCCTTCTGTATCGTATTTGTCGGTCATCTTAGCTTTATTGTCATCCAACAGCGAAAGCATCGAAGTCAACTTAAAAGTGGATCCGGGTTCTAAACTTTCTCCAACAGCATAATTGTATTGCTCTTGGTAAACACCCTCTGATATGCGGGTAAGATTGGCGATGGCTTTTATCTCTCCGGTTTTTACTTCCATCAAAACAGCCGTGCCCCATTGGGCATTGTTTTTAATGAGAGTGTTTAACAAAGCCTGTTCGGCAACATCCTGAATATTGACATCAATGGTGGTTACAATATCTTTTCCGTTTTGCGCTTCGATTTGCTCTTCATCATTCACCGGAATCCAGGTTCCTCCTGCAATGCGTTGCATCACCCTTTTGCCGGGCTTACCTGTTAAGTCTTTATCAAAGGCTCCTTCAATTCCTACGGGCGCAATACCCGGAACGCTGTACCCGATGGTACGTTCGGCCAGTATATCAAAAGGTTTTTCCCTGCGGTTTTTCTCTTCAATATTGAGTCCGCCTTTGTATTTACCCATTCTGAAAATCGGGAAGGTGATTACCTGACGCATTTCGAGGTAACTGATTTTCCGTTTCAGCAGGTAGTAACGGTCCTTGCGTTTGCGAACATTGGTCAGTATGCGTTTGTATTCTGCTTTACTTCGGTCTTCAAATAAATTGGATAAGCAATAGGCTAATGAATCAATATTGTTGTCAAATATTTCTTCATCTCTAAATCCGGGAGCTTTGCCGTCCAAACGCAAATCATAAATAGGAAGAGAGGTGGCAAGTAAACTGTAGTCACTTGCAAAAATATTTCCGCGTGCAGGTTCTACGGTTTGAATGGTGGTTCCAATATCCTGAGCCATCTGCAACCAGTGATTACGCTCCTTATATTGAATCTTTACCAAAAAAGCCATGATGGCAAACGCGAACACACACATACCTCCGTATGCGATGTACGTTCTGATCATGATTACTTTTCTGATATTAGTTGCCACTTTTTTGTGTTATTTTATAAGGTGGAGTGGTTAGTTCTTTAATGCCCAAAGTGTCGAGTTTGGCAGCTACAGCCGATTGTTTGCTTTTGCTCATTAACTGGCTCAGAATGCTGATATACTCTGAGCGCAATTCCTTGATTTCGCGGTTCAGCTTATCTGTTTTGCGGATCATCTTCTCAACATTGTGCGCATTCCAGATATGAATCAACAGGAGCAGCACAATAAACATCCCGAACGGAATTTGTTTGAACATGCCCTCCTTCGAAATGTTAAAATCAAAATCCGCTACCCGCTGCATGGTATTGGTTAAGCGCGAAGTTTCCTTCGGCTTTTCCTCAACCACTTCTTCTGGTTCGGTATCGATGATGATTTTATTGGCCACTGTTTGTTCGTTTATATTTTTTCGGCAATTCTTAGTTTAGCACTGCGTGAGCGCGGATTGGATTCGAGTTCGGCTTCGGAAGCGGTGATGGCTTTTTTGGAAACAGGATTAAACGGACGTTTGATGTTTCCATAAAAATCTTTGTCCATATCACCGTTAAAGTTTCCGCTGTTGATGAAGTTTTTAACGAGCCGGTCCTCCAGTGAGTGATAGCTCATAATCACCAAACGACCACCTTTGTCCATAATCTCGGCAGAACTCAGCAATAAATTTTTAAGCACTTCCAATTCCCGGTTTACCTCAATCCGTAAGGCTTGAAATACCTGAGCCCAAAATTTGTAGTCTTTGAATTTTGGAGCGAATGAACCTAAAGCAGTTTTGAGTTCACCTACAGTTGTGATTGGGTTCTGCGCTCTTTTTTCAACCAGTACTTTTGCCAGCTTGCGCGAGTTGGTGAGCTCACCATACTGGTAAAAAATATCTGCTAATTGTTGTTCGGTGTAAGTAGCGATAATGGTAGCCGCATCATTTGTATACGACTGGTCCATGCGCATATCCAGTTTCGCGTCTTCAAACCGGAAGGAGAACCCTCTTTCATCCGTATCAAACTGATAGGATGAAACACCTAAGTCAGCAAGCAAACCATTTATTGGAGTGAGTTTCTGGTATTCAAGGTGGTTTTTGATATGCTCAAAATTCTGATCGATGAATACAAATCGTGTATCATCTTGGGGGAGGTTTTGTTGTGCATCCAGGTCTTGGTCAAACCCTACCAGATGTCCTTTGGGCCCCAGCTTTTCCAAAATTGCTCTCGAGTGCCCACCCCCGCCAAACGTCACATCCACGTAGGTTCCATTGGGTTGGATGTTTAAACCATCCAAACACTCTTGCAATAGTACAGGTGTGTGATATTTGCTCATTTTTATAGCTGTTAGCTATCGGCTTTTGGCTTCTAGCTGAATTTTGTTGTTTATTTATGTCTTCGCCAATAGCCCAAGGCTAATCGCTAATCACTGTTTTTCTTACTCATCACCTCTTCTGCCAGAGCACTGAAATCTTCGGGCTCCTCGCTCAACATTTTTTCGTAAGCAGCTTTGCTCCATATCTCAATCTTGTTGCCATAGGCCAGCAACATCACCTCGTTGGTAATACCTGCGTACTCCAACAATGATTTTGGCAGGTTCACCCTTGAGCTGGTATCCATGTCGAGTTGACTGGCACCACGCAGGAAGTAGCGTTTGAATTCGCGCTCCTTTTTGATGTAATCGCTCAGCTTATTGATTTCGGCTGCGATTACCGTCCACTCATTGGAAGGGTAGAGTACACAACATTTTTCAAATCCACGGTTGATGAAAAAGGAGTCCTTGGCAGCTTTGGGAAGCTGTTTTTTCAGGGCAGCCGGGATGATCAGCCTTCCTTTGGCATCCAGTTTACAGTCATATTCTCCGTGCAGTTGCGACACTTTTTTCGTGATTGATGGTGTAAAAGTAAAAACAAAAAACCACTTTTCTCCACTTTCCCCCACTTTGTGGAAAAGTTGTGCTTTTCTTCCGCCTTTTGCGAAATGTTGGATTGGCACTAAATGCAGTAAAATCAGATAGTTTCAGTCGTAATTCCTAAAAATGAGTCAGTGGGGGAAAGGTCTGTCCGGGTCAAAACGGTTTTAGGCTTAGATTTGACTCATGTGATGACTATAAACATCCTCACTTAACATTCCGGTTCAATTGGAAGCAAATATGTTTTGAGGCTTTGTTGCCCTTTGTTTATTTGGCAAAAGGTGCTGAATCAATTTGGGGTGTGAAAATTCGGGTTCGGCAAGGCTGCTCTGAAAATCAGAAGTTTATTGTTGTTAAGCCTAAATGTGCCGCTCTAACCCAGTCATTTTTTTGCAGTGTATTGCTACAACCTTTTGCTTACTTTTGCGCACTACTGTATATAGTAAAGCATGTCGATAGTTGTAGAGAAACTCACTAAAATATACGGTGTTCAAAAAGCTTTGGATGCCATCTCGTTTGAGGCTAAACCCGGAGAGGTCCTTGGTTTTTTAGGCCCCAATGGAGCCGGGAAATCAACCACCATGAAAATCTTAACCTGTTATATTCCGCAAACCGGTGGTAATGCCAGTGTGTGTGGGTTTGATGTGGTGAAAAATCCGATTGAGGTGCGCAGACAAATAGGCTACTTACCTGAGTTAAATCCTTTGTATACAGATATGTTTGTGAAGGAATACCTGATGTTTTCTGCCGAAATTCAAGGTTTGGGAAAACACGCAAACTTACGTGTTGAGGAAATGATGGAACGAGTAGGGTTGAATATCGAACGCAGGAAAAAAATTGGTCAGCTTAGTAAAGGATACAAACAACGGGTTGGTTTGGCTCAGGCTATGTTGCACAATCCCAAAGTATTGATTTTAGATGAACCGACCTCTGGGTTGGACCCCAACCAGGTAGGTGAAATGCGCGACCTGATTCATGAAATCGGGAAAGATAAAACGGTACTGCTCTCTACGCATATTATGCAGGAAGTGGAAGCGATGTGTAACCGGGTGGTGATCATCAATAAAGGAAAGATTGTAGCCGATAATACCATTGCCAAACTTCAACAAAAACTTTCGGGTGAAGTATCTGTTACCGTTGAATTTAAAAACGAGGTAAAAGAGTCGGTGCTCAAACAAATTGAAGGAGTGGTTCAGGTTAAACAAAAAGGGAACAAATATACCCTCAAAGCCAAAGCGGATATCCGTGAGCAATTGTCGATGGCAGCAGCCGAACATAAATGGGTGCTTTTGTCGATGAACCTTGAAGAAGATACGTTGGAAGAAGTATTCCAAAAATTAACTCGGTAGTAGAATTACCCCATGAAAGAAAACAAAACAAAACTACTTGGACTTATACTGTTTATAGGAAGCTTGTTCATTATTCAAATAGGTAATGCACAGCATTTACTTGAATATGGTGGTTCGAAAAAGGTAATTAAAGTAGTGACTGAAAAAGGTGGAGCGTTATATTATCAAAACTGGCCGGATACAACTGATGTTGATATGCGGGCTATATTGATGTCTGATATTACTTCACTCAAGCCATTAACCTATGAAGAGGTTGATTCTGTTATTGCCGCAATCAATAATGCTAAAATTAACACCTTACATGAAATTGAAGTTGAGCAAAATAAAAAAGTGAGACATTTTTTCATCCCGGCCATTGGATCATCCTTCAGAATAGATCAATTTAACTACAGTCTTTCTGTGGCTTATGGACTATTATATAACGGTGTCAATTTGTATGGCGGAAGTATTGGTTACAACCGTGTGAATAAAGGACAATCTTTCATTGTATTAAATAGCATTCAATTGCAGCTATTTTACAATAGGTACTTTAAACGCCCTTCGTCAACGAAAAGTTATTATTGTGGTGGGGAATTTACATTTGGTAAAACATTGAGCGGAAAATATAACAATGCTTGGTCTGCCAATAATATGAGTGAAGAAATAAAGCTCGAAGACGATGATCTTTGGTTTTCGGTTGGGTTAAATATCCATGCGGGTGTTGATCTGAAGGATAGATTTCTCATAGAGGTTGGATTATTGTATCGAGATCTGGGAATTACTTTTCCTGGTGACACCGAAAAATACGTATTGGCAGAGCTCAAATTAGGATATAAATTATGAGATCACTTGTGATCATATTTAGTATTGTCTTATTCATCGTTTCCTGTAAAAAGCAAGCTATGGATGATGTCTATGCTGATAAGTTTTCAGAGGAGCAGTATCCACATAGTTTGCCTGGTATAGATCGTCTATTCTGGATAGAGGGAGAAATGAAGTCTACAAATGTTGTATCTTTAATAAGCAATACAAAGACTGGATTATTCAAGCTTTATTTTGTTAAACAACCAGATTGGAATGGTCATGTGAGCTCGTCATTTTCTATCGAAAGGTATCCTCGTCCTTTTACTACTATAGAATCGTCCTCTTATACATTCTTTTTCTGCACCTCCAATATTGTAAAAATAGAAAAAATCGACCAAACAAATGTTGGAAATAACAATGGCAAATGGGATAGTGATATCTTGGGTTATTGGGTAGTATTTTTGGTTCGTGATAAATCGGATAATTCAATAAAAACAAGAATGATGCGCTTCGACAAGTATACTTATATAGACTTTTCATAAATAAAATGTATTCAATTTTCAAAAAAGAAATTCGCAGCTTTCTAAGCTCACTCATTGCCTATGTGGTGATGATTGTATTTTTGATATCCATAGGATTGTTTATGTGGGTGTTGCCGGATTACAATGTGTTTGATATGGGTTACGCTAACCTCGATACCTTGTTTAGCATGGCTCCATTTGTATTCATCTTTTTGATTTCGGCCATTACAATGCGTTCGTTTAGCGAAGAAAAAAAATCGGGAACCATTGAAATCCTAACTACAAAACCACTCAGCGATATGCAAATTATTCTGGGTAAATATTTTGCGGGAGTGGCATTGGTTGTATTCTCATTGCTGCCTACGCTTCTGTATTTTTTTACGGTGTATCAACTGGGCTCAACAAAAGGCAATATGGATATAGGCGCTACATGGGGCTCTTACATGGGCTTGTTTTTATTGGCATCATGCTTTGTAGCCATTGGTTTGTTTGCTTCGGCCATCACTGATAACCAGATTGTATCTTTTATTGTTTCAATGTTTTTGTGTTACTTGTTTTACAGCATATTTGATTTGCTTGCCAATTTCAATTTGTTGGGAACGTATGATAGCGTGGTGGCTTCGCTTGGAATCAATGCGCATTATCTCTCAATCAGCAGAGGTGTGATTGACTCCCGTGATTTGCTTTATTTTTTTAGTCTTATCACGGTCTTTATCTGGTCAACCAAAACTGTATTTAACGCACGAAAATGGTAAGTATGAAGAAGAGAAGTATAAAAATTCAATCGCTTACGGAGCTGGGGTTAATGCTTGCCCTTATCGTATTGGTGAACCTTATTTTTTCAGGATATTTCTTTCGCATTGATTTAACCAAAGAGAAACGTTATTCGTTAGCTGAGGCAAGCAAGAACCTTGCGTCAAAAGTAGATGATGTACTTTTTGTAAAGGTGTATTTGGAAGGAGAATTTCCATCCGGATTCAAACGGTTGAGCCGTTCAACCAAGGAAATGCTGGATGAGTTCAGAGTATATAGCAATGGAAACCTTCAGTATGAATTTGTGGATCCGTTTGCGGAAGCGAGCGGTAAGAAAACAAATGATATTGTAGCTGAATTATCGGCAAAAGGATTGCAACCCACAAGTGTCCAAATTAAAAAGGATGATGAAATGGCTCAAAAGATTATTGTTCCCGGTGCAATTTTCTATTACAAAGGCAAAGAGTATCCTGTTAATTTTTTGAAAGGACAGTTTGGAGCCAACCCTGAGGATGTGATCAACAGTTCGATTGAATTGCTTGAATATGAAATTGCAAATGTGCTGCGCAAAGCAACAGAGAAAACAGGAAAAAAGATTGCCTTCTTAGAAGATCACGGGGAACTTTCACGATGGGATGTTGCCGATATTCAGGCGGAGCTTGAGCAATATTATGAGGTAAAACGTATTCCACTTTCATCAATTCCTCCTCAGGCACTGAATGAATATGCCGGTGTAATCGTAGCAAAACCAACACTCCCGTTTTCGGAGTTTGATAAGTTTAAGTTGGATCAGTATGTAATGAATGGCGGGAAAATTTTGTGGTTCATTGATTCACAAATTGCCGACATGGATAGCCTGAACAATGAACCTTATTTTATGTCGGTTGGCTTTGATACCAAACTGGAAGATTTGTTGTTCCGCTATGGTATTCGCATCAACCCTGATCTTGTTCAGGATGTTCAGTGCGAAGCCATTCCTATTTTGAGTCAGCTTAAAAATGGAACACCGCAACAAAAATTATTGCCATGGTTGTTTTATCCGGTAGCTACTTCAATGGATAATAACCCGATTGTTAAAAACATGGATCCTGTTTGGTTTCAGTTTGCCAGCAGCATTGATACCACGGCAAGTAAGGGTATTCGTAAAACAGTTTTATTGCGTTCGTCACAGTTCTCGCGCCCTGTTCCTTCACCGGTTAGAGTTGATTTGAACATGGCACGCGTTAATCCCGATCCAATATTGTTTAATAAAGGAGGCGCACCGTTAGCTGTATTGATGGAAGGCGAGTTTAAGTCGGTATTTCAATACAGGCCGGGAGCAACCGGAAGCAGTGATTTACCATTTAAAGGAAGCATTGCCAACAATAAAATGATTGTGGTGTCGGATGGAGATGTGATTCGCAATCAACGCAAAAAAACGACAGGAGAAATATTTCCTTTGGGCTATAATCGCTATACCAATCAACAGTATGGTAACAAACGATTTGTTTTAAACTGCGTGGATTACTTGTGCGATGATAGTGGGTTGATAGATGTAAGAGGGAAAGAAATTGCGCTGAGAATGCTGAATAAAGCTAAAGTGAAAAAAGAAAGAGTACAATGGCAGTTTATCAATATGATTACCCCTGTATTGCTTATTCTGCTGTTTGGCAGTTTGAATGCCTGGGTTCGCAAACGTAAGTATGCTTCGTAATTAGGAAACGTAAAATGAACAAATCGCTTAAAATATTATTGATTGTGGTTGCTGTTGCAGCTGCGGCTTATTTCATTATCAGCAAACAACCGTGGAGCACATTGCGGTCTGGCCTCAAAGATTTTTCAATTAAAGATACCGCGTCTGTAACCAGGTTTTTCCTGGCAGATAAAAAGGGGCATCAGGTTACTGTTGCTAAAAACGAACACGGAATATGGATGGTCAATAATCAATACGAGGCTGATGTAAATAAAATCAACCTGTTGTTGTCAACGATGCGAGAGGTATCCGTTCGGAATCCGGTTCCCGAGTCGGCATACAATACCGTGATTGCTTCATTAGCAACAGAAGGTATCAAGGCTGAGTTTTATGCCGGAGAAAAGTTGATAAAAACCGTTTATATTGGTTCTGCTACACCCGATCAAACCGGCACCTTTATGATGATTGAAGGTTCATCAGCACCCTTTGTTACCCATATTCAAGGATTTGTCGGGTACCTGACACCACGGTTTTATCCTTACAGCATCAAGTGGAAAACACGCAAGTTGTTTGATGTTCCGATGGATTCGATTGAATCAGTTAAGCTGACGTATCCGGGCACAGCAGGTCAGTCATTTGAATTGAAAAATGAAGCTTCGATTCAGTTAAGTTCAGAAAAAGGAACGGAGACAATTGCCGATATGCAATTTGCAAAATATTATCTGTCGGGTTTTACCAATCTGTACGTTGAGGGGTATGACGAGGAAATGAAGCCGGAAAAAGCGGATTCAATTCGTCAGACACTTCCATTTTGTATTATTGAGTTAACCCGTAAGAGTGGAACAGCAATTCGTTTACAGTTGCATTATAAAATGGTGGGAGATCATTCTAAAATTTTATATGATGCAGCCGGACGCCTGTTGCCACATGACTCTGAGAAATATTATGGGTTCATCAATGACGAACACGATGTAGCCTATATTCAGCAATATAATTTTGGCCGTTTGTTTAAAACGCTGGGGGATTTTAAAATACTTCAGGGTTCTTAATCGCTGCTTTTTGTTTCAATCCAGATAAACTCTCCGCCACTGAACTCAAACAGGTCATTGTCGAGTTCAATCAATTGTCCGTCTTTTAATGTTTTCATGTACACCGATTGGTGCGCAGTGTGGATGCTGCCTTTAGTGTGATAAGCTAATTGGAGGTATTGCTGGTTGATGCCTCTTTGGGTTCCGCACAAAATAATATGAACCGGTTTTTTGATACGTTTTAACAGTTTCATATCGCGTATTTCGCTATCGTCAGCAATCAATACCAAATCGCCAAAATCCCTGCGTGCAATAATGGCTTTTATCACTGCTTCAAGGTCGTTCTCAGGATCATCACCCCCTTCTCCCATTTTGCGCACCTCCTCAATATCCTTCTTGAATTTTTTGAAATCTTTTGCGTCATACGTATGTACGCCTCCTGTATTTCCAATAATTTTTGAACGGTCGTCTATATTGTCCCCATCGTTAAAGAGGGTATAATATTTAACCTTCTCGGTTTCGAAGTTCATCTTATACCAAACCAGTAACTGCCCGATATAAGGGAACATGCTGCCGGTCATATCCACTACCAGCATAACTTTTTTCCATTGGTCGTTTCGTTTAAAAACGTTAAAGAGGGTAGAGTCTTTGATTTTGTATTCTCCATTCAAAAACTTATCGAACTTGAGTGTCGTTTCTTTGGTGGGCGATTCGTATGAGATAAACCCTTTTCTGTCGAAATGAGAATACGTACCTACGATTTCACCTTTGTCGAAATTGGCTTCGGTTTGAATATACCCACTCTGATCGTAACAACGTTCATATCCCTGCTTCTTGCCGTTACGGTACATTTCCTCACATTTGGTATTACAGTTGGGATGAAAAGTCACGCTGGGGCCATCGAGCATTCCTTTGACATAGGTATTTGAAAACTCAATACAATCGGGAGCATCATAATAGCGGATTTCAAGACCTTCTTTCTCGTTGTTTTCGTAAAATACCTCGTATTTAAGATCGCCATTCGGCCAAAAATATCGCCAAAACCCGTGTTTAATACCTGTTTCGGAGGTGAAATTAATTGTGTCTCCATCGGCTATCTCAAAAGTTTGTGCAGTTGAAACAAGCCCGGAGCATATCAATATCAATACAAAAAATGCTTTGGTTGTAGGTTGCATGGATGAATGGCCAAATATACATCAGGGATGCCAATTGATGCAAAATGGAATGCGATAAGATTTTGAAACGGAATGGAGAAAGAGATAAACAGTAACCTCAGGGCAACACGCATTAAAAATGTCTGAAAAAGTAAACGATTAGAAAATGAGTG
>CAYMRD010000032.1:0-24432 GCA_964392775.1 uncultured Bifidobacteriaceae bacterium
ATATCCGAATCCGAATACGGGTGTGTTTACGGTTTCGGCCAAGACCCGTCAGGAGCTGAAAGGGATTAAGGTTTATGATGTGTTAGGAAAATTGATTCACGAAGAAGCGATATCGGGATCAAGCGCTGAAATCAATATGGGCAATCAAACAGAAGGGGTATACATGATTTGGGTGCAAGCCAAAGATGGGGCAACTTTCAGTTCCAGGGTTATGATAAAATAAGTAAATGTAATTGCAGTAACTAAAAAAGCGACATCCTAAAGGGGTGTCGCTTTTTTAGTTATATGAGTAACCAGTAATGGTGTTTTTTAATACTGAATTCTAATTAACAGCTACCACATTGGTGATTTGCGGAATTGCACTTTTGAGTCCATTCTCGATACCTGCTTTCATAGTCATGTGGCTCATCTCACAACTGCTGCAATTTCCTTTTAAGCGTAGTCGCACTTCCATATCAGGAGTAATCTCCACCAATTCAACATCCCCACCATCAGCCTGCAAAAAAGGACGCATGCTGTTCAATGCAATTTCTATTTGATGCTCAAGTTCGTTTTGGTTCATACAACAAATTTAGACTTATAGTGATGATAGTGAAATTTCTTTTTCGGCATTCACAATGGCAAGTTGCCGGGCAACCCCGCTGGCAATTGACAGAAACACCTCCCGTGCCGGGTTTAACTCATCCAAAACGGCCGGCATTCCGGTATCTCCACCTTCTCTCACCCCTTGCACCAGTGGTATTTGCCCAAGCAACCCTACTTGCAATTGATTCGCCATCTTTTGTCCTCCACCTTCGCCAAAAATATAATATTTATTAGACGGCAACTCTGCCGGGGTAAACCAACTCATATTCTCAACAACACCTAACATTGGAATTTTAGTTGGCAACATATCAAACATAACGGCTGCTTTACGCGCATCTGCCAAAGCTACCTCCTGAGGTGTTGTAACCAAAACCACTCCGCTAACAGGTACAATCTGAGCCATTGTAAGATGAATATCCCCCGTTCCCGGAGGCATATCCAACACCAAATAATCCAACTCTCCCCAATCCGTATCATTTACAAACTGACGTAACGCAGATGACACCATAGGGCCACGCCAAACAACTGCCTGACCCGGCTGAATCATAAATCCGATGGAAAGTAATTTGATACCATGACGTTCAACAGGCACCATAAGTTGTTTATCATTTACGGTAACCATATCTGGCACTTCATCATGCACACCAAACATAATCGGAACAGACGGACCATGAATATCGGCATCCAATAAGCCCACCTTCGCTCCCAATTCGCTAAGCGCCAGAGCCAGATTTACCGAAACCGTACTTTTTCCAACACCTCCTTTTCCTGAAACAACAGCTATGATATTTTTTACGCCTGGCAATACTAATTTCTCCTGACGGTTTGATGTAACACGCGCAATCATCTCGATTTCGACTTCAAGATCAGACGACACCAATCTATGAATTGCATCTTTGCAATCAGTCTCAATTTTCTCTTTGAGCGGACAAGCCGGAGTGGTTAATACCACCGTAAACTGAACCCTGTTACCGTCAATAATTACATCCTGAATCATATTCAGTGATACCAGATCTTTTTTCAAATCAGGTTCCTGAACTGTGGACAAGGCTTTTAAAATATCACTTGGTTGTATCATACAGTATAAATAAACAAATGAAACTCTTAAACAGGTTTGTCTAAAAAAAAACCTCAGCGATTGCTGAGGTTTTGTCGGGGTGGCAGGATTCGAACCTACGACCTCCACATCCCAAATGTGGCGCGATACCAGGCTACGCTACACCCCGATTTTTTTGCAATGTTGCGGAGAGGGAGGGATTCGAACCCTCGGTACCGTTTCCAGTACGCATGTTTAGCAAACATGTCCTTTCGGCCACTCAGGCACCTCTCCTTCTCCTTACAAAGGAGTGCAAATGTAAGGATGTTCAAATAAAAGGCAAGTTTTTTATCCATTATTTTATTTCCCATACACTTTATTTTCTACCAGTCCGTTTTGTGTAAAATCTATATTTCTGATATTATGAAGTTTATGATTACTTCATACAACCTTATTTAATTTACGGAATCTATCTATTAAACTTAGCATTGTAATCAATCACCCCCTCTAATAACTACTGCTATGGCAAAAGACAAACCAACCAATTACAAATTTAGAGACTTAAAGATATTTGGGTCAACGGAATGGCTGGCGAATAATGAGAAAAAATACCGTCTGGTATATGATGAAGCCGAATGTACCTTCATCTATTGCGAACTTTCCTTCTTTAATAAGTTATTTGACGAACAAGACTGGGACATCCGCATCAACCTCAAATGTGTCAATAATATCGATGGTTCTGAAATTTGCAGTCTTGTTGCCGACCGAACCATTCGAAAAGATGAGAATATTGTTTTTGTGCGAGAGGGATGGGGTGTAAAAACTCCGGGATCGTATTGGAAAAGCGGCAACTATCGTTGGGAGGCCTGGATTGACAATGTGTTTGTTTCCGAAAAAATATTTCATGTGGAGGAACAAGGCATTGTTACCGAAACCGTAAATCCTTATTTTCATACACAGAACATCCGTTTGTATGAAGGTCCGGATAGTAATGTTCCAAAAAAAGACCGCAAATATGTAGTTGCTTTCAGCGCACATGAAACCCGATACGTTTGGGTTGAACTGTTAGCTGAAAATTTGGTTAAGACCAAGGATTCATGGGCATGCGAGTTATTCTTCAACTTTAGAACACACAGCGGGCAATTAAAAGGCAGCATTGATAAGATTTTTCAGGTCAACACGGCAGAGCCAACTTTCGAGTGTTCAATCGGATGGGGAGCCGACCAAAAAGGAACCTGGGGCAACGACATTTATTCCGTTGATATTGTTTTCATGGACCAGATGATTGCCAGTGTCCCATTTGAAGTTGGAGAAGTGTTTGTAGATGAAAAGGACATTCCCAAAACACCCGCCAAAACAAAGGGAAAGCTACCCGAACGCGCATTAAAAACAGCTGACACTACTTTTGATTCAGTCATTCTGGAATTGGATGAGCTCATTGGATTGGATTCTATTAAGAGGAAAGTGAAAGAATATACCACCTACCTCAACTTCATTAAGCTACGTAAGGAAAAAGGATTTGAAGATGCCGACAAAATAAACTTACATGCGGTATTCACAGGGAATCCCGGAACCGGAAAAACTACAGTTGCCAAAATGCTTGGCAAAATATACCTCGAACTGGGCTTATTGAGCAAAGGACATGTATTAGAAGCTGACCGCAGTGATTTGGTTGCCGAGTACATTGGCCAAACTGCTCCTAAAACAAAAGAGATAATTAAAAAAGCGCGTGGCGGAATATTGTTTATTGATGAAGCTTATGCTTTGGCCCGCAAAAATGACGACTCTAAAGATTTTGGAAAAGAAGCCATAGAAATTTTACTTAAAGAGATGAGTGATGGAGATGGGGATCTTGCCATTATTGTGGCCGGATACCCGGAAGAAATGACAAACTTTTTAGAATCAAACCCCGGACTAAAATCGAGGTTTAATATGTACTATGATTTCCCTGACTACACCCCCCAGGATCTCATGCTTATTGCTGACTATACCGCACAAAAACGAGCAGTACAGTTTAATAAAGAAGCCAGAGAATTGCTTTATAAAAAACTTGTCGACTCATATCGTGAACGGGATAAAACGTTTGGTAATGCCCGCTATGTCAACTCCCTTATTGATGAGAGTAAGATGAATATGGGATTGCGCATTATGCAAAATGACAATCCCGAAAATCTAAGCAAGGAAGACTTATCTACCATTTCAGCTATTGATATTCAAAAAATATTCAACTCCAAAAATCGCAGTATTGCCGATATTCCAATTGATGAAGAACTCCTCAAATCAGCTGTGAATACGTTGCACGGAATGATTGGGTTGAACAATATCAAAAATGAAATTGATGAACTCATAAAACTCGTAAGGTTTTACAAAGAAATTGGTAAAGATATCCGCCAGAGTTTCTCTCTTCATGCAGTATTCACCGGTAATCCGGGTACCGGTAAAACTACTGTTGCACGGTTGCTGGCACAAATTTACAAGGCTCTTGGTATTTTGGAGAGAGGCAATTTGGTTGAATGCGACCGCCAATCACTGGTGGGTGGATATGTTGGCCAAACTGCACTTAAAACAACCGAAATTCTGAACAAAGCAATGGGTGGCGTATTGTTTATTGATGAGGCCTATGCCCTAAGCGAAGGTGGGGAGAATGATTTTGGAAAAGAAGCCATAGAAACCATCCTGAAAAAAATGGAAGATCACCGCGGTGATTTTGTAGTGATTGTTGCCGGGTATACCAATAACATGAAACGCTTTCTTGAATCAAATCCGGGTTTACATTCGAGGTTTGACCGCGCATATCATTTTGAAGATTACAGCGCAACAGAATTATTTGACATTGCTATAAAAATGTTTGCAAGCAATAGCATCACAGCCGATGCAGAAGCTTTAGCACATTTAAAAGCATACATGGAATTTTTATCGAAAACACGTACAAACTTTTTTGGCAATGCCCGAACTGTGCGTAAAACAGTTGAAGAATCCATTAAGAATCAACATTTACGACTGGCTAAAATTGACCCGGAAAGCCGGACAACTGATATGATACATATCTTGCAACTGGAAGATGTAGAAGAGTTCAAAATAGATTACTCTGCAATTCCCGAAAATAAATCCATCGGGTTCAAACAAAATAATTCCTGATGTTTACATACCGAAGGTGTGTCAACACCATCATTATATCTATTTTAACTGTTAATCTGATTACAAATCGCATTACGACCTTCTTCCCTGAGCATAAACACATTACTAATCAGGCTAAAGTAGCCCTGATTGGTGTGTTGCTGACCGTAATTGTTTTGTATCCCGCATTAAGTGGATTGACGATTTGTGTGAGAAGTTTATCAAACCGTTTTAAAAACTGGTAAAATGCTACAAGAAAAACAATTGGCATTTTGTTTACCTTTTACGATAGCATTGGGAATACTCTTTGTATTCGACCTTCGCCTTTGGTTTGGATTGTACGTGTGGGAATTACCTTAAAAAGTCTCTAATACACCTAGCAGATACTCTTGTTTGCTGGGTTTATTGACAACTGCATCAAAACCTTCCTCAATAAAAGTGCGTTGATCCACACTGGTTTCTGATGATGTGTATGCAATAACAGGCGTATTTGCATTATGCTCACTCGAACGTGCGTGTTTGAGTACAGAAAGACCATCCAACCGATGTCCAAGTCTGATATCAGTTATGATAAAGGCATACGACTGCTTGTCGATAAAGATTACTGCATCTTCCAACTTATCTGCAAAATCCAGCTTGTATAATTTATACAGGTATACATTCAAGATTTCCTGATTAATCAGTTCATCTTCTACAACTAAAATACGTTTGCGAGTAGACATATAGAGTAGCTACGAAGGTAACTCAATACAATAACAGAGCAAACATTTTATTGTTTGAATGAAGAACTTTTTCCTAGACCCAAATGGTTTTAAGTGAACAAAACTCCAGTAAACCCTGTGGCCCCAGTTCACGGCCAAATCCCGATTTTTTTACTCCACCAAATGGGAAAGCTGTATGAGAACGTGTTACCGAATTGACAAACACCTGACCACTTTGAATACTGTTTGCCAACTGTTTAGCTAATACCATATTAGTTGTCCATACCGTTGCGCCCAATCCAAATTCTGTTTGATTGGCCATTTCGATGGCTTCATCAATCGTTTGAAAAGTGAATACCGAAACAACAGGACCAAACAATTCTTCATAGCGGGCCGGACAAGCATCCGGAATATTCGCCAACACCGTAGGCGGATAAAAGCATGTTCCCTGATGCGGATAGTCCTTTTGGTAAAACAATTTGGCACCTGCATCTACAGATTGTTGCACCTGACTTTCGATTTTGGTTTTCAAATCCAAACGAGCCAAAGGTCCAATATTCGTAGCTGCATCCATTGGGTCACCCATCACCAATTGGTCAACTGCTTGGGTAAACCGTTTTAAAAATTCATACGCTACCGATTCGTGTATGATATACCGTTTGGAAGCGATACAACTTTGTCCGTTGTTTTGAAACCTGGCACTCACCGCATGTTTCAACACTAAATCCATATCGGCATCTGCCAGCACAATAAACGGATCACTTCCACCCAATTCGAGAACCGATTTTTTAATATGCTTTGCAGCCTGTGAAGCCACAGCCGAACCCGCCTTTTCACTTCCTGTTAACGTACATGCATGGATGCGGTTATCAGCAATAATAGCCGACACTTGTTCATCCGAAACAAAAATGGTTTGAATGATGCCGTTGCCCAGTCCTGCTTCTTCAAACAACTTCTGCATGGCCAAAGCACACTGCGGTGTATTGGGAGCCGGCTTCACCAACATGGTATTGCCCGACATAATCACCGGCATGGCACTGCGAATGATTTGCCAGTATGGAAAATTCCATGGAAATACACCCAAAACGGTTCCCAGTGGCTGATAGGTAAGCAATACGTTGCGCCCATCGGGATGTTGTTGTTCCTGCGTTTCCAGTATTGCTTCTGCCTCATACGCATAATAAGTACACGCAGTGGTACATTTCAATACCTCTAGTTTGGCTTCGGCCAGCGTTTTTCCCATTTCGAGTACAGCCAGATGAGCCAGTTGTTCATGTTGCGCTTCAATCAGGTTTGCCAGTTTGAGCAAACGTTCCCCTCTTTGCTGTACGCTCAATTTTTTCCAAACCATCTGTGCCTGATATGCCTGCTCCAATACCTGCTCCAGCTGATCCTCAGTTAATATTGGGAACCGCGCAATGTGCTGCTGTGAAAATGGATTGATGGATGTGTATTGCATGGTTGTTATAAAAAACAATAACCACAGAAATAGTTTCCTGTGGTTAGTAATGAGAAACGGGAAACCGCTTAGGTTATTGTACCGTTAAAATAGTTTGTTCAATGATATCACAGGCTTTCTCCATTTGCGCACGATTGATGACAAGCGGTGGTGCAAAACGAATGATATCGCCATGTGTTTGTTTGGCCAGTAATCCGTTTGCCTTCAATGCCAAACATACATCGTAAGCAGTTTTATTGTCGCCAAAAGGTTTGATAACGATTGCATTCAGCAATCCTTTACCGCGCACGGCTGTCACCAATGACGAACGTTGCATCAACTGCTCCATGCGTGAGCGGAACAATTGTCCCATCTGTTCCGCATTCTCATCCAGCCTCTCATCCTTCAAAACTTTAAGGGCAGCCATACCAACCGCACAGGCCAAAGGGTTTCCGCCAAATGTACTTCCATGCTCTCCCGGCTTAATGCACAGCATCACTTCATCGTTGGCCAATACAGCCGAAACCGGCATTACGCCACCCGACAGAGCTTTTCCCAAGATCAAAATATCAGGCTTCACCTGCTCATGGTCGCAGGCCAGCATTTTACCGGTACGGCACAACCCTGTTTGCACTTCATCGGCAATCATCAATACATTGTATTTGCTGCAAAGCTCGCGCACGCCTTTGAGGTATCCTTCATGGGGAACCACTACACCTGCTTCACCCTGAATCGGTTCAAACATAAAAGCCGCAATATTGGGATTGGCTTTAAACGTTTCTTCCAAAACAGTGAGGTTGTTGTATCGAATCAATGAAAATCCGGGCATAAACGGACCAAATCCGCGGTAACTGCTGGGGTCGTTTGATGAAGAAACAGCAGCCATGGTACGTCCCCAGAAATTGCCCTCCACAAAAATAATTTCGGCTTTGTTTTCAGAAATACCTTTTACATCGTAGCCCCATCTGCGGGCCAGCTTAATGGCGGTTTCGCCACCTTCTACTCCTGTATTCATCGGCAGCACTTTATCAAACCCGAAATAGCGGGTGATAAACTGCTCGTACTCTCCCAATAAATTATTGTGAAAAGCACGGCTTGTCAATGTAATATTTGAAGCCTGATTCACAAGAGCCTCAATGATGCGGGGGTGACAATGACCCTGGTTCACAGCGCTGTAAGCCGATAAAAAATCGAGGTAAACATTTCCTTCCACATCCCAAACCTCAACTCCTCTACCTTTGTGAAGCACAACCGGCAGCGGATGGTAGTTGTGTGCACCAAACTGATCTTCCAGTTCAATATAATACTGTGCATTGTTGTGTTGCATTGCTAAATCCATGGCGCAAAGGTAGTAAGTTAACCGGTGAGAACAAACCCGGGTTATGACAGAATGCCGGCAAATGATATGTTTGTATGATGTTACAGAAATACCTCATCCGCGTACTTCTAATCGGACTACTGACCACAATTTATTGCGGCAACCTGTTTCGTGAGCATATTCATGTAAACAACGGCTGGGGTTGGGATGGTAAACACTATGCCTACCTTACCATCCATTTTGAAGAAATGGCTGGCCAAAAACTTATCGACAGCTACCAGTACCAGCGTATCCTCACTCCCGCGCTTATACACTACGGGTGTAAGTGGACAGGTATTTCGCTGACAGAATCAACCGTACTGTCTGTCTACGGATATTATCATCTCATCATATTGATTATCGGGGCTCTCCTGTTCTTTGGATGGTGCAATCGGCTAAAACTTTCCACGCCTGTTGAAATTGCAGGATTCTCAGCTTTGTTCTTTAATTATTTTGTACTCAAAAACACACCCTATTATCCCATCCTTACTGATCCAACCGCTTTTGTGATGGGCATTTTGTTGATGTATTGGGTGACAACACAAAATACGATCGGCAAGTGGTTTATGGCATTTACCGGACCGTTTGTGTTCCCGCTTTTTCAGTTCGTAACATTGCCTCTGATTGTATTGCCCAAGGGCAATCGTTTGATGTTAAGCTTACAAAAGTTCAAACTCTTCACCATTCTCAAATGGACAACCTCACTCCTGTTTTTAATAACGGCCATGTTGGTTGTGGGATTCCCTAACGCTGTATTACCAGCAAAATATCAGATGGTTTTTAACCCCTGGCTGATTCCGTTTTCGCTGGTTTGTGTGATGATTTACCTGTGGCATTTGTTCCGGATATTTCAAACTGAACCCTTGGTTAAACAGGAAAAATCAGGCTCTTTCCTCTTCCTTCCTTTAGTAATCATTTTAGTTGTGTGGGGGATTGGCAAATACATCATCCTCCACAACAGCATTCCCGAAGAAGGATTTACACCGGTAGTCTTCGGACTCAATATCACGCAACAAACCCTTGATTTTCCTTTATCATGGGTATGGGCACATCTTACCTATTTCGGTCCGGCTGTTATTGTTTTGATACTATGGAACAGAACCTTTTTCCATCAGCTGTTCAAACAGCAGGATGGCATCATCTTGTTTGCATTTATTTCATTGCTGTTAATGATGGGTTCCGAATCACGACAGTTCATTTATTGCTGGCCGGTTTGGGTATGGTTATCGTTGCCTCTGTTCTCAACCCTCAATATCACAATGTCACGGGCTATCGCTTTTACCATATTGTGTCTGGTGCAAAGCAAATGCTGGTTCCCCATTAATGTTGAAGGCAGCTTTGCCGATTACGATTATACCCAATTCCCCGAACAGCGTTATTTTATGAACCACGGGCCGTTTATGAGCGATGCCAGTTATGTTATCAATACGCTTACCGCTTTTGCAACTGCATTTTTTGTATGGTTAATCTTTTGTTTTGAATGGAACAGAAAAGTGAGCAACGGTTCCAAAGTATAATCCCTTGTACTGTATATTTGGCACTTAACGCGAATTGATATGAGAATACTGATTGTTGTTTTGATGTTGCTGATTGCTGTGGCCGGGTCAGCACAAGGGTATAACCCGAAAGAGTATTATGTAAAGCGGGAAGTATACATCCCGATGCGCGATGGAACTAAATTGTTTACGGCCATTTATACACCTAAGGATTCATCCCGTAAATACCCGGTATTGCTTAACCGTACCCCATACAGCATTGGCCCTTACGGGGAAGATAATTTTCCGGCAGCGCTTCGCCCGTCCGAACATTTTGCGCGCGAAGGATACATCTTCGTTTTTCAGGATGTAAGAGGAAAAAACATGTCGGAAGGAGCATTCATTAACATGACTCCGCACAAAAGCCCCAAAAAAAGCAAACAGGATGTGGATGAAAGTTCGGATACATACGACTGTATTGAATGGGTATTAAAAAACATCAAAAACACAAATGGAAAGGTAGGACAATGGGGCATATCTTATCCCGGATTTTATACTTCGGCAGGAATGATTGATGCCCATCCGGCCTTAAAAGCATCGTCACCGCAAGCACCCATTTGCGACTGGTTTACGGGTGATGACTTTCACCACAACGGAGCTTTTTTCCTGCCTCACTTTTTCGGATTCACGTATGCATTCGGGCAAGCTCGTCAGCAACCCGAGGTCACCAAATTCAAATCCTTTAACTATCCCACTTCGGATGGTTACAAATTTTACCTCGATTATATCGGACCGCTTAAGAATGTAAATAACTATTATGAAGGTAAGGTTGCATTCTGGAATGAACTGATTCAGCATGAGACGTATGATTCGTTCTGGCAGGTGCGCAACCTGAGGCCTCATCTTAAAAATATTAAACCTGCCGTGCTGGTGGTGGGCGGATGGTTTGATGCCGAAAACTTATACGGTGCTTTGCAAACCTATAACAGCATTGAAAAACAAAGTCCGAAAACCACCAACAGCATTGTGATGGGACCGTGGATTCATGGGGGATGGAACAAAACCCCGGGAGAATCGTTGGGCGAAATCAGCTTTCACCAGCAATCGAGTTTATACTACCGCGATAGCATTGAGTTTCCGTTTTTCAATTATTACCTCAACGGCAAAGGCAACTACACACCTGCCGAAGCCATCATGTTTGAAACAGGAACCAATGTATGGAAACGATACGCTCAATGGCCACCTGCGCAAGCCACAAAAAAAACATATTACCTAAATGCTAATGGAAGTTTGTCAAACCAACCTTCGGAATCGAAACTCGATTTTGTGAGTGACCCGAACAAACCTGTTCCGTATATGGTAAAATGTGAAACCGGTATGAGCAAAGAATACATGGTGGCGGATCAGCGTTTTGCCTCCACACGCCCTGATGTATTGGTGTATCAAACAACTGCAAGCTCCGAAGACATTACCTACTGCGGCCCGATTGATGTAAATCTGACCGTATCAACGACCGGCACTGATGCCGACTGGATCGTAAAAGTAATTGATGTATACCCTGATGATGCTCCGGCCGACACGGTGAATGGAAAAGTGATTCAGATGAGCGGCTACCAGATGCTGGTGCGCGGAGAAGTGATGCGCGGAAAATTCAGGAACAGTTTTGAGAAATCCGAGGCCTTTGTTCCTGACCAGCCCACTCCTGTTCATTTCACCGTTAACGATATCAACCATACGTTGCGTAAAGGACACCGGCTAATGGTTCAGGTACAAAGTACATGGTTTCCTTTAGTGGATCGCAATCCTCAACAATTTATCAATATATTTGAAGCCGATCGCTCTGATTTTATCAAAGCCACACACAGTGTGTTTGGACAATCATCGGTTACTTTTTATACCCTTACAAAATGAAAAAAATCTTATCCCTTGCGCTGATTTGTTCCGCATTAACAACCTCCGCACAATTTCAATCCGAAGAAGAAGGAGCCGTTCGACAGCTCATTTACAAAATGTTTAAAGGGATGCAAACCGGTGACACCTTGCTGGTAAGAAGCTGCTTTGACCCTACAGTCCGTTTGCAAACAGCTTATCTCGATGCAACAACCGGGGCCACCCGATTGCAGGAAGAACCTGTTGATTCCTTTCTCACACAAATTGCACGCATACGGGACCAACAATTACCGGTTGATGAGAAACTGATAAGCTGTGAAATTAAAACCGATATACCTATGGCCATTGCCTGGGCCCCGTATGATTTTTATGTGAACGGCATCAAATCACATAGTGGTGTAAATGCCTTTCAATTGTTTAAAACTGCAAATGGTTGGAAGATTATTCAGATTTGTGATACAAGGAGGAAATAGAACAATAATCATCATGGCGCATCATGATTTGCCCTGATAACGCATAATTTGTAGAGACGCATAATTATGCGTCTCTACCCCAATTGGAGGGATTACGGATGATATAATTTGTGATACGTTCATATTCGAAATGATCCCGGATAATATGATCATGAAAACGGGTTTGCCACGCAAATTCCATATCCAATTTTCGGGATTCAATTGTTACCGCAGATTTATACGCACGAATAATGGTTGATACCGATTTGGCAGGTGCGGATCGTAGAGACGCATAATTATGCGTCTTTACAACAGGCGGATCATTTGATGGAGACGCATAATTATGCGTCTCTACGGCCGGTGGTATTTCGCATTTTTCCGTAATAATCAGTATACCATGAATATGATCAGGCATCACCACAAATTCACCTAATGTGGTATTGGGAAAATGATTGGGGATTTCAAACCAAAATTGTTGTGCTAACATCCCTAATGCAGATAAACACATAATACCATTTCTGCATTCCCCAAAATAATGGTTGCGGTGTTGGGTACAGATGGTAATGAAATAGGCACCTTCGTTTCGGTAATCATAGCCCTGTAAACGTGCCGATTGAATACGGTATTTATTCTGAAATTTTTCGGGCATAGGATATCCATTGGATTACCCCAATTTCATCCTATTTATTTTAACAGAACGGATACAAAACGGATTTAAACGAATAATCAATGATTATTATCCCTTGGGATACACATAATTATCCAGGGTGTGGAGACGCATAATTATGCGTCTCTACGGTTATGCGATCGACAATTACATATTTCTGCGGTATTGCCCACCCACCTCAAACAAGGCATTGGTGATTTGTCCCAATGAACAATATTTCACCGTTTCCATCAATTCGTTAAACAGGTTACCATTGTGAATAGCCGCCTGCTGTAAGTTGCGCAACATCTCTTGACCTTTTGCTGCATTACCTTTTTTCAATTCATTCAACATCTTGATCTGAAATTCTTTTTCTTCCGTAGTTGAACGAATCACTTCTTTAGGCAAAATGGTTGGTGAACCTTTGCTGCTTAAGAAGGTGTTTACACCAATAATCGGGAACTCGCCTGTATGTTTTTGCATTTCATAATACATGCTCTCTTCCTGAATCTTGTTGCGTTGGTACATGGTTTCCATAGCTCCTAATACACCACCACGTTCGGTGATCTTATCAAACTCACTTAATACAGCTTCTTCAACTAAATCGGTTAATTCTTCAATGATGAAGGATCCTTGCAACGGATTTTCATTTTTAGCCAATCCTAACTCACGATTGATGATCAACTGAATGGCCATTGCACGTCTTACCGACTCTTCGGTTGGGGTTGTAATGGCTTCATCATAAGCATTAGTATGCAATGAATTACAGTTGTCGTAAATCGCGTACAACGCCTGCAACGTGGTGCGGATATCATTAAAATCAATTTCCTGAGCATGCAATGAGCGACCTGAAGTTTGAATATGGTACTTGAGCATTTGCGAACGTTCGTTGGCTCCATATTTTATCTTCATGGCTTTGGCCCAGATTCTGCGGCTCACACGCCCGATTACAGAGTACTCAGGATCGATACCATTTGAGAAGAAGAACGATAAGTTGGGAGCAAAATCATCGATATTCATGCCACGGCTTAAGTAATACTCCACAAACGTAAATCCGTTTGAAAGGGTAAGGGCCAATTGGGTAATAGGATTTGCACCTGCTTCGGCAATATGGTAACCACTGATCGATACCGAATAAAAATTACGAACGGCATTGTCAATAAAATACTGCTGCACATCGCCCATTACACGCAATGAGAATTCTGTAGAGAAGATACAGGTGTTTTGTGCCTGGTCTTCTTTTAAAATATCAGCCTGAACGGTTCCACGCACTTGCTTCAATGTATCTTGTTTTATTTTGGCATATACATCGGCAGGCAAAACCATATCACCGGTTACACCCAACAACATCAAGCCTAGGCCATCATTGCTTTCGGGCATGTCTTCGTTGTACGTTGGGCGACTTGTACCTTTTGCTTTAAAAATCGCATCAATCTTCTTATTGATTTCATCTTCCAATCCGTTTGCTTTGATATACAATTCACATTGCTGATCAATAGCGGCATTCATAAAGAATGCGCAAATAATCGCAGCGGGACCGTTGATGGTCATCGACACCGATGTTTTAGGATCGGCTAAGTTGAAACCTGAATACAATTTTTTAGCAGCATCCAAACTCCATACACTCACACCCGAGTTTCCAATTTTACCGTAAATATCGGGGCGGTGATCAGGATCATTTCCGTACAAGGTAACCGAGTCGAAAGCCGTGCTCAAACGTTTAGCAGGCATGCCTTGCGATACGTAATGGAAACGTTTATTGGTACGCTCAGGCCCTCCTTCTCCGGCAAACATACGTGTTGGATCTTCTCCTTCACGTTTAAACGGATAGATACCTGATGTATATGGGAAATCACCCGGGAAATTTTCCTGCAAAGCCCAGCGTAAAATTTCGCCCCAGGCTTTAAACTTAGGAACGGCAACTTTAGGGATTTGCGAATGCGAAAGCGATTCTGAATGTGTTTTAATTTTGATTTCCTTGTCGCGCACCTTGAATACATAGTACTCATTGCGAAACAGATCTTTTTTCTGCTCCCATGTTTCCAACAAAATTTTGTTGCGTGGATCGAGGTTCAATTCAATTTCTGTGTAAGCAGCTTTCACTGCATCTACCAAAGCTTTATCTGCATTTTTAGCAGACGACAAAGTATCAATAGCCGATTTTAATCCATACAATTTATCGGCAATCTCTACCTGCTTGTCCACCCATTTATCGTAGTTGCGGTTATTTTCCGAAATCTCCGAAAGGTAACGTGTACGCGATGGCGGGATGATGTAAATTTTCTCACTCATCTCTTCGCTGATATGGTAGGTTGATTTTAAATCAGCACCCGAGCGCTCCACAATTTTATCCATCACCGCCTTGTACAAGCGGTTCATACCCGGATCGTTGAACTGGCTGGCAATGGTACCAAATACCGGCATCTCGTCCGGATTTTTATCAAACATTTTATGGTTGCGCTGGTATTGTTTTTTAACATCACGCAAAGCATCCAATGCTCCTTTTTTATCAAACTTATTGATGGCAATGATGTCGGCAAAATCGAGCATGTCTATTTTTTCCAATTGCGTAGCCGCTCCATACTCCGGAGTCATCACATACAAACTGGTATTGCTGTGCTCAATGATTTCCGTATCACTTTGCCCGATACCGGAAGTTTCGAGAATGATTAAATCAAAGCCTGCTGCCTTCACAATATCAACTGCTTCTTTTACATATTTTGACAACGCTAAGTTGCTTTGGCGTGTAGCCAATGAGCGCATGTATACCCTTGGATTTTTAATCGAATTCATACGAATACGATCCCCCAATAAAGCACCTCCTGTTTTACGTTTGCTCGGATCAACCGAAATAATCGCAACCGTTTTTGTTTTAAAGTCCAGCAAAAACCTGCGCACCAGCTCATCTACCAACGATGATTTTCCGGCTCCACCGGTTCCGGTGATTCCCAATACAGGAACATTACTGGTTGAAATCGTCTTTGAAATTTCATTGTGGTGATTGATAAAAGCATCCGGAAAATTTTCGGCTGCCGAAATCAATTTCGCAATCGACTTATAGTCTTTATCCTTCAGGTGCTTTACTTCACCATTCAGATTGGTTCCGGTTGCAAAGTCACACTTCTCCAGCATATCGTTAATCATACCCTGCAAACCCATCGCGCGCCCGTCATCCGGACCGTAAATACGGGTAATACCATACCGGTGCAATTCTTCCATCTCCTCAGGTAGGATGGTTCCTCCTCCTCCTCCAAAAATTTTGATATGTCCGCAGCCTTTTTGCTCCAGCAAATCGTGCATAAACTTAAAATACTCCACATGGCCGCCCTGGTATGATGTCATTGCAATGGCATTGGCATCTTCCTGAATGGCACAATCCACCACTTCTTCGGCACTGCGGTCGTGCCCAAGGTGAATCACCTCTGCACCGCTGGCCTGTATAATTCTGCGCATGATATTGATGGCCGCATCGTGGCCGTCAAATAATGCTGCTGCTGTTACAATACGAATTTTATGTTTTGGAAGATAAACAGGGACCGTTTCCATATATGCTTAGTATTTTATGACTGGGGGGCAAATTTATAATAATACCGCGATTTCCCACGCTCTATTCGTGTCAGAAGTTATAGAGAATATAGTTGCGCACCTAAGTATAATTTAGATCCGGCATCACTGAAATAAACCAAACGCGCTGCTACGCCAACATCATATCAATGGGAATGCGGCTCTCAATATTAATTACCTGACCAGTAGAATCATAACTCCCAAAACAGCCAAACACAAACCAGTCAAAAGGCAATATCCGAACGTAACATGTAGGGTGCATTTTCAGTGAATGGTTGCAAATTTTCAAAAAATGCTACATTTGCCCCCTCGCAACGAATAAACAAGTTATGGATTTAAAAGAAATAGTAGCCATCGGAGGCATCAGCGGACTGCACAAAATTATCGGACGCAGCAAAACAGGATTGATATTGGAAACTCTTGCAGAACCTAAAAAACGTTTTGCAACCGGCATGCACGATAAGGTTTCGGTATTGGAAGATATTTCAATGTATACCGAAGACGGAGATATGGCATTGGCAGAAGTATTTGTAAAATTAAATGCAACGGGAGCGGCTGCACCATCAGCAAAAGATGATGCAAAAGTTCAACGCAGCTTTGTAAATACCGCTATTAAGCTTGAGAATGAAAGAGTGTATGATTCTGATATCAAAAAACTGATTACCTGGTACAACTTACTAAAAGACAAATTGGATTTTGCTGCACTGGCAGGCGAGCCGGCCGAAGCTGAAGCCAAACCTAAAAAATCGGCTAAGAAAGCTGCGGCAACAGATACAGCCGAAGAAGAAAAACCAAAGAAAGTTGCGGCTAAAAAAACGACAACTCCTAAGGTGCCTAAAACAGCGGCTCCAAAAGACACTTCTACCAAAGTAAGCAGCAAAGGTGCAGGTAACAAAAATACTTACCGTCCTAAGTCTGTATAATCAGAAAACAAATTATTGTAACGAAAGCCGGGAGTTTACCTCCCGGTTTTTTTATGCCAAAACTTCGGCCAGCACTTTATGCGATTTCATATCAAAAAAATCGGTGATATGCTCGCGGTAATAATCAATCATCACCTCTAACAAGAGCCTTCGTTCTTCGGCCCCCAGTTGAATTTCATGAAACGTAGCTGCTGAGGCGTGCAATAAGTCTGATACTTTTTGAGAAAGCTCAGGCGATAATTGAAAAGGATTGCGGGCATCATACTCTTCAAAAATTCCTTCACGGGTATCAAATCCGTTGGTGGTTTGGTTATAGATTCCTTTAGGAAAAAAACCAATATAACGGGATAGTTGCAACAGAAAATACAAGGGATAATTACTCACTGCCTCCGTTTGCAAATCGAGTATCTGAATACTGTTATACAAAAACGAAAAGAGAGGAGTATCAATATGATTTTCATCGCGTACGGTTTTGTGAATCACTTCGGCCATAAACATTCCCACTGCACTTTTAATCATATCAAAATGAATGGTCTTTAGCGGAGGCACACATTTTAATTCTTTAATACGGTGCAAACTTTTGTTTTGCTGATAGTACAATTCAAGTTCGAGCAAACTGAGCGGCATCAGGTGCGAAGGTTTGATGCTTCCCTTAGCCGAGCGCACTCCGTTAACCATATAAGATTGAATACCGTAAGTATCCGTAAAACATTTCAGTACCACGCTCGTCTCCGAATAATCAACCGTCTTCACTACTATCGCCTTGCACTTTACCAGCATCGTTTAGTTTATAAATAACAGTTTGGTCACATGGGTTTCTGTTCCTTCCTGATTACTTGAGTAGATGAGGTACACTCCTGTAGAGGCCCGTTTACCCGAAAACGTATGCCCATCCCAGGTAGCAGTACCACCGTTGGCCCGGGTTTCATATACAAGCTGACCTTTGATATCGGTAATTTTTACAAATGCATTATCCACCAAACCTCGTATGGCAATTAGTCCTGTATAATCAGGTTTAACAGGATTAGGATACACAAGCACATCACCATGCGTTTCGCCTCCTTCGGTAGCCGTACCCATATAAGATATGATGCCTTTTTCAGTTACAAAAAACACTTCTCCGGTTTCATCATTAATCCCAATCTCATTGATGATATTGGAAAGCAATGGACTGTTGCTCGTTGTAAAGTTTTTGAGTACAGTATATCCATCGGGTGATACCAGCCACACTCCGTTTGATGTTCCAATCCACTTGCGGTTGGCTGCATCCACACGAATACAATACACGGGGGTACTGCCTAAAAAATTGGCATAACCCGAACCCGACTTAATTACAATTTGGCGCGCATCATATAAGCCTCCCTGTTTGAAAATATTTTCAACACTTCCGAAAATACACAATCCATTATCGGTTCCAACCCACATTTCCCCTTGTTTATCTTTGGTAATACAAAACACCGCCTCACTTGGTAAGAGTCCTTCTCCTGCCTGCTTGCTCATTCTCTTCACCTGATCATCGCGTTCATCCCATACCGTTGTTCCGCTGTTGTATACATAAATACCATTGGCCCGGGTCGAAAAAATCCATTTGTTACCCAGTTCATCCAAGGTAATAAAACCCATTCGGCCATCTGATTTTACACTTGATGGGAAAGAGAAAGACTTCCATGCTCCATCTTTAGTCCTTACCGATAATGGATTGGGCACATCCGAATTACTCACCCACATATTTGCCGATTCATCAAAGGCCAGTCCGGCAACATTCACAACCGGCATTCCACCTGGTGGTGAACGCAAACTGCTGTTGGTTGAATCAAAAAAAGCAACAACGTTTTCGCCACTTATTTCAACGATGCCATATCCGAAGCTGCCAAAGAACGCATGTTTAGAAACCGGATGAACAGCCACATCAATAAAGTCGCGCCAATTTTCAATATGCGGATCAGGATTGCCTTTGTAACTGTACCAGGCATTGTCCTGAAAGCGGTAAAATTTATTGTTGTTGTATTTAGGTCCCCAGCCTCCGGTTATCCCAAAACCACTTATTTGTCCGGCTGCCGTCCATAATATACCATCCGAAAACGTCATTCGGGTTGCAGTAGTTGCATACGGACCAGCCGGAGCCAGGTATTCAATGGCTTGTGTTTGTCCGTCCATCCTCAACAAGTATTGCTCGGGAACCAAAAAGAATAAATCGCCTTCCTTACTCACTAAACAATCAGTGGCATAATGTTGATTGATAGACCGAACTGTTCCATCAGCCTGTTGAATCACAATTTGATTTTGCAATGTAATCACCAACTGATTATTGGTTACCCGCATATCGTTGGTTTGATCGATGCCTAATCCATTGAAAGATGACCAAGAAGTTCCATCGTATATTTGAATAGTTGACTCAACATCTGCATACAGCCGATTGCGAAACACTTCCATGTGATTGCTAAAACCGGATTGCGGAACCTTAGACCAAAAATTAAAGTCGCTGAGATTCAGGCTTGATAAAGATGCAGCATAAATACCATCAGCAGATGATGCATAAATTTTACCATTGTACATGGCCACATCCGATACCGGTAAATTGCTTCCATTGGGGCCCAGATTGACATAGCTGTCCACAATCCGCTTTTGAGGAATATCAACGACTACGATTCCAAAACTACAGGACAGATAAGCCTTATTGCCATCGATGGTAATGTTATTGAGGGTTTTCTCTCCAATGATAACCTTATTGAACAAATCAGGAATATTGTACACCATTTCATTCTGAATCAAATCCACATTCAGGTTATCATACCCCACAACAACCGTTTGCGAAGCCGCGTGGTATGCCAGATACTGCACATTTACATCCGATAATCCATTTACCCTTGATACAATTTCCATCTCATTGGTGGCTTTATGTAAGGTAAACAGGGTGCTGTTATTGCCCACTAAAATTTTCTCCCCCACTTCCTGCAAACAATTATTGGTCACAAATGATGCATGTACACGCCAGCCCTCAACCTTAGGTAACAACTGTTGTGCATGTACCGCAACAGTTGTCACGACTACCAGATAAAACCAAACTAACTTTTTAAAAAACATTGGTATAATGATAATGAACCCCTAACGCTCCGCAATGAACTTATGGTATGCTGCGAAAATAGAAAATACAACCCGATTCGGTTAAAAAAACTTAACAGTGTATTTATGCCCCGTAGACCCTATTTTTGCCAGCTATGTGGCAAACCTTCGGAACCTTTATTTTGCGCAACCGTTTCTGGTTGTTGATAGCGCTTGGTATTTTAACCCTTGCAGCAGCTTACGAATCGTCCAAAGTGCAGATGTCGTACGACTATGCCAAAACGGTTCCGGCTGATGACCCCGACTTTATTGAATACATTAAGTTCAAAGAAATGTTTGGGGAAGACGGAAGTGTATTGGTGGTGGGTATCAAAACAGATAAACTTTTTGACAAAGATTTCTTTAACCAATGGATTCAACTCACCCAACAGGTGAAAACCATTGAGGGCGTGGAACAGGTATTGTCGCTTGGAAATTTGTATTCACTGCAAAAAGACGATTCTACCCAAACCCTGCAATTGCTTCCACTGGTAAAAGAAACCCTCAAAACACAGCAAGAAGTAGATTCAATCCGAAATCTGATTGCCAACCTCCCATTTTATGAGGGTTTATTGTACAATCCGGAATCGAATGTTACGCTCTTAGCTATTACACTTAACAAACAAAAGCTCGACTCGAAAGCCCGCATTGCACTGGTAAAAGAAATTGAAAAGACCTGCAATGAGTTTGGCCAACAACAAAATCTGGAAATGCATTTCTCAGGCTTACCTTATGTTCGCACCATTTATTCATCGAAAGTTGCGGATGAAATTGTACTGTTCACTTACCTGTCAATTGCCATTACGGCCCTTTTTATATTCTTGTTCTTCCGCTTTTTTTCGGCTGTATTGTTCTCTCTCATTGTAGTGGTTATTTCGGTATTGTTTACCTCCGCCTCCATTCCTCTGTTCGGCTATAAAGTAACCATGCTCACGGGGATTTTGCCTCCGCTGATGGTTATCATCGGTATTCAGAATTGCATTTACCTGCTCAATGTATATCATCAGGAATTCCGCTCTCATGGCAACAAAATGCTGGCTATTATCCGTCTTATTTCTAAAAACGGTTTGCCTTTGTTCCTCACCAACGTAACCACTGCCGTGGGATTTTGTGTATTCAGTTTTTCGGGAAGCGCCATCCTCGACCAGTTTTCGGTAATTTCAGGAATCAATATCATGCTGGTGTATATTGTATCGCTCGTATTTATTCCGATTGTATACAGCTACCTGCCACCACCTAAACTTAAACATACCAAACACCTCGACAATTCAGGCCTTAACAAGGTGATGACCTTGTGCAATAATCTGGTATACAATCACCGCAAACTCATTTATATCTCAACCCTTGTTATTTGCGGATTATCGGTTTGGGGTGCTTTCAAAATCCAAAATCTTGGATATGTGGTGGATGATTTGCCTCAACATGATAAAGTGTTTACCGACCTGAAATTTTTTGAAAAGAACCTGAAAGGTGTATTGCCTTACGAAATTAAGATTGACACCCGCAAAGAAGGTGGTGTAAAAGATTATACTACGCTCCAAAAAATAAGCAAACTGCAAAAAGAGCTGGCCGAATACCCTGAGTTTTCTAAATCCGTGAGTATTGCCGATTTACTCAAATATGCCAACCAAGCCTACCACGATGGCGACAAACGCTACTATATCGTTCCGGGTGTATTGGAAATTAATGATATTGTTTCGAGCCTTCCGCCACCACATGCCGGCTCACACAATACCATGAAATCAATGGTGGACAGCACCAACCGCTATGCCCGCATCAGTATTCAGATGGCTGATATTGGTTCAGCAGCGATGAAACCACTGAATGCAAGGGTACAGAAACAGGTGGATGAAATATTCCCTAAAGATAAGTATGATGTAAAACTCACCGGAACCAGTGTAATCTTTTTAAAAGGAAATGATTACCTAGTAGAAAACCTGCTACAGAGTATGGTTTCAGCACTCATTATCATTTCATTGATGATGGCCTTTCTGTTTTTCAGCTGGAAAATGGTTCTCATTTCACTCATTCCTAATATCGTTCCGTTGCTTATGACCTTAGGTATTATGGGCTTTTTCGACATCCGGCTCAAACCTTCCACCATTATTATTTTCAGTATTGCTTATGGTATTGTAGTCGATTTCACCATTCACTTTTTGGCCAAATACCGAAACGCGCTCAAGCGCAATAACTGGGACATGGCCACCTCTATTCCGCAAAGTTTGACGGAGGCGGGACCTAGCATTATCTACACTGCTGTGGCGCTGTTCTTTGGGTTTATCATTTTTGCGGCTTCTAATTTTGGCGGGACGGTGGCATTGGGTGTATTAACCTCCCTTTCGTTGCTATTCGGAATGCTGATGAACCTATTGTTATTGCCGTCTTTGCTGTTATCGCTCGAAAAATCGATTAACAACAAGGAAGAGTTTGGCAAAACGCTGGTGGAACTGGAGCCCGAACCTACGGATGTAGATTAACTTATTTATTAAAAAATGAGCAAACCACTGCCACACATTTCTTTCTCCGTCAGGAAAATTTATTGGGTTGGTTTAATTGTGTTTGGACTTATTTTTTGTTCTATCTCACTGGTTAACCATTACCTGTTCAGGACATACGCACTTGACCTTGGAATGTTCAACCACGCCCTGTATCATTTCGCACATTTTCAAAAAAACATATTTATGCTCACTCCCTGGCCTCAGGGAGTGAGCTTCTTCGGTGACCATTTCTCGCCTATCATTCTACTTTTCGCACCCCTATATTATCTCTTTGGCTCATACACATTATTATTAGTTCAAATTGCCTCCATTCTTTTGGGTGCAGTGGGTGTATTTCGGTATTGTCAATACACCACCATCCACAAATGGCTTCCTGTAATTGTGATGTTCCATTTCTTAAGTATGTGGGGCATTTATTCGGCACTTGCATTCGATTTCCATACCAATATCGTAGCATCTATGCTGGTCCCTTGGTTTTTGCTGTACCTCGAGAAGAAAAATATTGCTAAAACGATCCTCTTTGTTGTTCTCATTCTGATCTGTAAAGAGAATGAACCTCTTTGGGTCTTGTTCATCATTCTTGGAATAATCTGGAAATCCGGCTTCTCCCTGCTAAAGGAAAAACCTGTATTTATAGCTGCCTTATTTCTTTTTGTTCTTGTATATGCTTTTGTGATTCTGAAGCTGGTGATGCCTTATTTTAGCGACCATCAGCAAATTGTCGCTTTAAAGAGGTATACCTATTTAGGTGATTCCTTTTCGGCAATTGTTTCAAATTTTTTCACCCATCCTCTAACTTATTTGTCTTATTTCTTTATTGACTCAAATAATCCGGATGCAGGTATGAGTTCAATTAAAAAGGAGGTGTATTATATGTTCCTCCTTTCGGGAGGTATATTAACGATTAGGTATCCCTGGTTTTTGTTCATGCTGGTGCCGGTATTCGCACAAAAGTTTCTATCCTCAGAACCCGAACTTTGGCTCACAAATGGTCAATACTCAATTGAGTTTGTGCCCATCACCAGCATCTGCGTTTTTTACGCGCTCAATAAAGTCAAAAATGTTAATGTAGCCTGCGGACTTGCAATAATTATAGTACTTAGTACAATCAGGGTTACATCCCAGCAGCTTGCTATGGAAACCTTTAATTACAAAAAAACGCTTCGCTTTTTATCTTCTGGCCACTATCAAAGCCACCTCAATATTACCGCAATCAATCAGGCATTAGCCACCATTCCCGAAAAGGCCTCCTTATCTGCAAGCGCAGCAATAGCACCTCATGTGGCCGGCAGAGATACCATCCTTCATTTCCCTATTATTGACAATGCCTCTTATATTGCGGTATTTACCGATAGCATTAATACGTATCCTCTGAATGTTGAAGCCTATTTCCAGGCCATTCATTCACTTATTGAATCCAAAGCTTATGATGTTCTTTACGACAAGAACTATCTTTTGATCCTGAGAAAAAATAATATCCCCTGAAAAAGCCGGCTAAATAGCGGAGCCGCAACCTACAGACTCCAATTCATCCAAATCGAATAGAAGAATTTTCAAAAGAGGCTTTTCCCATTGCTGGAACAGCCTCTTTTTTCAGGGCAACACGCATTAAATTATAAGAGATAAGAGAAAGTCATGATTCCAGGAG
>CAYMRD010000033.1:0-12035 GCA_964392775.1 uncultured Bifidobacteriaceae bacterium
CCCATTCCTGTTGGCTGTCTCTTTTTTTTATCAGAGATTATGAACAGGCTCTTAGTTCGATAGTTATTACTTATATGGATTAACTGCTACCCCGTTTCGAAAATATAATGACGGTAAACTCATCTTTATTTATCTAGGCGATATTATTTCTGAAATTAAACCACAGGAGTTAGAAGCTACACCCGGAGCGAAAATTATTGTTCGAAACACTGAATTACAAATACCCTTTAACAGCAAGACTGATAAGTTCGAAACGCTCTCAAAGGTATTGGTGCATGATTCGGCCCGAAACAAGCTTATTCTTAACGATATAATCTCTGGATTGGAGAACGGTAAGAAAGTGGTAGTGGTAACTGAGAGAAAGGAACATATTGACACTTTAAATCAATACCTTAAGCAAAGGTACGAAGTGATCACTTTAAGTGGAGAAGATTCCGATTCGTCCAAATTGAATAAATGGAAGGTATTAAAAGAAGGAAATTATCAGGTTCTCATTACAACAGGCCAGTATTTTGGTGAAGGAAGTGATTTGCAAGGAGTAGAATGCCTGTTTCTGGTGTATCCATTTTCATTTGAAGGTAAGCTGATTCAATATATTGGAAGGGTTCAGCGTTCGGAAATAAAGCCAACAGTATATGATTACCGTGACTATCAAATAGAGTATCTGGAGAAGCTGTTTCAAAAGCGGAATGATTTTTACAAACAACTTTACTTGCATGGCTCCTTGTTCGGCCAACCGGAAAAGGAGGACAAGAACCTAAAGATTACGTTTGTCTACGAAGAAAGGATAAGCTTTCAAATTGATGAATTGGATTTTCACTATGGAAAAATTCGATTTAAGCACCTTATTCCGGACAATAGTATGGAGGTAATCTTCGAAATTGAAAATCAAGAAATTCGTCCGGAGTTTAGTGTATTGAAAACCTATTTCGCCAAAGCGTTAAAAACCCAAAAGGTGAAAATTGATGTATTGGCAAAATTCCTGAACGGAGTTCCAATAACTATTTCCGCTTCATCCAATGATTTGAATAAAATAAACAGAGAGATCATTGACAGTGTAAAATTTCAGTTTGTAACCAAGGGAATCATAGGAAGAGTTCCGGTTGACAAAGAGAACCTTCTTGACTTAAAAAGTATTCAGGGGCAAAATCAACCACAACTTTTTCAATCAGAACAAGATTTACTGGATGATTTATTAAGGAATGAAAAAGTAAAACATTACCGCCAATTGGTTTATCTCTCTAAAAGACATGAAAGCCATACACTGAAGTTAAGATTCGTACTAAGTCCTTTTTCATTTGTATTTCTATTAAGTGGCGACCGACAGTATCATATTGTTTGGGAAACACTGAACTCCGAAGAGGCCACCTACATCTGGCATACACCAAAGAACCTTACCGCCCTTAAACATAAATTGAAACAAATTGACGCGGACATTGCTAAAATAAGAGAGAATGGAAGACAAGCCTATGTAGAAAGTCAACCGGAATATTTTAGCAGGATCGTTCACGATTATTCAGATAATCAAAAGGGGTTTGTAATTTGGAAAGACTTTCTAGAGGAAAAGCTTTTGTAACATCGAGCTTACGTAAAACAAGGCAATTAAAGTAAACCAAGCATTATTGATAAAAATCCAAAGACAAGACGATACAAACTTTGATTTATCGTAATTTTACTTTTTGTTCCGCAAGTTGAAAATATGTCTGCAGGAAAACCGTTAGTGCAAAAAATCCTGTTACGATTTTGTTATTTTTTAGCCCAAGAACATTGATAATGCTCAATTCTTCATTTTCTGTATCAGAAAGGAAGCATAAAAAAAGCGCTCCTTTGCAGAAGAGCGCTTTAGCACATAGGGCATCTTAGAGTTAATTTTCTCAATGTTGAGTAGCGCACTTTGTTTCATAGGCTAAATGAATAGAGTTAATGCTACTTGTTTACCGTCTTCCTGATTTCTTCCTTCGGTTTCAGTATCAACTTGATTTTCTCAACTTCTTTCTGATCATCAAAGTCGAAAATTACGTGTTCAGGGTAGGCATAAACCTCTTCTGCCATATTCAACCCCTCTTCGATCTTTGTTTGATTAGAAACCATTCCCATAATGCTGGCACAAAAGTAAGATGAAGCTCCTTACTATGAATAGAGGGAAAACCCCCGATTCTCAAAACCAGATTTGCAACTACTTGTTTTTAAGCATCTTATTTTTTCATTTAGGCGCACAAAAAACAATCTTCCATCTCTTATTTCAAAATAAACAGCATATTAAAGATACAAACATGCTTTTATTTTATATAAACTCATATTTTTGCACGCCTTGAAAACAAACCATCCAATAAAAGTAGCAGTTGTAGACGATCAATCCATATACCGAAATGGTGTAATTAGCTCTCTCAAACCATATTCTCACCTCACCGTAGTATGTGAAGCCGAAAATGGAAAAACACTCCTCAATCAACTCAACCAGATTAACGCGGATGTAATTTTACTGGACATGAAAATGCCGGATATGAATGGTGTTGAAGTTTGTAAAGCCATCAAAGAAAGTCACCCGGAAACCAAGGTAATCGGATTGTCGGTGTATGACCATCAATATTATATTTCAAGTTTATTTGAAGCCGGTGGTGATGGTTACCTTTTAAAAGATGTTGAGATTAATGAGATTGTACATGCTATCAACTATGTATACCAAAAAGAAAGCAATCACAACAAGCCAATATCTTTATCAGGTTTACAAAGGAGTGCAACAAATAAGCGCATGGCATATTTTTCATCAGAGCAATCAATACCGCTTAAAACTTACGAACTAAAAATTTTAAAGTTAATTGCATTAGGCTACACAACCTCTAAAATTGCAGCGAAGATGGAATTAAGCCCTAAAACAATTGAAAACTACCGGGGCATTTTGATGGAAAAAATTGGCGCCAAAAACATAGCCGGATTGGTTAAGTATGCCATCAAAAAAGGCATCATTGAAACTTAACCAACGGAACAGCAAGGCTTGCTTTAAACCCTGCCTGAGGGGCTGTTTGAATAGAGAGTTGTCCTCCAATAATTGCGGCTCTGCTCTTTACGTTCACAAGCCCCATACCGGTACCATAATGTAACGGTTCTTCAAAACCAATTCCATTGTCTGTGTATTGAATTTTGTAATGAGAATCATCAAACGATAATTGAATAAACACATCAGTTGCTTCTGCATGTTTGAGCGTATTACCCAATAACTCCTGTACAATCCTGTATAAATTTAATTCTGTTTGATAATTAAGCCGGGGTTGGTCTTCCTGAATCTCCATATTTATTTTTACCGGGAGTCCTTTTAAGGAATCCAATAAATCATATAGAACGTGAAGTCCTATATCTTCAAGCCTTGGCGGCAATAAATTGTACGCTATCCTACGTGTACTGGCCATTGATTGGTCAATCGTTTGCTTCACATTCCGGAGTTGATCCTTAAGCTCATCATCATGAGTGGCCCGATCAATATTGCTTACATAAAGTTTGATGGCTGATAAAGAAGATCCAATCTCATCGTGCAGGTCTTGTACAAAACGTTGTCGTTCTTCTTCCAGTATTTTTATATTACTGGATACAATATTTTGATGGTATTCAGATTCCATCGTTTTAATGTTTTTCTGAACATCCAGGTTTCGCTTATAGGCAATACAAAAAATGACCATAAAGATGAAAACCATCACCAATAAAATACACGTAACAACAAACAGAAAAGAACTTCGCTCAATCTGGCTGAGCAATTCGGTAAGTAGGTTCATAAGCATAATTCATAAAGCTTCTGCAAATTAAACAATCTTCGCACATGTCAATGAATCAAAAAGTTGAATTATTTTTACCCGCGCAATTCATGAACGACCAGATAATCAAACACCATCACTATATTCTCAATAAACCCTTTGGTTTCATCAGTCAGTTTAAAACTGATGTAAAAAAGAAAAAGATGCTGGGCGAACTTTATCCGTTTGCCGTAGGCACTATGGCCGTAGGCCGGCTGGATGAGGACAGTGAAGGTTTGTTGCTGCTCACTACCGATGGAAAAATCAGTGCCGATATTCGGGGCAAACATATTGAAAAAGAATACTGGGCGCAGGTTGATGGAATCATAACCGAATACGCTATTCTTCAATTAACTACGGGGGTCGAAATTGGAATCAAGGGCGAAAAATACCAAACGCTTCCCTGCAAAGCATCTGTGCTTGAACATATACCTGAGCTTTGGGTACGTTCGCGTAAAATACGTGACGACCGCCACGGACCTACAAGTTGGGTGAGCATTATTCTTACCGAAGGGAAATTAAGACAAGTACGCAAGATGACTGCCGCTGTTGGCTTTCCAACGCTGCGATTAATAAGGGTGAGAATTGGCAATCTGCATTTGCCAGATATACAACCGGGAGAAGTGTTGGAAGTAACCGATTTACAGGTATGAAAAACTGGTATCAACCCATTCTTGCGCTCCTCCATCAGCAACCACAGCAGGCGAACTTACCGGTTGATACTGTTTTTGCAGGGATTTACCTGCACGAACACAAGCTGCTGTTTCATCTCGTTTCAATCGAAGAAAATATTTTGCGCCAGCTCTCTCCTGATTATTTTTCGAATATCAGTGCACAGGCCGAACAGCTGGGTATTCGTTGCATACATGTTTGGGAAGATGTGTACAGGCAACATGCACCTTTGGTTGAAGCACGTATACTGGCAATGATTGGGCAACGTCAACGCATCCATGCACGCAGTACGCAAGTGGTCCGCATAGATAAAAATAAATGTGAGCCTTTTTTAAACCGGCATCATCTGCAAGGGTTTGTGAATGCTTATTATAAATATGCCTTAATTAAAAACGATGAGGTGGTTGCAGTTGCTACATTTAGTAAAAGCAGGGTAATGCAGGATGGCGTGGTTCTATACAGAAGCTACGAATTGATTCGCTTTGCAAGCCTTACAGGTTATACGGTAACCGGTGGACTCGGAAAACTCATCAACCGGTTTGTTGAAGAGTTGAAGCCTGCTCATTTAATGACCTATGCCGACCGTGATTGGGGCGATGGCATCGGCTACCGCAAACTGGGTTTTACAGTTGCCGGAGTCAGCGAACCGCAATTGTTTTATGTTGATCCGCAAACCATGCAACGCTATTCCTCCAGACAGCTCACAGAAATCCCCGGATCCTTTATTCCAATTCACACATCAGGGAGTATAAAATACACACTTGATAAGCGGGATTACAATTCGTAATCAACTACCCTGCGCTCGCTGCGCGCTGCCCCAATAAAAGGCATTACGGCTTTGTGCAAAGGATGTTGCTGGTAAAAATCCAATGCTGCCTTATCGGTAAACTCCGAGTACAACACTAAATCAGCCGATTCGGCCGAATGTAAAAAATCCATTCCCACCTCAATATGCAATAGCCCCTCTATTTGTCCTGCCAGGGCTTCCAGTTTTTGTTTGATAGCAGCAGCATTTTCAGCCTTGCTCATGCCATTGGCTTCTTCTTTCAGTTTCCAGAAAACAATATGTTTTACCATGTTTAAATGTTCGTTTTAAGCGAATTCAAATGTAAATGGTTTCCGAAACTATCACAACAATGTCTGTGGGAAATAGACTATAGTACATAGACGATGGTCCATGGTCTGTGGTCTATTGACTATTGACTAAACTCCGTACTTTTGCCTTTCATGGCATCAACCGATTTGATTGTATTATTAGGCCCGACAGCAAGTGGTAAAACCCGCCTTGCCGCTCAACTGGCTTTTGCCCTGCACACCGAAATCATCAGTGCCGACTCTCGTCAGGTATACAAACACATGAACCTGGGTACAGGTAAAGATTATGCCGACTATCAAATCAACACGACCCAAATTCCGGTTCACCTCATCGACATACTGGAACCGGGTGAACAATACCATATTGATGCATTCCGCAAGGATTTTGAGATTGCTTACCAAAGCATCAGGAACAAACAAAAAATACCCGTTTTGTGCGGTGGAACCGGCTTATACATTGATTCCATTTTGAGCAATTATACATTTACCTCCATACCTGTAAATGAGGAATTGCGTAAGAAACTGTTGCCTTTATCACGCGAAGTTCTGCTGGCTCAGTTTCAGAAGATGCCACCAACAGATTTCACTTCGCTTGCCGATACCTCAACGGCTAAACGTTTGATTCGGGCTATTGAAATTAATACCTACTTGTTGAGCAATCCGACTCCTGTTTCTCAGGCCACTCAATATAATTCTATCCTATTGGGCTTATCCATTCCGCTGGAGGTACGCAGACAGCGAATTGCAGAAAGGCTCCAAACACGTTTACAACAAGGGCTGGTGGAAGAAGTGCAGACACTTCTATTAACCGTAAGTCCAGACAAACTGATGTATTACGGACTCGAATACAAATTCATCACCGAATACTTATTGGGCCGTTATGCGTATGATGAAATGGTTTCGCGACTTACTGTTGCCATCCAGCAATTTGCAAAAAGGCAAATGACCTATTTCCGCAAGATGGAGCGGGATGGAAAAACAATTCATTGGATAGATGCCACTCAACCACTGGAGCAACAACTGAAAGAAGCCTTATCTTTGCTCAAACAATCAACCTAAAAACAATGGCAGGATGCGGTTATGTTTGTCCGAAATGCGAAGGCCGGGAGTTTCTGGAAGACGGAACACCCTGCGATTGGTGTATGCCTGTCCCACAAGAGGCATCAGAGCAAACTGATCCGGCCAAAATATCCCAATAACGAAGTTCTTTTCGTATATTCGATTCTCAATTACCCTGAGAATGAAAACAAAACTACTAATATTCGCTCTTTTATTGTTTGGACTCAAAAATACGTTTGCCCAAACATGGCCTTGCACACCTGATCCAAACTTAACCTATAATGGCATTTCACCTGAAACGTTACCGAATGCAATGGCCGGATATGAATATTGGAGTACCCTCAGCTTTAAAATTCCGCGCGATTCATCTATCTCGGGTATCAGCGTAACCATTGACAGTGCTCAATTTATTTATGCAACAGGGAAACCCGAAGGGTTTGTTTTTTATTGCAATATACCTAACTGCGTGTGGCCGGGTGGAACAAAGGGCTGTGCTTTGTTTAACGGCAAAGTAGACAGCACTTTTACTGACTCTGTAGCAGAATACCCAATGAAGATTTATACGATGACATGGTATCGTTTTACAGGTGGTAGTCAACAATTTTCACGTATCGATTCTGCAACGAATTATGTATTCCGCATTATGAAGTATAATAGTATTGCTGAATTTGCGACCTACTCTGCTTTAAATGCTTATCCAAATCCTACAACCGGAAATCTCACCATCGAGTTGCGCGATTTATCAAATTCACCGGGGCTTGTACAAGTAACAGATGCTTATGGAAGAACCATTCATCAACAACAAGTACCGGGCAATAACCAGTTTTTAAATACCATTCAGGTTGATTTGAGTGGTTATGCCAAAGGTTTATACTGGGTAACCCTGCAAACCGACAAAGGCTCTGCTATTCGCAAAGTAATGCTTCATTAAAGAGCAATTCGCATCTGAATATTAAATGTTCGCATGGCATCCATCCGGGCCGGTCTGCTTGCATAAGTAAGATTGGTAAGGTTATTAACCAAAAATGCCAATGTAAAATGCGGTGTGAGCCTGAACCCGACACGGGCATTGTGTAGCCAAAAACCTGTACCTGCATTTTCTTGAAACGATTTTAAACCCGGAATGGCATAATACAGTGAGTTGTCAATCTTCTCATATAGGCTGGTATAGTTCAGGCTGTATCCAAACGATACTTTTTTGTATGTAAACTCAATATCCGATTTCACCAGGTGACGTGTACGATATGAAACCAAACTGTTAAATGCAGGACTGTTGGCATCAATAAACTTATAGTAACTGAACATCGAGTTGACATAATTACCTGCTTGTTTTAAGGTAGAATCTGCCATTAAATCAACAGGATAAGAATACGTGTAACCACATAAGGTTTGAATGCCCACCGGACCTATATGTCCACCTCCCTGGAGTGACAGTTCAAAGCCGGCCGTGCGGCTTTTGGGAAGATTCACGGCTTTAAATCCTATTTTATCCTGCCCCACAACAATCACCTGAAAGTTTACCGTATCAATAACATAACTGGCGTGTTCGTACTGATCAAAACGCAACTGAATCAGGTTTTCATATTCCATCCAAAACAAACACGCATCCAGAGCAGCATTAAAACCTGAAATTGAAAATCCTTGCTTAACTCCTAACTCGCTGTACCAGCCTCTTTCGGTGAGTAACCCAGGATTGGGAAATACATGAATCCCGGCAGCATTATCCTCAACATAACGTTCAATAACAGTAGGGAATCGAAAACCTTCACCATAAGAGGCCCGCAAAAATGTTTTTGTTGCTGCCTGATAATTCACTCCCAAACGAAACAATGGACGTTGCGTTTGCTGAATAGCACCTACCGCATTTACCTCATAACGCAAGCCTGTTGTAATATTCCACCGTTTGCGCAAAAACTCCAACTGCGTATAAGCCGCACCCGAATAACCTGTTTGCCGGCCCGGATATACATTTCCAATGGCATTAAAGCTGGTAACATATACACCCGATGTGCTGGTAAAATACCGTTGAAACTTTTTCTGAAAACTTGCATCCACCGCATGCAGGTTGGCTACTGCATCATTGGTACGGGCAAGATTCTGAGCTCCAAACGTACCATTGCGAGTGATGCTGTAAAAACGATACTTTAAACCAATTGAGTAGGTTGGCTGCAGATATGTAATGTGGGGATCAATGGAATAGATAAAGTATTTATCGTACCCAATGCTGCCGTCAAATGGAACCAGCGCGCCTGTATCGGCATCTTTCCAGATAAAAAACCGTCCTCCTTTTTTGGCCATAAAAGTACCGTTCACTCCGGCACTCAATCCTTTTACCTGCTTAAACCGGTAGCGTGTTTTGAAGTAGGTGCGACCCCGAAATTCGTCATTATCCTGTATATGGCTGCGGTTGGCATTGGCATTGGCGCTAGCCACCAAATCAAACTGCCCGAACTTCTGTTTGTGCACAAAAAAACTTCCGGTATTAAAGGGTTGTGTGGTACGCTCCCACCAAATGGAATTTTTATTGCGCGGATTGTCCATCACACCCTGATAAAACGTGATCTTCGTTTCGGGCTTATTGGTGGGCCATCCGGTGCGAACATTCACGGTTCCGGCACTGGCCGAGCTTCCATACAAAACAGAAGACGGCCCTTTGATCACTTCCACATTTTCGGCAGCTTCAATGGGCAACAAATCCCATTGCACATCTCCCATATCGGGGCCCATCAGCGGCATATCATCCAGCAACACCATTACGCGGCTGCCCACATTATAGCTCCAGCCTGTTCCGCCACGTATCATTGCCTGCCCCTCAATGATACTCACGCCCGGCACTTTGTTCAATACGTCCGAAAGGGTATTCGCATTGGTGTTGGCAATTAAATAAGGTTGTATAGAAGTAACCGACATCACCTCTCTGGTGATTTTCACTTCCTGCCTACTTCCCGAAACGACAACTCTGTCGAGTTCATTTTGCTGAGGTGTCAGCTCGAGATTAACCGTTATCCGTTCTTCAAAGCCAATCCTAACTGTTTGCTCAAAGGGGGCATACCCCAATTGTTTAACCGATAAAACAATTTTTCCGGGTTCCGTTTGAATCTGGTAATTTCCCACTGAATCAGCTGTTGTAACATTCCGGTTATTCATCCTGATAGAAGCAAATGGAAGTCCGTCACCCGTTTTACCATCTATTACTTTGCCTTTAATAACTGATTGCTGTGCCAGCACTTGCGATACCGGAAACACTATTATCAGAAGTAAAATGCGAATGGAATAGGTCATTGGCTTAAACATCGAATATAAAAAAATATATGATTATCGGGATATTGCCACCCTGCCCCTAAAGGGCAGGGTGGGCGGAGGATGGAAGAAATTTGGTTAACAATATCCCGATAATCATATAATTTATTTTAAGTCGAATTTCTGTTTTCCCAAAAACAAATACTAATTTCGGACGGTTTTTAAGACGAGCATTTTATTATATCACACCATACGTTAATCCTCACTTTAAATGGATAAGTTGAAGAACAAATTTGCCGAAACGGGTTTGGCAAAAGCTGCAGAAACAAAAGAATTTATCAAAGCCAATAGCGAACATGTATTGGGAAGTTACACCGTAGATTCGGTATTCTCAGGCATGAAAGGAATGATTGGACTGATCACAGAAACATCATTACTGGATGCTGAAGAAGGAATCCGTTTCAGAGGATTCAGCATTCCTGAATTGCGCGACAGGCTGCCAAAAGCACCGGGCGGAAACGAGCCGTTGCCTGAGGGATTATTTTATCTGCTGTTAACCGGAGAGCTTCCAACAGAAGAGGATGTAAACGACATCACCAACAACTGGGCCCGCAGAGCAATCGTTCCTAAGCACGTATTCCATGTGATTGATTCGTTCCCGTTAAACGCACATCCGATGACTCAGTTCTCGGCTGCCATCATGGCTTTGCAAACTGAAAGCGAATTTGCCGCAGCATACCGTAAAGGGGTAAACAAAAAAGATTACTGGGATTACACCTACGAGGATACCATGAACCTGATTGCCCGCTTACCTCGCGTGGCAGCGTATATTTACCGCAGAACCTACAAGTTTGGCGATCATATCGAACCGAATCCGAAATTGGACTGGGCCGGTAACTTTGCTCACATGCTGGGTTATACCGGTGATGATTTTAGAGAACTGATGCGTTTGTACATGACCATTCACAGTGACCACGAAGGTGGAAACGTATCGGCACATACTACACATCTGGTAGGTTCAGCATTATCCGACCCTTATCTTTCATTATCGGCCGCCATGAACGGTTTAGCCGGACCATTACACGGACTGGCTAATCAGGAAGTTATCCGCTGGGTACTTGAGTTACAGGAAAACTTAGGTGGCGGAAAACCAAGTAAAGCACAAATTGAAGAGTACATCAATAAAACCATTAACGAAGGTAAAGTGGTACCGGGTTACGGACATGCAGTATTGCGCAAAACCGATCCGCGTTTTACTGCACAGATGGAGTTTGCTAAAAAACACATGCCAACCGATGAACTCGTGAATATTGTTTGGGATGTATACGATGTAGCTCCGAATATTCTGGGCAACTACAAAAAAATCAAAAACCCATGGCCTAACGTAGATGCACACTCAGGAGCGTTGCTGGTTCATTACGGAATGAAAGAATATGATTTCTACACGGTACTGTTTGGTGTATCCCGTGCAATTGGCGTATTGGCTTCACTAATCTGGGACCGTGCATTGGGATTGCCATTGGAGCGCCCTAAATCGGTTACAACCGAGTGGCTTAAAACTGCTGTTGCCAAAAATAAAGCATCTGTTTAATCAATAAGTATTGACTATTTCAAAAACATATATTCTTTGGATCACAGCCGGTTTGTTGCTACTACATTCCGGCTGTGGTTTTTATTCTCAATCAGGAGCCTCTGTTCCTCCCAATGCAAGCACTTTTTCAGTTCAATATATTTCCAACCTTGCCAGCATCGTTGCTCCTACTTTAAGTCAGGTACTTACCGAAAAACTAAAGCGTAAGTTTATCAATGAAACACCCCTCAAACTGGCCGAGGCGGATGGAGATGTGGCATTCAGCGGTAAGATTTTAGATTACAGATCCAGTCCTGTAGGGGTTCAGGGTAACCAACAAAATGCTGTCAATCAGCTTACGATTGTAGTTGAAATTACTTTCGAGAATAAAAAAGACGAAGCCAAAAATTTCAAACAAAACTTCAGCACCTTTGTCAACTTTCCGGCCGACCAAAACTTTGGAGCGATTGAAAATGAACTCGTCCAACAAGCCACCGACCAATTGGTGACCGACATCTTCAATAAAGCATTTATCAATTGGTAGGGAAGACCATTTGTGATTTGTGATTTGTGATTTGTGATTTGTGATTTGTGATTTGTGATTTGTGATTTGT
>CAYMRD010000033.1:12135-20142 GCA_964392775.1 uncultured Bifidobacteriaceae bacterium
GATTTGCAAAGTCGCGAGCCATTTGCCTACTGCATATTTCCTCATTGCTTATTCTCTTCATTGCCTACTTTCCCTTTTCCTACTACCTACTCATTCATTGCCTACTTCCTCTTTGCATACTGGCGACTTTCTTCTTTGCATACTGCATACTTTCCCCATTGCCTACTGCCTACTCTCCTCTTTACCTACTTTCTTCATTGCTTACTTCCTCATCTGCTCATTTTTCCGTTAATTCGCAGTTCAGCCGTTTTTAAAGTTGAATAAGCAGGATTTCATATCACTTGTAGAGACCCCTCAAAGTTTGGGCAAACAGCATATCCCTTCGTTGCGAAGCGTGACTGCCGATTTTCCGTATTTTCAAACGGCACAGGTTTTATTAACCAAAGCTTTGTACAACGAAAAGCATTATGAGTTTGAGAAACAGCTCAAGCACGTTTCGTTAATGAGCCCCGACCGGGCCGTGTTATTTCGTTTTATTCACAGCATCAATACTCCGGCTCCGGATATTGAATTATCCTCAAAAGAGGAGATTGAGCTTGTGTTAGCAGAACAACCAAAGGAAGAAACGATTATCCCCGAGCCTGCAATTATTATTCCTCCTGCTATTGAAACGTTCCAAGAACCCCTTGATACAGAACAAACAACTGAAACGCTGCCCGTAGAAGAGTTTATTCAGGATGTTCAACCTATTGTGATTGAGCAAACAATCACCCCAATTGAAGAAGAAAAACCTGAAACCAATATTACATCCTCTCAAACTCACTCTTTTGCTGAATGGCTTCTGCTGCAACAGCAGCAAAAAATTGAGCCTGATACCATCAATACTGTGGACGAACAGCAGATTCAAGCAGTCGAAAATCAGGAAGCTGACAACACCACTGCGCCCGAGCCTCAAGAATCACCGTCTATGCAGGATGAGATTGCCCAACAAGTGCTTCGCAGCAATGTCAATGAATTTGAGTCCATCTTAGACAGATTTATTCGTGAAAATCCGCGTATCAGCCGGGCTAAGGCCGAGTTTTACAATCCGGTAAACATGGCCAAGCAAAGTGTCGAAGAAAATGATGAGATTGTTACTGAGACACTTGCCAATGTTTATTACAAACAGGGACATTTTAAGAAGGCAATTAGAACTTATGAAAAATTATGCTTGATATATCCTCACAAAATGTCGTATTTCGCAAGCCTCATTCAAAAAATTAAAACCGAAAATAAAGATTAAATATGTTCCTATTTTTAAGCATCCTGATTATAGTAGCCTGTGTATTGTTAACGCTGGTGGTATTGATTCAAAATCCAAAAGGAGGAGGCATTGCCTCTAACTTTAGCGCTCCAAATCAAATTATGGGAGCCCGTAAATCCAATGACGTAGTAGAAAAAACCACTTGGGTATTGGCTGTAATTTTAATCACATTCTCATTAGCCTCAAACTTCTTCCGTCCATTGGGCGATTCTGAAACAACGGGGCCTGAGTCACGTTTGAAAGACAATGTTGAAAACGCTGAAATTCCGGCTCAACAACTTGCAGCTCCTGCCCAACCTGCTGATGTAAATACAGCGGATCCTGAAGCTGAAGCTGCACAATAATTTAAAACGATACTTTATCAAACGCCCGTCATGGACAACCATGATGGGCGTTTCTTTTTCACCCTTGGGTCGTATAAGACACCTAACTAACACAACCACTTCTGTTCCAAGTTTTTGACCCCAATACATTCCCGAATAATATATCTTTCCAAGTACACAGTTGCAAGTCTCCCCGTACTGCGCCAGGGTTGTATGACAGGCGGTTTTCTCCTAAGGCAGTATGACAGCCTTAATACTAATTTATCCCGGATAAAATGAAAAACTGTCACACTTTCGCAGTTGGCACCAATTGTGAGAGTTGGGGATTATCCATTTATAACTAACAAACAAATCTTATATCTATGTCAGTAAACTTAAAGCCACTAGCAGATCGCGTTCTGGTAGAACCCGCTGCAGCAGAAGAAAAAACAGCTTCAGGATTATACATTCCTGATACCGCTAAAGAAAAACCACAAAGAGGTAAAGTAGTAGCCGCTGGTGAAGGTAAAAAAGATGAGCCTATGACCGTTAAAGCCGGTGACACTGTTCTGTATGGCAAGTATGCAGGAACTGAAATCACCGTTGATGGTAAAGATTACCTGATCATGCGTGAGTCTGATATTTTCGCAATTATTTAATTCGGCTGTTAATCGTGTTTACTATGTAATCAGTTGATTATGTATGGAACACATTAACACAATTAACACATTAACATCATTAACAAACAAGACATGGCAAAAAGAATTCAATATAGCGTAGATGCCCGTGAAGGTTTAAAACGCGGAGTAGATGCATTGGCAAATGCAGTAAAAGTGACTTTAGGTCCAAAAGGACGTAATGTGGTAATCGATAAAAAATTCGGTTCACCAACCGTAACCAAAGATGGTGTTTCGGTAGCAAAAGAAATTGAATTAAAAGATCCGATTGAAAACATGGGTGCTCAAATGGTAAAAGAAGTAGCTTCGAAAACCGCTGATCAGGCAGGTGACGGAACTACCACTGCTACCGTATTGGCACAAGCCATTGTTGCGGCAGGCTTGAAAAACGTGGCTGCAGGTGCAAACCCGATGGACTTGAAACGTGGTATCGACAAAGCTGTTACAGTTGTAGTTGAGAACCTGAAATCACAATCACAAAAAGTGGGTGACGACAACAAAAAAATTGAGCAGGTAGCTACCATCTCTGCAAACAACGACAGCGTAATCGGTAAGCTGATTGCTGATGCGATGGCTAAAGTGGGTAAAGAAGGTGTGATTACTGTTGAAGAAGCAAAAGGTACCGAAACCGAAGTCAAAACGGTTGAAGGAATGCAATTCGACCGCGGATACTTGTCGCCATACTTTGTAACCAACCCTGATAAAATGGAAGCTGATCTGGACCAGCCATTCATTTTGATTTACGATAAAAAAGTAAGCAATATGAAAGAGTTGCTTCCTATTTTGGAGCAAGTGGTTCAAACAGGTAAACCATTATTGATTATTGCTGAAGATGTAGAAGGCGAAGCTCTGGCTACATTAGTGGTAAACAAAATCCGTGGTGCTTTGAAAATTGCTGCTGTTAAAGCTCCGGGCTTTGGCGACAGAAGAAAAGCAATGCTGGAAGATATCGCTATCCTTACAGGCGGAACCGTAATCAGCGAAGAGCGTGGTTTCAAACTGGAGAATGCTGATTTGACTTACTTAGGTAAAGCAGAAAAAATTACGATTGATAAAGACAATACAACCATTATCAATGGAGCCGGTAAATCAGAAGATATCAAGGCCCGTGTTGCTCAAATCAAATCACAAATGGAGAATACCACTTCTGATTACGATAAAGAAAAATTGCAAGAGCGTTTGGCTAAATTAGCCGGTGGTGTTGCTGTTTTGTATATCGGAGCTGCTTCCGAAGTGGAAATGAAAGAGAAAAAAGACCGTGTAGACGATGCTTTGCATGCTACCCGTGCTGCCGTTGAAGAAGGTATCGTTGCAGGTGGAGGTGTTGCTTATATCCGTGCCATCGAAGCGTTGGATAAACTGAAAGGAATTAACGAAGACGAAAACACCGGTATCCAAATCATCCGCAGAGCGGTTGAAGAGCCGTTGCGTCAGATTGTTGCCAATGCAGGTGGTGAAGGTTCGGTAGTGGTAAACAAAGTACGTGAAGGAAAAGCGGATTTTGGATACAACGCACGTACCGAAGTATACGAAAACCTGATTGGTGCAGGTGTAATTGACCCTACTAAAGTAAGCCGTGTTGCCTTGCAAAATGCTGCTTCGGTTGCCGGTATGATGCTGACCACCGAGTGTATCTTAGCTGAAGAGAAAGAAGACAAACCGGCTATGCCTGCAGGAATGCCGGGCGGAATGGACGGAATGTACTAAGACGATTTGAGTCGCGAGGCTTTGCTCGCGATGGCGAGTTTACCTCGCCAAATTGAAAATCGAGATGTAAGAGTTTCGATTTGAGATTTAAAATAGAAAACCCGGACTACTGAAAAGTGGTTCGGGTTTTTAGTTTGCAACAAACAATAGGAATTTTTGGTAGCGTTCAGTCTAATTTATGCGCTTGAGGGAATCACATAACTTCGACCTCATTGACGATACTCTACTACACAAAAAAGCCCGAATCAGGTTATTGATTCGGGCTTTCTAATTAAACCTATTATTACGCAATACCTGCAGCTTTCAAATGCGAAAGGTGCGAACGAATCGCGCTCAATACCGTTGGAAACTCTTTATATCCCACACCAAACTCACTACACGTTTGTTTTACAATTTTATTTATGGCAGGGTAATGTACATGCGAAATACGCGGAAACAAATGATGCTCTACCTGAAAATTCAAACCACCCAGCAACCAACTCATGCTTTTGCTTTGTGTTGCAAAGTTTACGGTTGTATCAATTTGATGTTTGGCCCATTCAGTCTCAATTTTCATTGCATCGCTGGTAGGAGTCACAAACACAGCCTCTTCAACTACGTGTGCCAACTGGAATACGACAGCAATAACAATACCCGCAGTAAAAGCCATTACCAGATATCCTACTATCGTTGGAAGCACTCCAACAAAATAAAAAGGCAGCAGGATGAAGAAAAATACATACAATACTTTCGACACCCAGAAGTTTACATGCTCAGGCAGGTTCATCTTGCGCATTTTGGTGTGCAAAGCAATCTTACCGCTAAAGTACTTGTTAAAGTCGTTCATAAACACCCAAAACAAATACGTTGTTCCGTACAACGCCAAACTATAGATATGCTGAAAACGGTGAAACCAGTAGCGTTTTTGTGTACTGTGAACGCGGATAAACGGTTTGATGTCGATATCGTCATCCAATCCTTCAACATTGGTATATGAGTGGTGGTTGATATTGTGTTTCTGACTCCACAAATACACATTGCCGCCCAATACATTTAAGCTGAATCCCATGAATTTGTTCACCCACTCCTTGGATGAATAGCTTCCATGCGCACCATCGTGCATCACGTTAAAACCAATAGCGGCAACATTAACACCCATAAGCAGACACACTGCTAATGAAAGCCAGTTTGATTCCGGTGTAAAAAACACCATCCACAAATAGCCTGCAATAAGGGTTGTGGACAGAATTATTGTTTTGACATACAATTTATAGTTGCCCGTTTCTTTAATGCTCTTATCCTCGAAATATGCATTCACACGTTTCTTAAGGGTATTGAAAAACTCGGGGTTACTATTGTTAAATTTAATTTTTGCCATTGCAATTCTGTATAATAAAGACAAGCAATGATACGCATTTATTCGTCCGTAATTGGTGTATAATGAGAAATATCAATAAACTTGTGGCGTAATACAACAACTACAATGGCTTCCGATATAAAAATTTCGCAACGAACTTCTCTTCAACCTATTGCAGACATTGCTGCTAAGCTTAATATACCTGCTGATGATCTTATCCCTTATGGCAAGTACAAAGCAAAAATTCCGCTTGTTTATATAGACGAAGCAAAAATTAAACAAAGCTCATTAATTCTCGTTTCAGCTATTACGCCCACTCCTGCAGGCGAAGGAAAAACAACCATATCAGTTGGGTTAAGTGAAGGCTTAAACAAAATTGGAGTACAATCAACTGTTGTATTGCGCGAACCTTCTCTGGGACCCGTATTCGGAATGAAAGGCGGAGCCACCGGTGGTGGTTATGCACAGGTTGTTCCAATGGAAGACATCAATCTGCATTTTACGGGTGATTTTTCCGCCATTGAAAAAGCTCACAACCTGTTATCAGCTTTAATTGAAAACCAACTACAGGCCAAGAATCCATTGGTTCGTATTGACCCCGGCAGCGTTGTTTGGAAACGTGTGATGGACATGAACGACCGGGTTTTGCGTAAAATTATTGTGGGCTTAGGCGGTAAAAGCAATGGCAGTCCGCGTGAAACAGGTTTTGATATCACAGTGGCATCGGAAGTAATGGCCATTTTATGTTTGTCGAATGATTTAATGGACCTCAAAGAACGTTTGGGAAATATTTACATCGGAAAAGACGTTGACGGCAAGGCTGTATTTGCCCGGGATATCAAAGCACATGGTGCCATGACCGCATTATTAAAAGACGCGATTATGCCTAATCTGGTGCAAACACTTGAAGGAAATCCTGCCCTCATCCATGGTGGTCCGTTTGCCAATATTGCACAGGGAACCAATACCCTCATTGCCACCAAAACAGCCATGAGCCTGAGTGATTATGTGGTGACAGAAGCGGGATTTGCATTTGACTTAGGCGGAGAGAAATTTTTGGACATCAAGTGTCGCATGGGTGGTATTCAACCAAAACTTGTTGTACTGGTTGCAACCATAAGAGCGCTTAAATCACACGGAGGTGTTGCCAAAGATGATCTTACAATTGAAAACGTAGAAGCGATGCGCAGTGGATTTGCAAACCTTGAAAAGCATCTTGAAAATATTGCTTCGTTCAGACTAAAGGCATTGGTTGCCATCAATCGCTTTCCAACAGACTCGGAAGCTGAAATAGATGCATTATTAAAGCTTTGCAGCGAAAAAAATATTGACGTTTCGTTGAGCGAAGTGTGGGCCAAAGGTGGTGAAGGAGCAATCGACTTAGCCACAAAAGCCAAAGCCATTATTGAATCAACACCCGATCAACCACTCAAACATATCTATGAATTTGAATGGCCTATCGTAAAAAAAATCGAAGCTATTGCTCAAAAAATATATGGTGCTGTTAAAGTCAATTTCCAACCCAAAGCAGTTAGTGATATTAAACGAATTGAAAAACTTGGTTATGGTCACTTAGCAGTGTGTATGGCCAAAACGCAATACTCTTTTTCGGATGATGCAAAAAAAATAAACAGACCATCCGGATTCACACTGACCATCCGCGAGGTAGAGTTGGCAGCAGGTGCCGGATTTGTAATTCCGATGGCAGGTGAGATTATGCGTATGCCCGGCTTGCCTAATACCCCCGCAGCCGAGATGATTGATGTAGATGCCAACGGAAATATTTCGGGATTGTTTTAATGAGACATTTGCAATAGCTCACCCGCATTGCTGCGAATAATTGCAGACATATCCTCCGTGGGTAAATCGTTGGGGTCTTCACCAAAGGGATCTTCAATTTCTTCGGCAATAATTTCCAGGCTCACCAGCACATAAAATACAAACATCGCCACCGGAATAATAACGTATCCAAAGTCTCTGATGAAACCAAATGGAATCGTCATCACGTATACAAAAATGAATTTTTTAAGAAACATGCTGTAGGAAAACGGAATGGGTGTTTTGCGGATACGTTCACAACCGCCACATACATCAGCCATGGTCGTGAGTTCAGCATTTAACACAATCAGGTCCTCTGCCGAAATTTTTTGCTGTTCATACCAGCGGTACACAAAAGCATACAATTGCCGCGACACTTCGTTGGGTTGATGAACAGATGCCGGCAGCTTAGCATGTTTTTGGTCGCGCAGGTGCATCGTTAACACCTCCGGAAACAATCCGATTAATTCGGCCGCTTCTTTCCGGTCTGCTTCTTCTCCAAGCATTGCGCTCAGTTTAATCGCAAGAGTTCTGCTGCTGTTCACCAATGTTCCCCAGTATTTACGTCCCTCCCACCACCTGTCGTAGGCCGTATTGGTACGAAAAACCAATAGCAACGAAATAACCATGCCCAATAAGGTGTGCAAGGCGGAAGACATTTTGCCGACATTACCCCAAATATTGATTTCAAGGTACGCAACCCCTCCTGCATACACCCCAATCACTGACATTGCCGGAAAAAGCCTGCGAAACGTATCACTTTTATGAAGCATAAAAATAAGCGAGAACCATTCCTTGGTATTGTATCGTATCATAAGGTTGCAATATTACAGTATTTACACTATATGCATAAGGCCTTCAGGTTACTGTCAGGGCAACACGCATTAAATTATAAGAGATAAGAGAAAGTCATGATTCCAGGAG
>CAYMRD010000034.1:0-19784 GCA_964392775.1 uncultured Bifidobacteriaceae bacterium
GCCTTCAATATGCAATTAAATCCAAAACCGACTTTTTGAGGGGCGACTAATTATATTTATAAGAATCTTCCAATAAGTGATTCAGTGGTAAAATACCCCCGGATAACAGCTTTATTTAATCACCCCTAACTCTTTACCGATTTTAGTAAACGCTGCAATAGCTTTTTCGATATGAGCCGGTTCATGCGCTGCCGATAACTGTACACGTATACGTGCCAGATCTTTAGGGACTACCGGATAAAAGAACCCTGTTACGTAAATTCCTTCAGCTAATAATTTATGTGCGAACTCCTGTGCTAATTTCGCATCGTATAACATTACCGGAACAATAGCGCTTGCCCCACCACGCAAATCAAAACCTGCGGCTTGCATCCCTGCCTTAAACTGATTTACATTAGCTTCAAGTTTATCGCGCAGGGCGGTGCTTTCGTTTAACAATTTAAACACTTCGATGCTCGCACCTACAATAGAAGGAGCCAGTGAGTTTGAAAATAAATACGGGCGTGAGCGCTGACGCAACAATTCAATCACCTCCTTGCGACCAGTTGTATATCCGCCCATGGCACCGCCTAAAGCTTTGCCGAGGGTTCCGGTAATAATATCTACCCTGCCCATAGCATTGCATAACTCAGGAACACCACGGCCTGTTTTACCGATAAAGCCCGCACTGTGGCACTCATCTGTCATTACCAGCGCATCATATTTATCGGCTAAGTCACAAATTTTATCCATTTGCGCAACATATCCGTCCATGCTGAATACACCATCGGTCACAATAATTTTAAAACGGGCTCCTTTGGCATTAGCGGCAATCAACTGCGCCTCCAAATCAGCCATATCATTGTTTTTATACCGGTACCGTTGTGCCTTACACAAACGAACCCCATCAATAATGGAGGCATGGTTCAGCTCATCACTGATAATGGCATCGGCCTCCTGAAACAACGGTTCGAATACACCACCGTTGGCATCAAATGCCGCGGCATATAAAATGGTATCTTCTGTTCCGTAAAATTCGGCAATGGTTTTTTCGAGGTCTTTATGAATGTCCTGCGTTCCGCAGATAAAACGTACCGAGCTCATTCCATAACCATGTGTATCAATAGCGCGTTTGGCAGCTTCTTTCACTCGCGGGTGTGACGACAGTCCCAAATAATTATTGGCACAAAAGTTCAGCACCTTTTCACCTGTATTTAAGGTGATTTCCGCCCCTTGCTCCGAAACGATGATACGTTCCTTTTTATACAATCCTGCCGATTCGATATCGGCAAGCTCTTTTTGTAAATGTTGTTTGAGTGCTCCGTACATAATGTAAAATTTTATAGTCCTAACTTCTTTGAAATGGCTTTGGGGATTGCATTTTTATGCAACATGATACAAGTTGTTTTGTACAGCACATACGACTCGGATGCATACATATATCCATCACAATCGTTGCTTTTGGTTCCCCATGAGTTTTTTACGGTGTAGTATTTGGTTCCGTTTTGGTCTTTCACCATACCAACAATGTGCATTCCGTGGTCGTCCTGTGTTTCGTAATTATCAAAAGCCTGCTGACGTAATTCCGGTGTGATGGTTAATTGTTTGGTTGGCCAGGTAACAAAACTATCCACTTCTGCTTTGGTCATATCTTCCCACTTTTGCTCGGGAACAACAGCCACACCATTTTTCCATGAAAAACCTTTTTCGCTCACATCGGCAGCCCATGCAAAAGAGTATCCGGTTTGAATGGCATTATCCATCACTTCTGCAAACTCGTTCAATGGTAAATTATATACCTGTCCCATTGCCCAGTTATCAGGTACCTCTAATACAAATTTGCTGTAATTTGGATGATGCGTAAAGGACGTGATGAATACATAATCATCAGGGTTGATTCCTAACGATTTTGCATACGACTGCGCATCATATTTTTTTCCTTCTACCTCAAACGTTTGGGGAACTGTTCCCAAATATGCATCTAATGTAGCGTTAAAGGCTTTTGTCCACGATGTGCTGATTTTTCCATTGGGAGCCTTCACAACCGTTTTCACAATGCCGCTCAACATTTCATCCATCTCGTTGTGCGTATGTTTGGCTTCACCGTAGTTTAACCCGGCATAAGCCGACTGTGGCATCATTCCATCATTTTTCCAAACATTTAACACATCATGAAAAGCGCCCCCCGGAGAAAATGAATAGTTGCCATGCATACGCACATAGATATCGGCTTTTTGTTCGTAGGCTTTATGTACCACAAACATTTCCGATAAATTCACACGGCCCTTGCCCATGCGCAACAGCTCCGATTCGAAAAACGATAAGGATGAAAAACTCCAACAGGTACTTGTTCTGTTTTGGTTGTCTACATCTGTTTTATCAATTGCTTTGTTGATGGTAAATGTGAAATTGCCACCTTTTTTATTCAGCACCTGCTGTGCCCCTGATTGTGTTGAAGCTGCCAGCAACAAAGCCACAGCCATCCAGAATTTTCTCATTATTTCTTTAACTAAAATGGCCCGCAAGATAGGAATGTTTTACCCCCTCCCCAAAAACCTGCCGGTTATTTTTGAAAGGCAAAAGAAGCTGCACACCAGTTGTTTAAAACGATATGCTGCATGAGTGTATAACCCACCTGCGCTGCCGGTTGCTTGAGGTCTTCTAAATCGGATTCGTAAAATCCGCTGATAAGTAATATGCCTCCGGGTATGGTCAGCCGGCTAAGCTGGTCGAAACTAAACAGTAAAATATTCTTATTGATATTTGCAAGTATCACGTCAAACTGCTGCGGTTTCACAACATTAAGATCACCTTGTTCAAACTCAATATTATCAACCTCATTGAGCTGTGTGTTTTCAAAAATATTCTCAGCGCTCCAGTCGTCAATATCAATTGCGTATACGGATTGTGCTTCCATTTTAGCCGCCATGATGGCCAGTACACCTGTTCCGCTTCCATAGTCAAATACACGCTTGTTGCGCAGGTTTTCCTGCAACATCAAGCGCAACATCAATTGTGTGGTTTCGTGATGTCCTGTTCCAAAAGTATTTTTGGGCTGGATGAGCAACTCATACGGATATGCCTTTTCAATCTTGTGAAAAGGCGCTTTTACAATCACATTATCATCAATAATAATGGGTTCATAGCCGGCCTCCCACTGGGCATTCCAGTTTTGCTGATCGATATGGCTTTGCGCAACAGCATTGGGATCAATTCCATATTTTACCAATACCTGCTCAAACACTTCACGCTTAAACCGTGACGACTGAATATAGGCCGAGAATCCGGAATCCGTTTCCACAAAACCTTCATAGTCTTCATCGGCCAGTTCGGCTATAAGTTGCTCACGTATGTCTTCATTGCAACGAATCTGAAATTCAAAATAAGCGTCCAATTCTTTGTTTGATTAACTGTTAAATCCTTATTGTTTTAATGTGTATCCGCAAACTTACCAAAAGGCATGGCTTTGTGTATTCTTTGAGTCCGATAGCTATCGGACTTCGTGACTTTGTGGCGAGAACTCTTTGTCACTAAGCCACCAGTGACACAAAATATCACTAAGTTTAAATTCTACCGGAAGCGCGGATATACATTTTATTTTTAAATGATTATCGCGATATACTATCCTCCGCACCACCCTAACGCTAAAGGGTACAGCCCACATTTTGCTATGGGTGGGCTTCCTTCAGGGATGGGGGAAGCGAGGGCAAGTTGACTTTTCCCGAGTCATATATTTTTATTCAATCGCCCAGCAGTCGTACAAAATATTGATCAGCTTATTTTCGTGTTTGGCCATGGTTTCATCGGCCATTACAACATCCATAGCAAAACGGGTCAGGGAGTGGCGTTCGTCTTCATTGCTAACGGTAAAAAAATGTTCGGCTGTTTCGCGCAGATGATTTTCATATTCATCACGTGGCAGCGCCATGATAAAGGCCTGTTCTTTAATCAAGTCAAAATCCTGATGGTAATGGTCATTTAGAAAGTCCATAATTACATTGGCTTCAGCACGATGCATTGCTCCATCGGCAAAAGACAACAGCGAAAGTATATGATAGCCCGCTTCGGCTTTATTCATCTTTTTTATAAACTGGGTTGGCATAAGCGTATAAATTTGAGAGTTTAAAAATAAGGCAATTTTTGAAAGTAGCAAATGCCAAATAAGAGATATCAGGGCAACACGCATTAAAAATGTCTGAAAAAATAAGCGATTAGAAACAGAGTGTAGTTAACCCCTTGAAATCCCTAAAGGGAATTCCGCGCACAAGTCTTTTAGAAAGTGTGCGGTTGGTCCCCGACAGGGGCAGGGGAGCGCGGGGGCAAGTTTGACATCTTCCCGATAGTCCGTAAAATTTAAATCTTTTGAGGCAAGATGCTTTCGTGGGTTTACCCGAGATTTGTCTTGTGTGACACCAAGATAGATAAAAAAGCCCCCAATTGCTTGGAGGCTTTTTGTGGGCCCACTTGGGATCGAACCAAGCACCCCCTGATTATGAGTCAGATGCTCTAACCGACTGAGCTATGGGCCCTCTTCACAAGAATTATTAATTCTGTTGCAAAGGACTGCAAACATATATTTTTGCAACTTGTTATACAAACCAGATGAAAAAGATTTCGGCAATTGTTTTTGACTTGGGTGGGGTGCTGCTTGACCTTGACCAGAATCGTACACTTAGAGCGTTTGAGCGTCATGGACTTGACTTGGAGTTGCTTAATGAGCATTCAGCTTTGTTTACAGATTTTGAAACAGGAAAAATCACAGCAGCGGATTTCAGGCAGGGTATCAAAACGGCTCTAAAGGGCAATATCACTGATGAAGAAATTGACGTAGCATGGAGCGCTATGCTGTTGTTTATGGCAGAGGAGCGGTTCGGTTTGGTGGAGCAGCTTAAAAACCAGTTTGATATTTACCTGTTGAGCAATACCAACTCCATTCATATTGATTGGTTTAAGGATTATTTGAATGGTACGTTTGGCCGGCAACGTTGGAACAGTTTATTCAACTATCAATTCTTATCATACGAAATAGGTTTACGAAAACCTCATACCGAAATTTATGAATATGTTTTGAAGCAGATTAACAGAGAGCCACAGCAAACTGTTTTCATTGATGATAGTATGCAGAATCTTAAAGGGGCTTCATCTGTGGGTATGCATACGGTACACGCTCATAACCCGTTGGATACACGATTGCTGCGCAATATTACCGATACGGTTGAAGCGTGGCATCAGTTACACGCCTGATGTTTACTGAATAGTGTATCGCAGGGATACGCCTCCACTTTGAATGATGGTAGGGAAAGAGTTGGATGTTTTCGGATTGGTTTTGCGGTAATCATAGAAAATGCGCAACATTAATTGCTGGCTAATCATATAATCTATCGTAGGGCGTAAGGTGTATACCCGTTGACCTTGTACCGGGTCGTTTGACGGACGGTCAAGATTACGGATTATTGTTAAGTTATCACGAATACCGAAATCAAGACGGAAGTTGATATCGCTGGTAAGGACAACCCTCCGGCCTCCTTTTCTTACAAATGGAATGGTTAACTCTGAGGTACGGTAGCCTGCACCAACAACCCATTCGCTTCCACGTTGTTCATTTAATTGTCCGTTGGTCAATCCAAAATTGAGCGTTCGGTCGCGTTTGTATTCAATACGTGTTGTAATATTGTTTACAAAGGTGATGTCGACACCTAAAAACGGCCCCCAACGCTCGGTAATGGATATTTGCCTGATTTGGTATTCTGAATTGTAATTACCTGAGAACCGGTTCTGACTGGTATCATTTAAAATACTTTGGAAAGATCCCACATTATACGTTGATGTGTATTGGTGGTTGAGCGTAATATTGCTCATGTATTCCTTGAAGGCTTCAACTTTTGACAAGCCATTGTAGGTGATTTTCCAGTTGAGATCCGGAATTTTCGGGAAAGCACCCAGTGAAATTTTGTTCGCATCCTGTCCGCCATAAGCAGCTAAAAATGCAGGAATCAACACCTCCTGCGAGGTGCTGCCGTAACCAATCGGGAAGCCCGTGCTATCAGTTCCCATTCCTGGTTTTGCAGGGTCTTGCGCCAACCGGTTGGCAATAATTTCGCGATTTTTCTGAAACTCCTCAAATACTTCGGTATTGCCATTGGCCAGTTCTTTAGAGAACGTGCTTGCCCATGTATTAAATGTAATAGAGTAACTGCCGGAGATTATCGGTTCATTGATATCACGGTAAGCGTCAAGGCTATCGTCATAACGGAATAATACGGATGAGTTGATGCTTCGGGTACGGGCAAAATTCAAATCAACCCTGAAATCTGTAAACGGTTCCAGAGTGGCGCGCCCCGTTAGGTTCTCCTGATAGGTTTGTGCGTAAAATGAGGAGAGCCGGGGGTCTGTTGTCATCCACCCGTTTTTAGCAGCTTTATTGCGGTAGTTCGGATCCTGACTACCCAAAATGAAATCAAATCCTGGGCCGCCCGTTTCAAAGTCCTGCCCAAAATATTGCGGGCGTGGTTTGAAACCGGGAAGTATGGTTCCTTCTGTTACGGTGTAAGAGGTTGATGCGTTTTTAAGCATCATGATAAACTTGAGTGTTCCGGCCAGCCAGGGATTGGTTTTGCCCGACTCTTCTTTTTTCTTCTTTTTCTCTTCTTCTTTTGTTAGCTTTTTTCCATCATCTTTCGAAATGCTTTGGGCCGTTCTGCGTGGTTGATTTGGATTATTAACATTGCGAAGCAGCGGGATTTTATTGTACAGCATCGCCATGTTTACGCCAAGATTAAAAGCTTGTGCGCGTGAGTTTGAGATTGTATTACCCAAACTGTCGGCAGCCGGAGGAGCCTGTTTCCACTGGTATGTTGCAGTATAGGTGTATGATGACTGATTGATAAAATTTAGCCCGGGAAGCTTGTTAACCGGAACGTTATAGTTCATCCGGGCGGTTTGGTCAAACTGCATCAGGCGGCCTCCTTTCAGGAAATTGTTCCAGATACTGTCTTTTTGCGAAGACCTGTCTTCAATTGCGCCCAGCGGCTCATCAATACGGGCCAGTGCTGTAGCATTGTAATCAAACTTCAATCCCTTAGATAAGTCATATCTGAACTCATAATAGCGGGTCATGGTATACATCTTATCATACAGAGGATCGAGTGTTGTACCCTGTATATCGTTGTTCCGGTTAATGGTAACGCCATACCTGCGATCGGTTTCAAGCCTTAATCCCCATGACTGAGGTTTGTAGAAGAGGTTGAAATCTTTGATAAGTGCAAGATTCTTCGACTTTATTTTGTTGAATGGTTCCCATGGTTTAGCGCCAAAACTATAGGTGTAACCGGAAATGGTTTTATAGTTCTGCAAAAGATAATACTCGAGCGTTTGATTGCGTCTGAATGTTTCGTTGAATGAATAGGTGAAGGTAAAATTGGAAATGTCATAAAGGTGATTGGGACCTCCTCCTACTTTATTCTTTCGAACATTGGTAAAGTTCAGGCTTCGCCTGGTCGTATTGTCGTCAGCAGCCTTTCTTATGCGGTCTTGATACAGAGGATTTGTACTTTCATCAATCTCTTTTTGAAGTTTGGTATCCGGGTTTAAAGGATTGTAGAATGGGCGAATTAAAGTATTACCGTACGAAACAAACATCGGAATTGAGAGTCCGGATTTTTTAGAGAAGAATCTGCCCAACTCAAAGCTACTCGCAATATCATACTGGTAGTGGTCGTCAAAATTCCGTTCACCTAATTTTTTGTCGATACCCCCAAATCCAACGGTTGATATGCTTCCCGATAACTGCACGGTTGCAAAGTCGGCAAGCTTAGCCTGGATGCGGCTGTTAGCAGCCCATCCGCCACGGTTGTTAAACTCCGTCATCCGCAACTCATTAAACCAGACTTCAACACATTTGGGCAATCCATCGTCAATACTTCCCGGAACAGCCCGTGGATTTCGAATTCCCAACATTGCTACACGAACATTGCTTAAATCGGGCAACCCGATTACTGTGAATTTTGCTTTGCCTAACTGGCGATAGTATGGTGAGGTGTATGGATGATTGGCATTGGTACGTTGAATTTTGGTATTTATGAATTCTTCCAAATCGATGACAAACTCGTTATCGGCAGGCCAGATATCATCCGGTGATCTGGTCCCTTTTCGGGTCATCACCAAAGGAATTTCAAACTCGTAATAGTTGTTGGTTAAATCATTTCCTAAACGAATGAATGCAGTGACATCACCATTTTGGGCTTGTTCACCTTCGGCATGCACAAACATCCGCAACTTGCCATATTGGCGTAAATCGGTTTTCATGTTTTTGAACACCCCGCGGGCATCGCCATCTTTTAAGTTACACGCGAGTACCGATATGGATTGTTCGTTTTGCTGAATGGCCTGCGGTGAGCTGAAATCAATCTCACGCTGAATGCCGGGAGGAATCACATAAGGGATGGGTTCGCGCAATGCATTTTTTTCAATATTTACCGTTGATACCACAAACTGGGTGTTGTCATCAGGGTCACCGGGGATGCTTTCTTTACCGGATTCTAAGTTACCCAGATACTTGCGCCAATCTGCACGTACCAGTTGAAAAGCGCCAAAACGAAGCACTTGTTCATTTTCAAATCCACGCATGTACATACGAATGAAACGAATGGATTTAAAGTCGAGGATTTCGCCTACACGTTGCTGGTATTCGCGAATGGGAACTTTAAGCTGGTACCATGTTACGGGCGTGGTGCTGCCGTCTTTAAGTTTAACAGGCGTAACTACGCTATCGGTTACATAATTTTGGCCAACAACCAGTTTGCCTTTATCAATTTCAATCTTGTATTGATAGTATTCTTCAATATCGTTGAGGGTGTAGTCGCGGTTGATATCCTCATTGTCGGGAATATTTGTTGCCGCTGTTGCAAAAGGCTCGGGTGACTGATCCTGAGTAGGTGAGTTGCCCTGATGTTTGTTGTATTTTTTATAACGCTCCAGAATGCTCAGTTGCAGAGGGTCGTAATCGGTTGTACCCAGATAATAATGGTAGTTGTCAAACGAAGGGTCGCTTACAATTTCGTTATAGGCCTGGGCAGTAAGAATAGGGCGGATTTTTTGGAGATAGTTCGTGTCGAACATCAATCGTTCGGAGTCATCATCCAATCCATCCAGTCCAACATCCTGTGATTGGCGCACGTTGTTATCGGCATCAAATGCAAAGTTTACAACCGGCTGGCGGGGAACACGTCCCCAAACGGTTGTATCAACAAACTGCAAGGCAGGATCGCTGCTTCTTGGCAGTCCGTTTTCGGCAGCTCTGCGGCCATCTCGCAAAATATCCTCCGAAACATTACCCAGGTTAATATACAACTCGCCTTTATTGTTTGGATTTGGGTTGCTCAGATAAGGGTCTAACATCCAGATTTCGATGTAATCGATATTGGCAGCTTCAAAATCATTTTGATCGATTTTGCGCATAATACCGCCCCAGTTCTGAGATGGATTTTTGAGTGTTCCATCTGAGTTTAAACCATCAACGGTATAATTGTACGGGCCTCTTTCTTTAGGATAAAAAGCAAGGTCGAGCGTTGGAAGATTTTGTGGTTGTCCGGCCTGAATCTGGCGACTTGGATACACCTCTCTTATCTCAACCTGACGCACGCGGTGATCCGAAAGCTGGGCATCATCATTTTGGATATGCTGAGGCGTTTGTGCATTCGAGAGGTAGAAGGTGGAGGCGATGGTATACCAGGCTAAATTTGACCGTTTAAAGTTATAATCGAGCTGATTAAGGAGGCCGCCTTCAGGAAACAGGTTGGGTTGACCTTGTGGAGTGGAAGCTAAAAACCAACTGTTGCCCAGTCGTATATCAAAAGGTGTTTCGGCTCCTTCAAAATCATCAAGGTAAGCGGTTCCTTTGTTGGCCAGCGAACTTTGTACTCCCGGAATCAATCGGGCATATTCGCCCTGAATCGTAATCTGAGAGGGCTCTTTGGTTTCGATGAATGGAAGTTTGTCAACGAGTTTGGTTAAGAGCCTCGACTCGGTCCGGTATGTTCCATCCAATCCGATCATCACATTGCTGATGGGCTCTTCACCGATATTTACTTTAGGCGTAAGAGGCCGCTCATTTAAGTACATCAGCGTACCGCCCAACAAAAAGTCCTTACTGACTTTGTAATCGAGGCGTGTTCCCATGAGGGATTTTTGTTGCACACTGAACATCGAATTACTTTCAGACGAAACCTTGATAACTGCCCCGGAGTTGAGCAATCCTGTATTGATAATTTTTACGCGCCCTAAGTTATAGTCTACCGTATAATCCTGATTTTCGGTGAGGGGCGCTCCATTGGCCGTTACTCTCACCGAGCCACGCGGAATGTTTGTTTGCCCAACAGAAATTTCGGAAGTAGAATTACCTGAATACGTTCCTCTGATGTAAAATTTATTGTACTGAGGTAATTGCACGGCTGCAAAACGTGTAGAGTCGTACAATTCATAAAACGAGTAATACCGGGCTCTGGAAGGATCATTGATAAACTTGTTCGAAATGTATTTTCCAAAAGGTTCGATCATTGGGAAGATGATACGTCCCTGAGCAGAGTTGACAGTTACTCCCTCAATAAAGTCGTACAATCCATCGGGCGCTCTCTCTTGTTGCGTATTTAAATTATCGAGATTGAGTACACGAACCAAAGGCAGGCCGGTAAGAAAAGGCTCATTCTGAACCGGGATATAGTTAAGGTCGGCTCCTGACGGGTCATCAGCATAAATAATATTAAGCTTAAAATCTTTTTGCTGTAACTGAAATGTTCCCAACGAGTAAATGTTTTTCATCATCAGGTCCCAGATTGGCAAATCGGGACGTAACGAAGGGCCTTTCAGCATTTTGGTAAACAGCACGTTTGGTGTTTGCGCATTCACCTGAACATCCGTGGTAAACTCACCTACCTGATAGGTTCTGCCATTCCACGAATATTCATAAGCAACACACAATACATCATCATTGTTCAATGCCTGATTCAATGAGATATAACCCATACGAAGATTCACCGTGTACTCTGACGGATTGAGCAGGCGTGCATAGCTGATGGCCTGATACTGCGAAATGGGTTTAATTCCTGTTGTGGCTTCATCTCTGACCAGTTGATTTTGGATCTGGTAAGACGCGCGGAGCGCTTCTTTATTGCTATTTACAGGCGTTTCTCCGCTGAGGTAAGCGTACAACCCGTTGGTATTATTACCCGGAATGGTGTCATTGGAGAGCGGTAGTTTTTTATTGTCGCGTTTAGAGGCTTCTCCTAAATCTGAAAATCCGATTACATCACGCGAACCTTCAAAGCTTCCGGTACGGTTCGTAACCCAAATCTCAACGCGGTTGATGATAACCGGAGAGCCGATAATAGGAAGGTTTGACAACCAGGCATCGTAGTTGTCGCGGAACGTTTGCGACAAGAAATAGTGACGGTTCATGTCGTAGTTGTCACATTGAATATCAAACTTGGTGGTTTGCGCTCCGCCTGTAATTTCTGTTTCCGTTGTTTTTCCCCGTTGTTGCGTGAGGATGGTTGTCATGGTGAGCTTACCAAACTGCATGGTGGTTTTAACCCCAAACAAACTCTGGCTTCCCTGAATAAGGCTTGAGTTGAGCGGCAAACTCACATTTCCCAACTCAATCTTCTTGATGATATCATCTTCTTTCCCGGAGTAATCAAGCTTTACCTGATTTTCGAAATCGAAAGTCGCCTCTGTATCGTAGTTGATGTTTACTTTGAGCTTATCACCCACACTTCCCTGAACGTTTAGCTGAATTTTTTGGCGGAAATCGAATTGCCCGGTGGTTTGCTGTTGTGGGGCAAACAACGGATTGCGCACGGTATTAAAGTTTCCGGCAAAGATGAGCTCGGCTGTACCTCTTGGCCGGATATCAATAACGCCACTTCCAAAGATTCGTTCGAACACTTTTGGGCCAACGCGAAGCGGGGGAATGATACCGGTACCCGTTACAAAATTATTGGCCTGTGCCCGTTGCCGGAAATAGTCCTTATTCTGCCGTTTGCTTTCTTCCTCCATGGCATCTTTCATCGAAATGGAAGCAGGCAAACGGTAATCCTCACGACCAATTTTTGAAGTGTAATTGTAGGAGTTTGACTGCGGATCAAGCTCGTATTTAGTCTTTACATTTGAAGGGTCATTAAGGTCGAATGGATTGTGGGATTGTTGACGTTCGTATGGTTTGCGGTCGCTAATCGGGTAGGGGAGTTTGACTGCGGTGTCCTTTCCCGAAGAGTCGGGAGGGGCGATTATCCATTTGTTTAAGCGACTTTTCCACTCATCGTTTTCAGACAAAATACCGGCATACGCATCCCCCGCCAGCATTAGAAGCAATGCCAGAAAAGAAGAAAATGATATGTATGTGGATCGAGAGTTACTTAACAAAGTAGAGTTGCGCCATCTAAAGAATTTTTAATGTGTTTTTTACTAACTCTTCTACTGTGTATTGGGGGTTTTGTTGTCGTATTTTCTGTAAGCCTTTTTCGGCTTCGTTCTTCGAAAATCCCAGCATGACCAAGGCTGCCAATGCTTCTTCCACTAATACGTTCCGGGTTCCGGCTAAAAGTACACCTTCGGCAAGGTCGTCACCCTTAATTTTGTTTTTAAGATCAATCACCACCTTCTGCGCTGTTTTTTCGCCAATTCCTTTGACGGTCTTAATTAACGCCCAGTTGCCGGTGGTTATTGCCTGTCTGATATCAACGGGTTTGAGAGATGACAGCATGAGCCGGGCCGTATTCGGTCCAACTCCACTCACAGATATCAGCTGGATAAAAAGAGTACGCTCTTCCTCCTCCATAAATCCGTACAGTGTGTGGCTGTCTTCTTTAATGACTAAATGGGTAAAGAGCTTAATGCGCTCACTGCCAGGCAGGTTTTCATAGGTGTGTAGCGAAATATTGATAGAATATCCAACACCTCCGCAATCAATCACCACATAAGTGGGAGTTTTCTGCACTAATTTTCCGTCAATATGAGCGATCACGAGTAGTAAAAAATAAATTTAAGCCTTTGATAAGGCCGCTAAAATAAGAAATGTTTTTATTTTTGGAAGAGAAGATGATGAAGAAAATTAAGATATTAAATTTTGCCTTTATTCGCTGTGTATCAGTTGTTTTGCTTCTTTGTTGTGTGGAGGTGCGTGTTGCGGCACAGGAGGTAAACGGAAGATACTCGGTTAATTACCCAAGTGGGCAGGTTAAGGAGAGAGGTTTTTACAAGCTGGGAGCAAAGCATAAAACATGGTACTATTACTCAGAAGCGGGGCACATGGACCGAAAAGAAAAGTGGCAAAACGGAGTATTGGAGTGGGCAGTTTATTATACCGCAAAAGGCAAAGTGAGCAAAACCATAGACCGAAAAGGTAAAGTTACCACACCCGCACCCTGCAATTGTCAATAAATAAGGGAGTCTGGTTTTTCTGCTAATCAAAAAAGCTACGGAAGCCGGCTCTTAAACCACTCATCCACCCGAACACCAAACAAGGCGTAAATTCCATAGAGCAATAAGGTCCAGAAGGCGAACGAAAAAAACATATACCGTTTAATTCTCCATTTGTTTTCTTCCAAAGCAGCGGCCATTAAAGCCCCAATGGGAACGGATAAAAGTATCGGAGTTAAAAACGCAATACCATATAATTCGTATTTCAAAATCACCTTTACAATCCACCTGCGGGTATTGTTAATTTTGATGCCGCCCTGTTTGGGTTTTACCGGAACAAATCTGCGGTATACTTTTACCAGCAATTCCCATAAATAAAGGTAAACAACCACACCCAGCATTCCTCCGCCTACGGTGCATACCAATGTTTCAATAAGATTAAAACCTGCACCCAAAGCGCCCAAAACCCCAATCACAAACTTCACCGCACTCGTGAGGATTACGGCAATATACTGCGCCACTTGTTCTTTCATCAGACTTCGAAGGTAGGTAAGTTTCTGTTAAGGATGCAGAATTTCGCGGTAACGCCCCAGTGATTTCAAGGCTTTTTTAATGGCTTCATCATCGCTGCTCAATATGGTATAATAACCTTTATCGCGCCACAACTGACGGGCAACCATTGCTTTTAAATAACGGTTCAAATATGCCGAGGCACGGTTGCGCTCTGCAACACTTCCCGTAATACCTTTTTTTGCAGCATACTCAACAAACGATTCAAACAAATTCACTTTAAACGTTTTGTTGTAGTCGGCCACATGGGTATACTGGGCCAGTTCCTTGCGGTGTCCGTCAACATAAGTATATACAAACTGATTGAGCAGTCCGGCCGACAGCACTTCTGTTACATACTTGCTGCGATAGCCGGTATCAATCGGCACCATCACATCCGGCATGATGCCCCCTTTGCTGTATACAATTCGTCCACCCGAAGTTTTGTAAACCGTTGTATCCTTTCCTTTGCGAGCGGTGGTGTCCGCTAATTCTCCATCTTCATAACGGTGGTAAATTTCGGCTTCGTATTCATCATAGCCATCTGTATATGGCTTTTGAATACAACGGCCCGATGGCGTATAATAACGAGCCACGGTTAAGCGTATAGCGGAACCATCATTCAGCGAAAACGGCTCTTGTACCAACCCTTTGCCGAACGAGCGCCTGCCAATGATGATACCACGATCCCAGTCCTGCACCGCACCTGATACAATTTCACTGGCCGATGCCGAACCTTCATCAATCAAAACCACCAGCTTTCCTTTTTCAAACAAACCTGTACGCCTGGCATGGTACTCATTTTGAGATTGAGTACGCCCCGAAGTGTATACAATCATTTTATTGCCATCCAGCAGCTCATCGCACATTTCGGTAGCCGCTGTAAGGTAACCTCCGGGATTACCCCGTAAATCCAGAATGAGGTTTTGCATACCCTGCAATTTCAACTGGTTTACCGACTCCACAAATTCATCATGTGTAGTAGCCGCAAACCTGCTGATTTTAATATAACCGGTTTCAGCATTCAACATCATACCTGCATCCAAACTGTTAATGGGAATGGTATTGCGCACAATGGTATAAGGAATAATCTTACCGGCATCGGGACGGTAAATTTTTACTTTTACCCTGGTTCCTTTTTTGCCTCTCAACAACTTAAAAACCTGCTCCGACCGAATACCCACTCCGGCTACTCGCTGAGTGTCTACCTGAATAATACGGTCGCCTGCCTGAATGCCCAACTCCTGCGAAGGACCGCCATTGATGGCAGAAACAACCATAATGGTATCGTTGAGAATATTAAACTCAATACCTATGCCTTCAAAATTTCCTTCCAGTTGCTCATTGGCTTGTTGAAGGTCGCGGGCAGGTATATACACCGAGTGCGGATCGAGTTGTGTGAGCAGATTGTTAAGTGTTTTTTCTTCCAGCTTCTCCACATTTACGGTATCTACATACGCCTGCTGAATGAGATTGAGCACCTCACTGAATTTGTTTTTACCACCCATCAGGGTGCGGATACTACCTGCCGGCCGCAGCCAGATGCCTACTAAAATGCCCAGTGCTATCAACACTGCGTATATAAATGGTTGCCATTTGCTGTTATTGTTCATGGATATTTGCGAAGAGGTGTCAAAGATAACAACTCCTAAAAGCCAAAAAAGATTTGATATGATTTTAATAGCCGACAGCGGATCAACCAAAACAGAATGGGTATTGTTACAACACAATCAGGTAGCCTGCACAGCGCATACTCAGGGCATTAACCCGTATTTCCAAAACAGCGCCCAGATTGAAGATATTATCCGGCATGAGTTGCTCCCTGCTTTGGTGCCACATCAACCCGAACAAATTACACAGGTTTATTATTACGGAGCAGGCTGTTCGTCCCCCGAACCTGTTACAACGGTTTTCAAACCGTTGGGTCACTTTTTTAAAGATGCGACAATCGAAGTGCAACACGACTTATTAGCCGCAGCACGTGCTGCCTGCGGTAACCGGCCGGGCATTGCAGCCATTTTGGGAACCGGTTCCAACTCGTGTTTGTTTGATGGAAATCAGATTTTAGCCAACCAACCTTCGCTGGGTTTTATGCTGGGCGATGAAGGCAGTGGCGGATATATCGGCAAACAAATGCTTCGTAAATTTTTATACCGCGAGTTTCCGCCCGAATTGTATGAGGCTTTTGCCAGCGACTATGAACTCACCAAAGAAATTGTACTGGACAATATCTATAAAAAACCAATGCCTAACCGGTACGCGGCATCCTTCACTCCCTTTGCAGGGAAGCATATCAACCATCCGCAAATTCATGAGTTAGTCGTTCAATCATTCACTGATTTTTTCAGGCATCATATCACTTCCTACCCGCAATTTGAAAGCTACCCGCTATGTGCAGTAGGCTCTGTTGCCGTTGCGTTTGAAACACAATTGCGCGAGGTTTGTACTTCGTTTAATATGCAACTCAAGCAAACTCTTAAACAACCTATGGACGGACTTATTTTATTCCATACCAACCAACACTAAAACATGGCTACTTTTAAACGCACCACCGAAACATCTTCCAAATACAACCACCTCGAACGGATGTCGACCAAAGTTTTGCTGACCAATATCAACAAGGAAGACGATACTGTTCCGAAGGCTGTAAAGAAAGCGTTACCCCAATTGCAAAAACTGGTGGATGCAACTTATGAACGCATGAAAAAAGGCGGACGGTTGTTTTATATCGGAGCGGGAACCAGCGGGCGTTTGGGCATTGTGGATGCAAGTGAATGTCCGCCAACGTATGGTGTTCCGCAAGGTTTGGTGATTGGGTTGATTGCCGGTGGCGACAGTGCTATTCGCAAGGCTGTGGAGTTTGCCGAAGATGATACCAGACAAGGATGGAAAGATTTGCGTGAACATAAAATTTCCCCAAAAGATGTGCTGATAGGAATTGCTGCAAGTGGTACCACTCCCTACGTGATTGGCGCGTTGAATGAAGCCCGCAAAAAAGGCGTGCTCACCGGATGTATTGTATGCAACAAAAACTCACCTGTAGCTGCTGCCGCAGAATTTCCTGTGGAAGTTATTGTAGGCCCCGAGTTTGTAACCGGCAGCACCCGCATGAAAAGCGGAACCGCCCAAAAGCTGGTGCTCAATATGCTCAGCACCTCTGTGATGATCAAACTTGGAAAAGTAAAAGGCAATAAGATGGTGGATATGATGCCAACCAACCATAAGCTGGTGGCCCGCGGCACAAAAATGATTATGGACGAAGCGAGGGTGAGCGAGAAAAAAGCAGCTGAATTGTTGAAGAAATTTGGCAATGTGCGCAAGGCTGTTGACTCGTTGAAGAAGAAAAAATAGGAGTTCACACTGAGTGAAGTCAAAGAAGCACAGAGGACACAGAGTTTGGGCTTCTTTCAATTTTTCGCTCGACAAGGCTCTGTGGTTCTCTGTGTTTACATTCTCTCCGTGTGCTCTGTGTGAAACCCTTTCTTTATTAACCGAAGCGGAATTGCTTACTGCCTATTCTCTTCCTTGCCTACTGCCTACTACATTTCCCAACTTCTTATTTATCTTCGCGCCCTCATTATGGCAAAACGAAAATTACAGCAGTTTGCGGAGTTTAAAACGTTCGATAAAACCTTCGACTTTCCTTATGATTTAAAGGGAAAATGGAAGCAGGATATATTCAAAAACGACCATCCGCTGGTACTGGAACTGGGCTGCGGCAAAGGCGAATACACGGTTGCCTTAAGTAAACAATATCCCGATAAAAACTTTTTGGGCATTGATATCAAAAGCAACCGCATGTGGCGCGGTGCATTGACAGCAAAAGAACAAGGCATCACCAATGCAGGTTTTATACGCATGATCATCAACAATGTTGCGGCTGTTTTTGACGAGGCCGAGGTGGATGAAATATGGATTACTTTTCCCGATCCGTTTCCCAAAGACCGCCACATCAAACACAGGCTTACCAGCCCGGGGTTTATTAAATTATACAAACAAATTTTGAAACCCGGAGGAACGGTAAACTTTAAAACAGACGACAGTCCTTTGTTTGAATATACTCTGGAAGTGTTGCAAGAACTGGGCATCCAGGCATTGGATGTAAACCGTGATGTGCATGGCAATACCGATTCGCATCCGCACCTGCGTGAGATCCGCACCTATTACGAAAACAAATTTTCGGCTCAGGGACGAACCATTAACTATCTTCGTTTTATCTTGTAGCCATGTCGGTTGTTCATCTCCATCAGCATCCTTATACGTTTGAGCAAATCAAAGTAGCCGGTGCTGCATTGATTAACGACCCTTTGCATACACACTCCTTTAGCCTTATTCAGCAATGGCTGAACGGTGCGGATGAATTTATCTTTCACACATCAGGCTCAACAGGAGCACCCAAACCCATTCATCTTAAACGTGCGCAGCTTATGGCCAGCGCTCAGGGAACCATCGAAACACTGAAATTAACTTCATCCGAACATGTTTTGATATGCATGAATACGCAGTTTATAGGAGGAGCCATGCTGCTCATTCGCGCACTGGTATTGAATGCCGAAATCACCTTGATGGAACCCGGCAGCCACCCTTTGAGTCTGATTGAAATCAATCATCATTTTACACTTGCTTCCTTTGCACCTTTACAGGTGTTTCCGTTGCTGAGTAACCAACACCATGAGCGCGAAAAACTCAGCCGTTTTGCAACTATTTTGGTGGGTGGTGCGCCTATTCATGCTTCACTTGAAACGGAATTGGCAGGCCTGAATACCCGTGTATTTCATACATACGGTATGACCGAAACAGTGAGCCATATCGCCTTAAAACAATTGGGAGCAGCCACCCATTATACAGCACTAAACAATGTACAGATTAAAACAGATGCCCGGCAGTGTTTGATGATTTGTTGCGCGGCTACCAATAACCAATGGATTCATACCAAAGATGTGGTTGAGCTATTTCCGCATAAACAGTTTTCCATCTTAGGTCGCATTGATGATGTAATTAATTCGGGAGGCATTAAAGTGTGGCCTCAACAAGTTGAAACCGCTATTCGCAATGAAACTGGCAATCGTTTTTCCAATATTTGCGTATTGGGATTGCCCGATGAACAACTTGGACAAAAAGTGGTTGCCTTGCTCGAGGGTGACGCAGCAATGGACATGGAAGACCTCAAAAGCAGGTTGGCCAAACACCTCACCCGGTATCAGATTCCCAAGCAGTTTTTCACTTTACCTGCCTTTTGCTATACCCCAACCGGCAAAACCGATAAAACTAAAACCTTGGAAATGCTGTATTTATAGGAGTTACAGACTTTACAAAAGCTTCATAAAAAAATTCCTTTCGTAAAAACTTCAAAATTTTATATTCGCAGTAAATTAAACAGATAATACTATGTACTGGACATTAGAATTAGCATCGCATTTAGATGACGCGCCATGGCCCGCTAGTAAAGATGAGCTTATAGATTATGCCATTCGTTCGGGAGCGCCTTTGGAGGTAATTGAAAACCTGCAGGAGCTTGAAGACGATGGTGAGCCATTTGAAAGCATTGAAGAAATCTGGCCGGACTATCCGACCAACGAAGATTATTTTTACAACGAAGACGAATTATAGAAAAGGGCCATGTGCCCAGTCATGGCCGGAAGCAATTCCGGCCATTTTTCGTTTTAATCTTTTACAAATTTTTCCCTCGCACGCTCTTCCTCTGGCCGGGGCCAACCTGCACTTTCTAAAAGAACTTGTGTGCGGAATTTTCTTTAGGGATAGGGGACAGGGGGGGCGATAGTCAGTTAAAAATGTTCCCCTCAGATTTCGGGGGGATTACCGCAGAAAAAGATTCGTATTAT
>CAYMRD010000035.1:0-13844 GCA_964392775.1 uncultured Bifidobacteriaceae bacterium
ACACGATATGTGTATATTCATTGGGTTTGAATACTTTTTGAGGGCGGACTACTTAGTGTCTTTCGAAAGCGTTGAAGAAGAATGAAGCTTCAATAGCAGCATTCTCATCACTGTCGCTACCGTGGATAGCGTTTGCATCAATTGATTTGGCATACAGGTTACGGATGGTTCCTGCATCCGCTTTAGCCGGGTCGGTAGCTCCGATAATGGTTCTGAAATCAGCAACAGCATTGTCTTTTTCCAATACAGCAGCTACAATCGGACCCGATGTCATGAATGATACCAGCTCTCCGAAGAAAGAACGCTCACGGTGAATAGCATAAAACTCACCTGCTTTTTCAGTGCTCAGTTGAGTGTATTTCATGGCTACGATTTTGTAACCTTTTTGGATAATATGGTCAATAATTTTTCCGGTGTGTCCGTTTGCAACTGCATCCGGCTTAATCATAGTGAAGGTGATTTTTCCGCTCATAATAAATTTAGTCTATTCGTTTTTTGGGCTGCGAAAATAGCCTTATTTGATTGCTTTTAAAATATTTATCCGACAAAAGCAGTTCATTCACCGTTTTGAGATGGGTATGCAATCCCAAAATAGGAATATATTTGCGCCCGTGAAGGCAAATCCACTACGCAAAAAAATCGGCATCATTGGCGGAGGCCAGTTGGGCCGTATGATGATTGAAGAAACTCTCAGGTATAATATCCCTATCTATACACTGGATGTGGCCGAAAGTCCCTGTGAGGGGCTCTCTGCCAAACACATTACCGGCTCTTTGATGGATCCGGCAGCCATTCGTGAACTGGCAGCTATCTCCGATGTGCTCACTTACGAAATTGAACATATACATATAGAAACCCTGCTCCAACTGGAAGCCGAAGGTAAAGAAATTATTCCTTCGCCCCGCCTGCTGCAAATCATTCAGGATAAGGGTTTGCAAAAACAGTTTTACGACCAGCACGGATTGCCAACAGGCGCCTACCGCTTAGTAGAAACCGAAGCGGAGTGGTTAGATGCGATTGATGCATTAGGCGGAGATAAACTCGTAGCCAAAACCCGTAAGGGCGGTTACGATGGCAAAGGCGTTTCTATTTTTAATACAGTCGAACTTAAACAGGATATCAGCAAACGCCCGTTTACCGGCCCGGCCCTGATTGAAGTATTTGTTCCCTGCCAAACCGAATTATCAGTGATGGTAGCCCGCGATGTGCAAGGAAATGTGGAAACCTGGCCTGTGGTGGATATGGAGTTTGATCCGGTAGCCAATCTGGTTACGTTTTTAAATTGCCCGGCTCAGGTGAGTGAAACCATTGCCCAACAAGCACAGGATATTGCACACCGCACCATTGATGCTTTTAACGGAGTTGGTGTATTTGCTGTGGAGTTGTTGCTGGGTGTAGATGGAAACCTGTATGTAAACGAAGTGGCTCCCCGTCCGCATAACTCGGGACACCATACCATTGAATCCTGTCAAACCTCACAGTTTGAACAACTTATTCGCATTTGTGCCGGAATGCCTTTGGGCAGCACGGAACTGATTCAGCCGGGTGTAATGATGAACTTGTTGGGTGGTGAAGGGTTTTCGGGAACCTACCGTTTACAGGGACTGGAAGAAGCAACGGCAATGCCGGGAGTTTTTATACATTTGTACGGCAAAACCGAAAGCAAACCCATGCGTAAAATGGGCCATGTTACGGTAACAGCCAATACACATGCCGAGGCTCATGCCAAGGCCATTAAAGTACAATCCCTGCTATCATTTGTAGCAGATACCAATAATTAAAATATGAGCAAACAGGTAGGCATTATCATGGGCAGCGACTCCGATCTGGAGGTGATGAAAGAAGCGGCAGCTATTTTGGAGCAGTTTAAAGTAGAATACGAAATTACGGTGGTTTCGGCTCACCGCACTCCTGAGCGCATGTTCGAATATGCCAAAACTGCCCGTGAGCGTGGTCTCAAAACCATTATTGCCGGGGCGGGAGGTGCAGCGCACCTTCCGGGTATGGTTGCTTCCATCACCACCTTGCCGGTGATTGGTGTTCCTGTCAAACTCAAAACCCTTGAGGGCATGGATTCTTTATTATCCATCGTTCAAATGCCGGGTGGTGTTCCGGTAGCAACAGTAGCCATCAACAACGCTAAAAATGCGGGCTTGCTGGCCGTACAGATTCTGGCCACACATGATGTTCATTTGGCTCACGAGATGCAGAAGTATAAAGATGAGATGAAAGTGGAAGTGGAGAAAAAAGCAGCTATTGTGGAACAGGGCAAAAAACCTATCGGTTTCGGCAAATAGCGTGCTATCAACCTACCAGATTATTGAGGCACTGAGTGCCTTGTTCAGCATCTTTTACAGCCTGTTGCTGATGCGCGAAAAAACCATAGGATGGTTGTTTGGCATCATTGCTTCCCTGTTGGGTTTTTTATTGTTTTTTCATACCAAACTGTATGCACAGGCACTCATCAGCATATACTATGGTGCGATAGGTGTATATGGATGGATCTATTGGGCCAAGGCGCAGCAACGCAATGAGCATATTCACAAATGGAATCCCTCGATGCATGTAAAAGTAATTGCTGCTTTTGTGATATTATCCATTGGCTGTGCCTGGTTGTTTCAGGAATATACCGATTCACAAAACCCCTATCTCGATTCATTTGTAACACTTTTCGGTTTATTGGCTTCGCTCAAGGAAGCCCGCAAAATTTTGTCGAGCTGGATTTACTGGCTGGTGATTAACCTCGCATCTGCCGTATTGTATGCGGGTGAATCATTGTATGTGTATGCTGTGATGATGGTGGTATACGCTGCCATTTGTATTCCGGGTTATTTAAGCTGGCTGCGCATCTACAAAAAACACCAGACTACTTTATCTTAAGGGAACAACTCAGCATCTTATGATCGCTGAACTCAAATGCCTTGGCGTAATAGTTATAGGCTTTGTATGATGGATCGTGCAAGATATAGTCGATACGGAAAGATGGCATGGCACCCACATAGGTTCTGCCAATACCCGAACCCGATTCAATAAAGGAGTCAGCCAGTTTACCTTTCATGGTTCGGTAAGCATACGATGAAGGTGAATCATTGAAATCGCCCAAAACAATAACTTTATGGGGACTTACATCAATAAAATTGCGTACAGCTTCAGCTTGTTTGGCACGCATCACGAAAGCAATTTTTAGTTTCCGGGTAATGCGGGTGAGGGAGTTTACAGCACTATCGTCAGCCAGCTTTATATTTTTTACGGCTGTATAATCTTTGGTATCGAGTTTAATAGATTGCAGATGGGTATTGATAATGCGAATGGTATCGCCATACGCAACAATATCTGCAAATACCGTGAAGTTGTCGGATTGTGCACTGTGCTCTACCAAACCCGAATCAATAATGGGAAACTTAGAAAAGAAAACCATTTCCTGTCCGTTTGGTTTGCCTTCTTCATTATATGAAACACGACAGGTATAATATTTTTTGAGCCGTTTAAAGAGTCGTTTGTACTGTGGGTTCTCTATCGGAGTACCAAAATCACCAAACTCCTGAAAACACAACAGATTCGGATTTACCCTATCAAGCACATCAAAAAATTTATCGGGATATTCGAGTTTCTTGCCTTCAAACGCGCCAAAATACTTCATGTTAAAATCAACAATATGAAGCATATTCTCTTTTTCGGTAGTCTTCTTTCCGCTTATCTGTAAATAGGATGGGAGAAAGGAATAACCCATTAACAAGGCTACAAGTGAGTAGAGAAACTTAAGTTTAAAAACGGCAATCCAGTATACGATAAATACTAAATGAATGCACACTAATACCGGATAGCCTAGGCCTAAAAAGGCAATAGGCCAATACCATTCGGGACTTATGTACGGAGCCAAATAGCTTAGCAATAAGGCTAATAGTGCCAGACCGTTTAAAGCAAATACAATTCGATTAACAATAAACATCAGTTGCTGGCTTTAAAAAGTTGTTCCTTCTCTTTTTTACTCAAACTGTCGTATCCCGATTTTGAAATCTTGTCGAGGATGCGATCCACTTCTTCCTGGCTGGGTTTGTCCTGTGTGTTCAGGCGTACCGAGGTTGAACGGTAATGCACACTCAGTGTCGTTTTTTTTCGAAACAGGTTGCGGATAAATGTAGGCACCAAATACTTATCCTGATACAAATATTTGATATACAGAAACCCAAACAAAGCACCACCCAAGTGTGCGATATGCCCACCGGGATTACCGGCCGGAATACTTACTATATCAAGCACAACAGTAATTAAGGCAATATATTTGAGCCTCACCACGCCAAACAACATCAGTTGAATCGGATATTCGGGCAATAAGGTTGCTGTGGCTACAACGACACCCAATACACCTGCCGAAGCACCCAAAGCATAACTTGTTTCAATTGAACTGCTGAATACCGGAAACACATTGAGGCATGTTAAAAATAAAAATGCCCCCATAATACCACCGCCAAAATAGGCTTCGTAAACTTTGCGGTTGCCAATATACTCGTGCAATAAATTACCCAGCCAAAACAGCCACAACATATTAAACAGCAAATGAAAGAAACCATTGTGCAGAAACATGTACGTAACCAAACTCCAGGGTTGTATCAGCAAAGTGCCCAGGCTTGCGGGCAGCATAAAATTACGCAGAGCCGGCAATAAAGAATCGCCACCGATTCCGGCAAAAAACATAAATACATTGACAATGGCCGTAAACACAAACACAGCCACATTCACCAGAATAATTTTCCGGATGGCGTTGTTGTTTTTATTGAAGGTGTATTTTAGGTCGTCAATCAGATTCATGCTTCTTAATAAAACGAATTACGGTTGTGTTTGTTCCAATATTTTATCAATACAAAGCCAAACAACATACCACCCAAATGGGCAAAATGTGCCACGTTATCTCCGGGGTTATTGGCGATGCCCTGATATAACTCAATGGCTCCATAAAAAATGACAAAATACTTGGCTTTGATCGGAACAGGAATGAATATCATCATCAGTTCGGTATTGGGAAACAACATTCCGAACGCGAGCAACAAACCAAACACAGCACCCGAAGCCCCCACGGTAACCACATTGAGTTTTGATTCGAGCAACTGATTGCCAAATATTTGTGCAGCATTCACATACTCAGGATTGCCCGGATTGGATTGCCACTTATAAATGAAATTGGTAAATTCGGGGTTGCGGCTCAACGAAGTACGGCTGTCCATCAACTTAAAAAATGCATCAGCATCCGGTGCGGTATTAAATTGTGCAAGCGCTTCTTTGAGACTGTGTATTTCATATCCGATTACACCCAGGTGCAGGGCAGCTGCACCCAATGCAGTTACAAAGTAGTAGATGAAAAAACGTTTCGGCCCCCAGTAGTTTTCGAGTACATTACCGAACATCCACAACGAAAACATATTGAAGAATAAATGCATGAAACTGCCATGCATAAATACGTGCGTAATCAACTGAAAGGGTTTGAATTTAGCCGACTCGGGGAAATACAATCCAAGCATTTCATTCAGACTGATATTGAAACGCATTTCAATCACCACATTGGCCAAAAAACAAAGGCCGTTAATAATCAATAGATTTTTTACTACCGGAGGAAGTACCGAAAAGCCCGAGCGGAATGAACTCATGAGTTGTTATTGTAAGATTCAAAAATAAAAAAATAGCTGCCAACATGGGCAGCTATTTTCTTTTTACTATGCACATTCAACCGTTAAGTTGATGTTAGGTGTATTAACCTAAGTACGCTTTCAGGATTTTGCTTTTCGAAGATTTGCGCAATCTGCGCAGTGCTTTTTCCTTAATCTGACGAACGCGTTCGCGGGTCAAACCAATTTTTTCGCTGATATCTTCCAAGGTATGAGCAGGTCCGCCATCCAGTCCGTAGTAAAATTTCAATACATCTTTTTCTTTTTCAGATAAGGTTGAAATTACACGGTTGATTTCTTTTTGCAATGATTCGTTGATCAGTTGCACATCCGGGCGTGGCTCATCATTGCTGTCCAAAATACCCAATAAGGTATTGTCTTCACCATCCGTCAAAGGTGCATCAATGGATAAGTGACGACCGGTTGAGCGCATTGCATTCTCCACTTCCTGAATTGGAATTTCCATTTCAATAGCAATTTCTTCAACGGTTGGTTCACGCTCTAAACGTTGCTCCAGTTTAGCTGCAGTGCTACCGATACGTCCGATTGAACCTACTTTGTTCAAAGGCAAACGCACAATACGCGACTGATCGGCCAAAGCCTGAAGAATCGACTGGCGAATCCACCATACTGCGTAAGAGATAAATTTAAAACCACGGGTTTCGTCAAAACGTTTGGCAGCTTTAATCAAACCAAGGTTACCCTCGTTAATCAAGTCGCCCAGAGTAAGTCCCTGATTTTGGTATTGCTTGGATACTGATACCACGAAACGTAGGTTTGCGTTTACCAGTCTTTCCAATGCTACCTGGTCGCCTTCACGAATTCTGCGCGCCAATTCAACCTCTTCCTGCGCATCAATCATCGGAACCTTGCTTATCTCGTTAAGGTATTTATCGAGAGACTTGCTTTCGCGATTGGTAAATTGTTTGCTAATTTTGAGCTGTCTCATATAATTTTGTAACTCTCTATTTTTTAAAAGGATTGCGAATTTCGATAAAAAGATACTGTTTTTTATGAGAATGTCAAGCAATGCCTTAAAATACCTGTATAACAGGTGGTTACATTATGTGATTTTAATCAATGTATAAATTTATTTCTTTGGCCGGGTGTTTGTAAGCAGCTCCTACCCATCACGCGGGAAGTAAGCCCACAGAAGGCTAAGGTCATTTCTATCTAAAAAATACCTATCTTGCGACCCTAATTCTAAACCATGTCTGAATACCCTCCTTGTCCCGCCTGTAAATCTGAATATACCTACGAATTGGGCGATTTGCTCGCTTGTCCGGAATGCGGACACGAGTGGAATCCCAATCCGGCCGAAGAAACCGCACAAGAAACGGGGCTGGTGGTGAAAGACAGCAACGGAACAATTTTGCAGGATGGAGATTCGGTGACGATTATCAAAAACCTGCCCGTAAAAGGATCTCCTAAAGATATTAAGATTGGCACCAAGGTAAAAAATATCCGTTTGGTAGAAGGCGATCATAATATTGATTGCAAAATAGAAGGGTTTGGCTCTATGGCTCTGAAATCAGAGTTTGTGAAAAAAGCGTAGAGATTGAGCTGCTCCGGAGTTCTTGGTGGTATTCCTTTGTGTATTCTGTTCAGGTTCAGTGCAGGTTGACAGTTTTGTACTCCGAAACCCAACCGAACCCAAGGCCGTGAACGTTATAGCCAATGGTAGGACAACCCGAGCCTCCGAACAAATACGAACAGACAATGCAACCGTATTTTGTGCTTGTTCAAACAGACAATTCAAATTTTCTTTATAGTGACTCAGGACAATCAACATTCATTATTACAGTGGGGGGACCCAATCCAACGCTGTTTTTGGACTGCCTGACACTACAAGTGCTCAAAGTATTCTTTCAGAATGAGTTTAAACCAGATGGTAAAACGTTGAGGGTGTTCCGCAATTTCCTGTTCGAGGTCGGGCAGTGAAATCCACCGGAAGGCAGCCACTTCAGATGGATTAATACGAGGCATTCCATTAAATACTCCGGTAAATACAAAATCGAGTTCGTGCTCGCTGAGTCCGTTATCAAAAGGTGTTTGGTAAATAAAACTGAACTTCTCGCTGAGTTCACAATCCAGTCCCATTTCTTCTTTTAACCTGCGGTGCGCAGCTTCCAGAGTATCTTCACCCGGCCGCGGATGGCTGCAGCAGGTATTGGTCCACAACCCGGCACTATGGTATTTGCCCAAAGCGCGTTGTTGCAGCAGCAATTCATTTTGGTTGTTGAATATAAATACGGAAAAAGCACGGTGAAGAAGCGCTTTTGTATGCGCTTCTTGTTTTTCCATGATGCCCGTTTGGTTGTTGAGGGCATCAACCAGAATCACATAATCGGTATCGGGTGAATGGATTGTATTGGGTACGTTCAATTGGGGTTAACTATATTTTATCAAAGTTAAGAGCATTTGGAAATGAAGCAAACAAAGGGCTTCTTTTTATGGAAACGATACTTATACCGGTTGTGGTGCAGGAAGCATCACCATCTGTACATGCTCAATACCAGCTTCCCAAAAATGGGGTCCTTGGTTTTCAAAACCATGGCGCAGGTAAAAATTTCGGGCCGGTAATTGGGCATGGAGGTAACGCAATTGGTTATGGGAATGGGTATCGGTTAAGATTCGCAACAACAACGCTTTGCCCACTTCCATATTACGGTATGGTTTTAATACAGCAAACCGTTCGAGCTTGATGCCTTTACCGGTGAAACGCCAGCGGGCGGTGCCCACAACAGTGCCATTGAGTTCGGCAGCGTAGTGGTTCGATTCTTCCTCAAACTCCCATTCCAAGTCTTCGGGACAACTTTGTTCGTCCACAAAAACAGTTTTGCGGATTTCGTGGATTTTTTGCAGCATTCCGGCTGATATTACGGGGTGTATGGTTATCATTTCAACTTTCAAAAAAAAGGTTAAGTTTGCACTCCTAAATTCAAGTAAAACCACATGACTAAAATTGCCGAACTGTTAGGTGATCAGGCTGATTATCTACTCAACCACGAATGTAAAACAATTAACAAATCTCTTTTGCATTTACCCGGTTCTGATTTTGTTAACGATATTTTTGGACAATCAAACCGCAATCCTCAGGTTTTAAGAAGTTTAACAGATTTATACAGCCACGGTCGTTTGGCAGGTACTGGTTACGTTTCTATTTTACCTGTAGATCAGGGTATTGAACATTCAGCAGGTGCTTCTTTCGCGCCAAACCCTGTTTATTTCGATCCTGAAAATATCGTTAAACTGGCTATCGAGGGCGGTTGTAATGCCGTAGCTTCAACTTACGGGGTATTGGCTTCCGTATCACGCAAATACGCTCACAAAATTCCGTTCATTGTAAAATTGAACCATAACGAATTTTTATCGTACCCTAATAAATTTGACCAGATCATGTTTGGATCGGTGGAAGAAGCCTGGAATATGGGAGCTACTGCCGTTGGAGCTACCATCTACTTCGGTTCAGAAGAAAGTGGCCGTCAGATTCAGGAAGTAGCCGCTGCATTTGAGCGCGCGCACGAACTGGGTATGGCTACCATCCTGTGGTGTTATACCCGTAACAACGCTTTCAAAAAAGATGGTGTTGACTACCACACTTCGGCCGACTTAACCGGACAAGCTAACCACTTGGGTGTAACCATTCAGGCGGATATCATCAAACAAAAATTACCTACGAATAATGGCGGGTATACAGCCCTTAATTTCGGTAAAACACATAATAAAGTATACACGGAGCTTTCATCAAACCACCCGATCGACTTAACACGCTACCAAATTGCAAACTGCTATATGGGTCGTCAGGGGTTGATCAACTCAGGAGGAGAGTCGAAAGGCGCTACCGATTTGGCTGAAGCCGTAACAACTGCTGTAGTAAACAAACGTGCGGGCGGACAAGGTTTGATATCGGGACGTAAAGCATTCCAGAAACCAATGGCTGAGGGTATCGCATTGCTCAACTCCATTCAGGACGTATACTTAGACAAATCAGTAACGATCGCGTAAACGCGATGTGCAGATATGAAGATGTGCAGATGCGTACCGCGTCATTTGCACATCTTCATATTTACACATCTTCACATTAACACATATGAGTTGGTTTAAACGAGTAAAAGAAGGTATTACCACCAGTACTGAAGATAAAAAATCGGTACCTGACGGGTTATGGCATAAATGTCCGCGCTGTAAAAAAGCTTTGCTGGCCAGCGATCATGAAGCCAACAGTTTTGTATGCCCGAGTTGCCAGTACCATGATAAGGTAGGTTCGGTAGAGTACTTCAATATTCTGTTTGATAACAAAGAATACTTGGAGTTATTCGCCAATATCAGACCAACCGACCCTCTGACGTTTACCGACACCAAAGATTACAAATCGCGTTTGGCCGAATCTCAGAAGAAATCGGGATTGACGGATGCGATGCGTGTAGCCGTAGGTAAGGTAGAGGCGATGGATTTGGTAGTAGCCTGTATGGATTTTAACTTTATCGGAGGTTCGATGGGTTCGGTGATGGGTGAAAAAATTGCCCGTGCTATTGATTATGCCCGCGAAAACAAAATTCCGGTAATGGTGGTGTCAAAATCAGGTGGAGCCCGTATGATGGAAGCAGCCTTCTCGTTGATGCAAATGGCTAAAACATCAGCCAAGCTTGCATTGCTTGGACAGGAAGGTATTCCATACATCTCTTTGCTGACCGATCCTACAACCGGTGGTGTTACGGCATCCTTTGCCATGTTGGGTGATTTTAATATTGCCGAACCGGAGGCTTTGATCGGTTTTGCCGGTCCGCGTGTAATCCGTGAAACCATCGGTAAAGATTTACCGAAAGGTTTCCAGAGTTCGGAGTTCTTGCTGGAGCATGGGTTTGTAGATTTTATCACACCACGTACAGAGCTTAAAGCTACGCTGGGTAAGCTTTTGCGCTTATTGGCCAATAAGCCTAAACCGGTTGCGCAGGCTTAATACAATATTCTGTTAACAGGAAACCCGTTCGAGCAATCGGACGGGTTTTTTTATGCCAGTTGTCATTTATCCGCAATAAATAGTTGTTTTATTTATTTGGATTGCTATTTTTGGGTATAAATAGCGGATATATGAAACAAGCGTTTATTGGAGTATGTAAAGCTTTTAGCTGGTTCTGCTCTCACTACAATTTAATAGGTATGTTGGGTTTGTATGCGTTGGCTTTTATGCTGGATAAGTTGATGCGAATTTCGCGTCCACGTACCCGGAAAGAAACATTTAACTCGAACCGTATTTACGATAAAGGCTTTGGTGTTGAGGTGGGAGGTTAGTATGGGAGATGTATCAACCTGTATTGCCTTGTTGCGAGGCGAAGACTACAATAATATTTTGATGCGATTTGTTCGTTACTGGAGTTCTTATTGTGCAAATTCTGTACACATTAAAAAGCAGGGCAACACGCATTAAATTATAACTGACTATCGGGATATTGTCAACTTGCCCTCGCGCACCCCTGCCCCTGGCGGGGACCAGCCGCACACTTTCTAAAAGACTTGTGCGCGGAACTCCCTTTAGGATTAGGGGCTGCGGAGGATGGAAGAAGTTTAATTGACAATATCCCGAGTCAGTAAATTATAAGAGATAAGAGAAAGTCATGATTCCAGGAGGCAACGAGTCTTTTGTTTTGAACGCCAAACCTTCTGTATTGCTTATTCTTTAGAAGATTTAGTGCTATTCTCCGAATGATGGCGAAATTTTCAGCACAATTATCTTTTCTTTTTCTGCTTTTATCTTCGTTGAACTGTACATCCAATACCCAGTGACATGAGTTTTCTATGGACCAATGGGTTCTTATAGCGGTATTGAAAAACTCAGCGTCTTTGTTGCAACTGGAAACACGTTCAATCGTATCATGTGATGGTATACCATTTGGCAACTCAAGTATTTCATGTAAAAAAGCCTCTTTACTTTTTCCAAATTCCTCTATCGACTCCCAACCTTCTGCTCCACATATTACCGCCAATAAACTCAACCCAAGTATATCATCTAATAAATGAAGTTTCTTGCGGTCAATGCGCGGATCGCTTATTTGTTTAAATATTTCTTTGATCTTCATACTTCAAAGAAATACCCCCTGAATACAACTTATCTAACCCGTTTTCCTACACTCATTTTCTAATCGTTTACTTTTTCAGACATTTTTAATGCGTGTTGCCCTGATGAGATTGAAGGGCATTATTTATAACACGATATTAATCTTAGATTTGCACCCTATTCCGATAATTTACAACTCATGAAAGATACCAGTAAACTTGGTTTTGGAACCCGTGCCATTCATGCCGGACAAGAACCTGACCCTACCACAGGAGCCGTAATGACTCCTATTTACCAGACCTCAACGTATGCTCAGGAGAGTCCCGGCAAACACAAAGGCTATGCTTATGCCCGCGGAAAAAACCCTACCCGGAGCGCTCTCGAAGGATGTTTAGCGTCACTGGAAGGCGCTAAATACGGACTGGCTTTCAGCAGTGGTATGGGTGCAACCGATGCGGTTGTAAAACTGCTTCGCCCGGGTGATGAGGTGATTACCGGAAACGATTTGTACGGAGGAACCTACCGCATGTTTACCAAGGTGTTTGCCAATTATGGCATCAAGTTCCACTTTATCGACCTGAGCAATCCCGAAAATATCCGCAAGCATGTAAATGCAAATACCAAATTGCTTTGGATTGAAACCCCTACCAATCCTACCATGCAGATTATTGATATTAGGGCTTGCGGTGTGATTGCCAAAGAACACAAATTGATTTATGCTGTCGATAATACGTTTGCCTCTCCGTACCTGCAAAATCCGCTTCAACTCGGAGCTGATATTGTGATGCACAGTGTAACCAAATATCTGGGTGGACACAGCGATGTGGTGATGGGTGCTTTGCTCACCAGCAACGACAACTTATATGAACAACTCGCCTTTATTCATAACTCATGTGGTGCTACTCCCGGGCCCATGGATTCGTTTTTGGTATTGCGCGGACTCAAAACCCTGCACCTGCGTATGAAAGCACATTGTGCCAACGGACGTGTGATTGCCGAGTTTTTACGCACCCATCCTAAAATTGAGAAAGTATACTGGCCGGGATTCACCGACCACCCGAACCATGAAATCGCCAAACAACAAATGCGTGATTTTGGAGGAATGATTTCCATCGTATTGAAAGATGCCGATTTGGAAAAAACCTTCAAGTTTGCATCATCTTTTAAAGTATTTACGCTTGCCGAATCATTGGGTGGTGTTGAAAGTTTGATTAACCACCCTGCAACCATGACACACGCAAGTATTCCAAAAGCCGAGCGTGAAAGAGCCGGAGTAGTTGACAACCTTTTGCGTTTAAGTGTTGGTGTGGAAGATATTGAAGATTTAATGGCAGACCTCAAACAGGTTTTGGGCTAATTTACCGGCATGAAAAAACTTTTTGTAACCATTGGTACTTTATTGGCGATGCAATTGCAGGCCCAGGTTTACCGCAACTGCACCGTGCTGCTAAACGCAATACATAAGGACTCTTCTCTTATATCGGCTCAATCAAAGGAGGCTTGGATGGAGCTGGATCTCAAATCAAATGAGGTTACTTTGATTGTAACGCTTGGAACTTTTAAAAGCACAGATTCAATCCAAAAGCATGAATTTGACGCACCCAATGAAAAGTTTTATTTCCGGGGCCGGTTTGATGGCAACGCTTATAATCTCTTAAACGAAATTGTTAATGATGATATTCAAAACTTATCAGGAACCGTTCGCATGAATGGAGAAGAAATGAATGTTGTTTCTAAGTACTCTATTTTCAAAGGATCCAATAGTACCGCAGATACTGATGTACAGCGAAATCTTTTATTTAGCCTTATCATTCCGCTTAAACTGAGTGATTACAACCTCACTTCAGACTTTCCGGAACTAACCGATAACATGACACTGCATTTGGTAAGACAGCCCGTTAATATTGTGAGTGAGCCAACAAAAATCAAATAAATGAAACGCATAAAAAAGGGATGGCTTTAAAAACCATCCCTTTTTTGTTGAATGAATATTTCGTTTTAATGACTCGTCAACTTGCCCTGAAGGGGACCAATCGCACTCTTTCTAAAAAAACTGTGCGCGGAACTCCTTTTAATCCTTCACAAACTTCTCTTTAATCCGCTCCCCGCTGGTGTTCTCAATCTCT
>CAYMRD010000036.1:0-9051 GCA_964392775.1 uncultured Bifidobacteriaceae bacterium
GCCTCCAAGTTTCACCAAGACCGAAAAGAAGGGCATTTCTTCGTGTTCTTATATCTTTCTTCCTCTTCGAGTCTTCGTGTACAAAAAAAGAGAGTAGCCACCAAGGCTCAAAGCCTCCAAGTTTCACCAAGACCGAAAAGAAGGGCATTTCTTCGTGTTCTTATATCATTCTTCCTCTTCGAGTCTTCGTGTACAAAAAAAGAGAGTAGCCACCAAGGCACAAAGCCTCTAAGTTTCACCAAGACCGAAAAGAAGGGCATTTCTTCGTGTTCTTATATCTTTCTTCCTCTTCGAGTCTTCGTGTACAAAAAAAAGAGAGTAGCCACCAAAGCATCCTGCTTTTCGAATGGTTTTTCTTAAAAGAAATAAACTTATGTAGTTCTTGTAAACTTGGTGAGGCTTTGTGCCTTGGAGAATCTTGGTGGCGAAAATTAAAACAACCTCAGCTTAAACACCTGTTTGCGCTGTTCTGTACGCACAAATACCAAACCCACAAAAAACAAATCAATCACAGCTGTTACGGCTGCTCTTTGTTTGAGTTGTTCCCAATACTCAAACTGTTGTTCCGAAGCATGCGGATGTTTGATTACAAGGAAGGAATCGTTATGCGCCTGACTTAACAAAACATCAAGTTCAGTAAGGGGAATATTTGTTTCCGGGATTAATAGAAATGGTTGACCGGGTTGTGCCTGATTCGGAACTGTGATCACTGCATGTTGCGGAAAGCGAATACATAATTTAGCGATGATCTCTTCTACATGTCCGCTTTGGGCATACGGGGTTTTGATGTTGCTACGTCTTTTGAAGCATGAATTGTATAGCTCAAAAACAAAAGGCGAGTGCAACACATCAATTAGTGTGGCACTCGCATAATGGTTTAATAGTTTTTTGAAGGTAAACAGCACTAAACTTTTTGCTCTTGTTTGGCAACCTGACGCATCAACTTCAATTTATCTTCCAGTTGTTTGATCTGCTTTTCTGCGCCTGCAATTTTATCCTTGATTTGCTCTATCATTGGGTTTTCACCTTTTGATTTGGCAAAAAAGCCAAGGTTGTTTTCCCAGGTGATCATATCGCTTTTTAATCCACGAATCTTTTCCTGCAAAAACTTCTCTTCACGTTTCAGGCGTTGATCTCCGTTTGGTGAGTGGAGCAAGGTTTCAAAATGCGAGCGGTCCTTCATATCACGCATGGCGGCATGAGCTTGCTTAAACTTATTGAATACTTTATCGGTTAACTCGTTGTATTTTTTGTTGATGGCTTCTTTGGTATTCATCGGCACAAAACCTGCCTTGCTCCATTGTTCTTGCAAAGCTTTCAGGTCGTTGATGATATTGGCTCCGTCTTCACGGGCCAATAAGGTTTCCAATTGCACCAATAAGCCATTTTTTACTTCCAGGTTTTGTTTTTGCTCTTCAACCTGTCCGGCATAATGCTGTGCTTTTTTCTCAAAGAAACTGTCGCAGGCCGTGCGGAAACGTTTCCAGATAGCATCCGAAATTTTCTCGTGCACCGGTCCAACGGTTTTCCATGCTTCCTGCAATTTTTTCAACTCATCGGTTTGTTTGTTCCAATCAATTGGGTTGGCCGAAATCGACTCCGCTTTCTCGCACAAATCGGTTTTTACCTTTAAATTATTATTACGTTCAGTATGTAGTTTCTTAAAGAACTCATTTTTATTGCTGAAAAATTTATTACGTGCCGCTCTGAATTCTTCCCAAAGACTCTCTTTGTATTTCATCGGAACCATTCCGATTTTCTTCCAGTCTTCCATCAGTTGGTTGGCAGCAGTACTATGCTCCATCCAGTCTTTGATACGGGCTGTATGGATATTGGAAAGTTCCAATGCTTTGGCCAATAGTTCTTTTTTAGCTGTAAGGTTTTCTTCGCGTTTACGTTCGTTTTCGGCCATTACGGCTTTGATCATTTCGTAAATACGATCGCACTCCAGCTTAAAGCGGTTCCAGATATCATCGTTTGATTCCTGAGGAACCGGTCCGATGTTTTTCCATTCTTCCTGATATTTTTTCAGGAGGATAATCACCTTTTTAGTGCTTGGCTCTAAAGCCAGCTCCGATACCTTTTTGGTAAGGTCAATCTTTTGATCCAGGTTTTTACGTCTGTCCAGGTCTTTCAGTTCATTGAACATCGAAAGATTGTCGTAAAAATTATGGATATACAAATGGTACGACTCCCACAATTTCTCAATATGTTCTTTGGGAATATTGCGAATCAATTTCCACTCCGATTGAAGTTCCTTCAGTTTGCTTAAACTGTCTTTGGTTTCTTCACTTTCGGTCAATGCTTTGATGCGCTCCAATAAAGCCTCTTTCTTTTTCAGGTTGTCGAGTTTCTCGGCTTCTTGACGGGCTTTTTCGTCTGCTTTCTTTTGTTTGAGGTCTTTAGATGCGGCATTAAATACCTCACGCGATTTATCATTGTTGACAAACGAGAAGTCATCTTTTACGCCACCATCTTCAATAAACTTGGCCAATGCTGCATTGTATTCTTCCTGCAACAGGTGATCCAAAACAGGTTTGATAGCCTTGATGATGCGGGTAGCTTCAAGCAAATCTTTGGTTTTAACAGCATCAACAGCTGCTTCAATCAATTGCTCTTTGCTAAAGTTTGCAAAGTCAGGCATCTCATCATCCGCAATGGATTCGATTTCTTTTTCTTCTTCCGATAGTTCAATGTTTTCTACATGATCTTCGGTAACGATGGCTGCAGGAATTTCTTCAACTGTAGCATCGGTAGGTGCAGCGCCAATAGTTTCTGCAGTAACCTCTGTTGTTACTTCGGTGTTCAACACTTCACGGGTTTCCGTTTCGTTGAGTGGCATAGGATTCTGTGTTTCGTTCATGTTATATAGTTATACGAGGGAGCCAAAGATAATAAATATTTTCTTTTTTCAGGCTTTCAAAATATGGTTTTTGATTTGTTTTAGAAGGCTTGTTAACGAGGAGTTTAGGGATTATTAAGGCAGTGTTTTGAGAGGATTAAATTGAGAGAGAAAACACTTGGTAAATTGAGTTGTTTATCAGGTAAGAAGTAGGCAAAAGGAAAGTAGGCAGTAGGCAACTTTCCACCGCACCCCCCAACCCTAAAGGGCATCACCGCACTTAATCAACCTAATTACTCAACCAACCAATCAACTTGCAATAACTAACTCGTAATAATGAACTCGCCAACTCGCAATAATCACTCGCACTCAACCAACTTAATCAACATATTTTCCTACCGCACCCCCAACCCTAAAGGGCGCCACCGCACTCAACCAACCTTACCAACCTAATTACTTAATCAACCTAATTAACTATTCAACATAATTAACAATCTTTGTACTCTTACCTCCAACAAATGAAAATAATCGAATGTCCACGCGATGCCATGCAAGGTTTGCATGATTTTATCCCTACTCAGAAAAAGATAAACTATATCAATCAACTGCTCAAAGTAGGATTTGACAGCATCGACTTCGGAAGTTTTGTATCTCCCAGAGCTATTCCCCAACTGGCTGATACCACTGAGGTGTTAGCCAATCTCGATTTAAGTACAACCCAAAGTAAATTGCTGGCCATTGTAGCCAATACCCGTGGTGCCGAGCAGGCCGTTTCGCATGAAGTGATCCGGTATATCGGTTTTCCGTTTTCTATTTCCGAAACGTTTCAATTGCGCAATACCAATTCTACCATTGCTCAATCGCTCGATACGGTGAAGCAGATGCAGGAGCTATGTGTAAAAAACAATAAAGAATTGGTTGTATATATTTCAATGGGTTTTGGTAATCCGTATGGAGATGTTTGGAATACCGAGATTGCCGAGAAATGGGTGTCTGAGATGGATGGACTGGGCGTAAAGATTTTGTCTTTATCCGATACCATTGGAATTGCCAATCCCGAATCTATAAGTTATTTGTTTAGCAGTTTGATTCCACGTTTTCCGCATATTGAGTTTGGTGCGCATTTGCATACAACCCCAACCACTTGGCACGAAAAAGTTGAAGCTGCCTATACAAGTGGTTGCACCCGTTACGATGGTGCCATCAAAGGTTTTGGCGGTTGCCCTATGGCTGCCGATGAGCTTACCGGCAATATGCCAACCGAAAACCTCATCAGCTATTTTGAAGAAAAAGGAATCAATTTGGGATTAAATCAAAAGGAGTTCACCCAATCAATGATAGCTTCTGTGGATGTATTTGGTGCTTAAAATTCGAAAATTTTGTCTAGATAAACTTTTAAATCCATGCTCTTTTTCTAATTTGAATTCGCAACTGTTTACGATAGGTTTAGATTAGAATACTGCTGAATAGGATCGACATTCAGAAAATCCGCCAAAAAATGTTCATCAACCGCACGAGCGATGGGCTCAGCTAAGCGTAGCGCGAGTCTCGCCCTTCTGTTGTAGACAACAAGGCGAGATGGCTCGCTACGCGGGGAAATGCGTTGATGTTACATTTTTCAGTCCCGATAGCTATCGGGATTATGTCAGTCTTGATTTTTTTTGGTCCTTTGAAATTTATGCTGAGCCAGGTCGAAGCATCAAGAAAAAAGGACGAAAGGAAATTCAGAAAGCTTGGCTTTGTACCGTAATGAATTTAGCATTTTAGCAGCACCCGTTGCGGTAAAAACAAATTTCAAAAAAAGAGACCTCCCGCATCGCAGAAAGTCTCTTAGTATTATTTTCGATATTCGATTTCCTTAGTTTTTTAACCACTTCCCAGTTTGTATAACCTGATGTTGACCGTCTTTCAATTGGTAAAAATAGATTCCCTTTTTCAAGTGAGAGATATCAATTGAAGATTGAAGTTTAGTGGTGTACACTAATGCACCCTTCATATCAAAAAAGCTAATCTCGGAGTTGGCTTCAATTGCTCCATCAATATGGATTTCGGATGTGCCCGGATTTGGATACAAGGCAATATTGTTGTGGATTCCATCCACGCTTTGGAGCTCTGTTTTAATAAAATTACGTTGAAACAAGGCCTTTGCCTGATTGCAAGCTTCATCTAAAAGAGGCAAAGAGCCTAAAGATCCACCCAAATTAGCTTGAGCCCATACTGCCGCATACACAATAGTGTTAACTGCTCCCGGCAGCAAACTAAATGGGCTGTAGGATACAACCATACAGCGGTCTCCCGGTGCATTTTGAGCAATGTTTTCGGTCCATTCACTGCGCCCATTAGGATCCGTCAATCCCGGAAACATAAAGTGAGCTGTATCTGTACCTCCCTTTCCTGTTCCCCCATAGGTTATTGGAGTGTTGTTTAACCATTTACCGTTCATAAAACTCCAGTAATGCTCTGGTCGCGTTGGTCCTAGTGGTGGAAAGGAACTGGTAAAAAGGGGACTGTTATATGCTATAAAATTGCTTAAAGGAAGATCAATGCCATCATATTTGGGGCCTTGTAGCATTACAACTCCTACACTTGGTGGATTGAATCCATAACCCACTATTCCCTCATCTTCTTCATCTCCATTATAGGTAATCATCATTTGTTGATTCCAATCAAATTGTACATAATCATCTTCACGGTTTCCAATACTCCCATCCGTCCATTGCGCCACCACAAAACTATCAATGGTTTCGCTTCCTCTGTTGATGACGGTCGCTTTGTAAAAAGTGCTGTTATTAAGATGATCTGAGGTTGAATAGGCAAAGGCAAACTCCTGTACTTCTAGGCCTATGGGCAAACCTTGTGTTTGGCTGTGAATATTGCCTTTGTCGTTGTAAATCCAATACAACATCATATCCGGAATATTGTCGGTACGATTGGTTTCAAAGCACGGATATTCACCTTTATTTACTTCATATATCCCATTTCCGTTTTTGTCAACAAACGGAGCAAGGTATTGAGCTTGTCCAATACTTGTGTTTCCCATAGCCGGCCATGTTGCAAAATCGTCATTTGGAGATGCCCAGTTTCTGGAATCGTTTTTAAATCGTGTGATTTCGTCAAGGGTTACCTTCCATATTCGATTATAAGCTCGGCAGTCCGCGCTGCTTATGGTTGCTGTTGAAATGGTAAGTGGTCCCGGGAAAAAATCATTACCTGATTGTCGATAGGTTTGACAAGCTGTTCGTAGATTTTCATTGGTGAGCCCTCCAAACCATAAGGCTCCGGCAGATAATGAATGTTTTGAAACCTGTCCGGGTTGAACTAGAGGAACTTCATATCTGGCATTACTGAGGTTCCTCCACATATCACCGGCATTTAAAATGGTCGTTCGAACATTATTGACGTCTAAGTCTCTTTGCGCTGTTGCTGCTTCACAGCTTGCTTTTAATGTTGCAAGATTTTTAGCATGCGTGGTATGAATAAAAATGAGGAGGCTGCAAATCAGTATCGTTTTCATAGGAGGGATTTAATAATAATAACTAAGGTATAAAGTTTTCGAAAGAAAGCAATAAACCTCTCATCAACTTAGCTGCAAAAAAAAGACCTCCTGCCATAGCAGAAAGTCTCTTAGTATTCGTTTCGAATTTCTTATTTAAATATCCGAATTTCTCTTCAATTTATCTCGCGTCAACAAATAAACAACCCGCCACCCGCAATAAATAACTGTTCTTACATAAACCTATTCCCAACCCACACAAACCTTTTCACAATAAACTCAGCCGAAGTTAAGCTGGCGTTTCCAGCAGGGTTGCCTCCTGTAACGTGCATATCGCTGAAAGCCGCATGCGAGTTGATGAAAGCAGCTCCGGTGAAATTGAACGATACAGGTGTAAACACACTGTTCATTTCATCTTCAATTAAATCACGTGTGCCGACATCAGTAGTATAGGCTCCACAGGTAATCGCTCCCTTGGCGCTGGCCAATTGTTTAGCCAATGCAAGTGAGTCGGCTGTTGAGTCTGTTTTCACCACAAACACAATCGGTCCGAAACACTCATGGTTAAATACATCACCTTGTGTTCTGTTCAACTCAATCACCGTAGGGCTTGCCACGCGGGCATCTGCAAACTCTTCGTTTTTAATCGCCATCGATTCCAACAGCACTTTACCACCCAATGTTTTTGAATCAGCCAAACGTTTTGCGGTTAAATCCGATTGAATAGCTCCCAATGTTGGTGCTCCGGCTTTAGGGTTGGTCACCAAACCTTGAATAGAATCACATAACATTTTCACTGCATCATCATAACTTACCACGCCATCATCCGTTTTAACACCAGTAGCCGGAATAAAAATATTTTGAGGAGCTGTACACATTTGTCCAGAGTACAACGAAGCTGCAAAAGCAATATTCTGCATCACCGGAGCCAATTGTTTGGCCGAGTCGATGATGATCGAGTTTACACCCGCTTTTTCGGTAAACACCGTTTTACCTTGGAGTGATTCTACGTAATCACCAAATACACTACCTCCTGTGTAATCCACCAGCTTCACAGCTGCATTTTCAGCAAGATGTTTGGTGATAGGATTTGCAAGTGTATCGGCTGCAAGTTGTACAGTATGAATATCAATTCCGTTTTCTTTAAATAGTTTTTGAAGTTCACCTATCACAATAGCAATTGGCAATACAGCCTTAGGATGTGGCTTCACGATGGTGGCATTACCGGTAATCAAATCGGCAAACAAAGCCGGAACCGTATTCCAGATAGGGAAGGTGCTGCAACCAATTACCAGAGCCACACCTTTAGGAACGGCTTTCCAGTTTTTTTCAATCACCAAATCAAATTTGCCCAGTGGTTTGCTCCACGTAGCATTTGAAGGCAATCCTTTCAGTTGTTTGTATCCTTCCACAACAGCTTCGAGGGCGCGGTCGTTCGAGTGTGGTCCCGATGCCTGAAACGACATCATATACGATTGACCGGTTGTATGCATCGTAGCATACGCAATATCAAAGAAACGAAGTTTCAAACGCTCCAATACTTCCACCAATAAACCTGTACGCTCATCAACGCTCAGTTTCGACCAGCTTTTTTGAGCCTGTTGAGCTCTGCTTATATAAGTATCGGTCGATTGACTTGGGTATTTCACACCAATTCCCAATTGTAAATACGGAGAGATCTCTTCACCAACCCAGCTACCATCGCCTTCTTGCAACAGTTCAGCGAAGTTGTTATTCATCACAGCGCTGATATAAGCTTTCGCTTTGGCATCCCCATCCTCAGCATACAACTTAGGCATTTCAGGGTACGGTGTATAATAAGTACGTTTCGCGGTCGCCTCAATGGCTGCATTTACTAAAGCTTCGTGTTTGTTAAATAAACTCATAGTATGATTTGTGATTTGAGAATTGTGATTTTAGATTGAGGATGCGAATGTATAAAGTTTCAAGTAAAACCCGTATCCTTTCATCAATCCTTATTGCGTACTATATATACATGCTAGAATCACCGAACCCGGGACATCATAAATCACAAATCCGAAATCACAAATATTCCTAGGGCGTGTCCTTCGGCCGGGCTATCCGTTCCAAGTCCTCACCCCAACGCACAGGCCACGCAGTTGTGGGCTTTCCACTGCTATCCCTCACGCGGCATACCACAAACAACTAGCATTAGTTTATATATGATATGTTGTAAAATGTGTTTTGAAGTAGAAAATAATACACATCAGTCAAAAACTTTAACCCTTGTTAGTCTCCGGCAAAAGACTCCGGAGGAGTCTAATCTTTATAGAAAACGATACCCCAAAAGCTATAATGACCCCGTAGGGGGCATATCTTCTATCGGATTTACACCATCCCCTTTATCTATAATCATTACTAGCCGCTTTACAATAAATATGATTGACCGATGCTCTTACATTTAGAATACTGCATAAAAGGATTGATTTTTTGGTCCTTTGAAATTTATACTGAGCTAGGTCGAAGCATCAAAAAAAGGACGGAAGCATATTAAATGAATGGATATCCAATATTATTATAAAATTAAGTGCTTGATAAATAGGGGTGGAGTAAATAAGTATGAAATAATCTTCACCCATGTATTGCAGGTCTGAGAAAACGCCTTACTTTTGCATCCCCTTGAGAGAAGGGGTAACAGTTAAAAGTGTTACAGTAAACGTTCTTTAGAGGCAATATATAAGAGGAGTTAGGGTCA